>CAZSOV010000020.1:0-48681 GCA_964608505.1 uncultured Verrucomicrobiota bacterium
CTCGGCGGAGGCGGCACATAGAAGACTGGGCCTCCACTGTTGCCTGGGAAAACCGTGGCGTCCACGAGAATGGTCTGGTCATCCACCCGCGCAACTGCCCCGGATCTCAGAATCGCTTCAGGATAGGATTCCGACCTCAGCCCGAGGGGAAACCCAATTACCGCGATGCGAGCTCCCGGACGAATGCTCGAAGGTCGAAGGAATATATTCGAACTCACCGCGGTGTTTTCGAGCTGAATGCCGCCTGGGATAGAAAGCAGGTGGATCGCCAAGTCAGCCTTGTCCGAAAAAAACCACGGCCCAGACCTTGGCGAGAGGTCTACAAGCTGGTTCGTCCTGCCCGCGAGATTCAAACGAAGGGCCAACTGCATGCTTGGCTTTGCCGTAGCCTTCTCGGCGACGTGGCGTGCCGTCGTCAGGACGGCGGCACCGCTTGGGTGTTGTAGAATCACGCCCGTTCCAACTGGAAACGGCGCATTCGTACCCACGCGCATTTCGATGGATATCGCCGTCAGCAGCTTGCCTCGGTCGAGTCCATCGGTCGGCAACTCCTCCCCGGCTGCAACCGAGGCGATGGTCAAGAATAACGCCCATCGCAGGAACCGCTGTACAGCGAGCATCCACTTGGCCCGAAGCCATCCGCATTCGTTCTTGGTTGCCATGGTAAGGAGCGTTTCAAGGAGGTATGCGCGGACGTGTGGGCAATCTTGGAATCCAATTTCACAGCCTCCCAAACAGGACATCAGCCGTGCGCGACGACCCGATAGCGGGAGTTCGAGATTAACTGGCCCAAACACAAAAGCACCGCTCCCGTGACAAACGCGGTGCAGCCCAACCGGATCAAGACCTCCTGCTGGCGCAGCAGATCCACATTCACCGTCCGTCCCCCAGCAAGGAGCCCGCTGCTGCTCGACCCCACAGTCACATCCATTATCGAGCCCTGGATTGCCAGCACCAGGCCCAGGAGCAAAACCACCACGGCGATCGCGATCGTGAAGTACCCCCCACCGCAAGCTTGGTAGATCATGGGTCCCTCGGGCAAAGAGGGATTCGATGGCGCTGCTGCGTTCTCAGGCTGTGGCGGATTCATGACAATCAATCTATCCCTACCCACGTCCATTCCGCCGTCAATCTTTCATTCGCCAACCGGAAACTTGTTCACACCCTATCCACAAGGACCACGGATGTCCTACCCCTTGCTTGAATGTGCCGGTATGAGCACGCCCAAGGATGATCCTCGTCGCGACCTCAGCCCTTCGACTTCGCGGGATTCGGTGACGTTGAGCCCTGGGATGGCCGCGGAGCTGCGGACCCGGATCCGGATTCGGCTGGAGCCGGCGATTGAGGCCCAGTGCCTCGGGAAGTCGGTCGAGGAGCTCGAGCGCCTGGCGGCGACCCACTTTCGCCTGGCCAAGCAAACGTGGCTGCGGGCGGCTGTGCTTCGGCAGGAGCTAGGCCTGCCGCCCGCGCCGCGGCCTCGATCATCTGCTTCTTCGTATCCTCGGAAAGTTCGACGCGCTCGCGCGGCGGACGCCACCCCGGATCTCCCTTGGTCCGCACCTCTCGATGATATTCCGGGGGTTCCGATCTGACCGGCGACGCCGGCGCTGCCGGTGCCGCAGCGGGGGGTGAGGGGGCGGGAGGGGCGGGGAGCGTCTCCCGCGGGGTTTGCATTGGCTCCACCGCGTCCAGGATAGCGTGCATCGCGTCGACGAGACGTCGCCGGGTACCGTCGGGAAGATCCCCGAGCCGCTCTCCAAGTTCCGTCAGCCAATTCGGAGTCGGATGCGAGGGAGCCCAAGACGGCGGGCCCTCAGCATCTCGGATGTCGTTCGCAGAGCCCCCGAGCAGGTACCCAACCGGGACCTGTAGAACTGCGGCAAGACTGCGCAAAAGTGCAGGCCGAGGTGTGTTCGTCTTCCCCCCCTCCCAGATCTGAACGGACCGTAGAGAAACCCCTGCTTTTTCGGCCAATTCGGCTTGAGTGAGGTTCCGCAGATGCCGTGCCCCCGTCAGACGGTCGGCGAAAATATGCGCTTCATCTTCGCTTTTCATGTTGACCCTTTGCGTAATTTTGCGTAAATCTGCGTCCGTTCTGACGATCATGACCGCCGAAGTCAAACCGAATTACCCCGCGATCAGGCGAGCGCTGATCGAACGGGGATTTTCCGTCCGGAGTTGGGCGCTCTCGAAGGGCCATAGCCCGAGCACGGTCTACGACGCCGCCAAGGGCAATCGCAACGGGGTCGTCGCAACGCGCATCCGACGGCAGCTACAGGAGGCAACGCATGTCTAGGTCTCGATCCATCGTATTCTCAGCCGCCCTTGAGGCATCGGAGTCGCGGCCACTGCACCAACGTATCGAAATCCTCCGGGCCCTTGCGGAATTCGCGGGCAGTCCAGATGAGGCTACGCCCCTGATCGCCCTCGCCGACGACCTCGAAGCCGCCGACCGGCGGTGCCGGGAGTTCGCTTTCCAGTTCAGCCAGGCCCCGACGCCGGCCCAAGGAGGTGCGCGATGAACGCCGCCCCCGTCACCCGCGCCCCGGCGGATCTCCGTCCGCACCCGCTGAACTGCCAGATGCCCCGGTGGGCCCCGGACTCGGCGGAATGGTTCGCCTTCCTGGAGGACATCCAGACCCACGGGATCAAGACCCCGATCCGCATCACGGAGCGCAACGAGGTCGTGGACGGCGAGACCCGGCGCCTGGCGGCCAAGGCCCTGAACCTCCCCGAGATCCCCTGCGTCATCGTCGAGGCCGACGAGATCAACGAGACGATGCTTCGGGAACTCCAGTTCCGTCGGAACCTCACCAAGGGCCAACGGGCCTACCTCTCGTTTCCGCTTCTGGAAGGGGCCGTTCGAATCTCCAAGCTCCGTCGCGTCGCCAACCTCATGAATGATGCGACGGGCCCGAAAGTCGATCCAGTCGACTATCGAGCATCGACCCTTACAGCCGAGGACTTCGCCAGCTCGCTGGGCTTTTCCCGCGACCTCTTCTTCCAGGCCAAGCGCCTGCACGAACTCTTCGCCGAGAACGAGGATCTGCGGGCCCAGTTCGAGCCCCAGATCCTGAGCTTCGATCATCCCATCGGACTGGGGGCCACCTTGGCTGGCATCGCATCCGTGCGGGAGTCCGCCTCCGGCGAGCACGGCGGAGGACGCCCGGAGGATGTGGAGCGCCAGATGGAGCTCTTCCAGGAGACGTTCACCCGGGATCTCCGCAACCGCTTCACTTACTGGGAGCGGTGGGACGAGACCACGCGGGTCAAGGCGATCACCGCCATCGCACCCGCCCTGGAGGCCGCCCCCGAGGACTTCCTCGACGCCCTGTCCAAGCGGATCGCGTCGGAGCGCCGGCGGCGCAGCAAGGAGCCCCATGAAGCCTGAGGGCCTGTCCACGATTCTGCCGGCATCCCCCCCACTGGCCGCCGGGACCCGCGCGCAACACGAGGCGGTCGGTCTTCTTGACTCCCCGGCACCACGCGCGGCTCTGGTGCCGGATGATTTCGACGGTTTACCCACACACGATAGGGCCCTGGGAGCAACGTGGCCCGTACTGCCGAGTGACGGAGGTCATAGAGGGTATCAGCCCGAGGGCGCGGTGGACCCGCGCGAGGTCGATCCGATGGGCGGGGAGATTCGCATCCCAGATCGCGATGCAGCCACCGACAGCAACCGCACGGCAAACCACGCCGAGTCCCAGGGCCCGCTAATCCGCCTCTCCGATGCCAAGGAGCACGCCCGCCGGCTGCGGATCGTGCGGCAGTGGCTGGGGCTGCGCGTCCAGGGCGTGAACCAAGGCAGTGCCGCGAAGGTGCTCGGCATCTCGGGGCCCACGCTCTGCCGCTGGACCCAGACCTACGAGCGCGACGGCGCCGAGGCCCTGGCTCCCGGCTGGTCCCGCTGCGGGGACAAGCCGGACTACACGCCCACGGACTACGAGATCGCCCGCGTCCGCGAGGTCTACGTGAAGCTCTCGGAATCCCGCGTGCGCGGTCGCGGGCGGGGCAGCAGCAAGGTCACGGCCTTCCGGTTGGTCGCCTCAGGCGACGATCCGCTCGTCACTGCCGCCTTCCGGCAGACCGTCCTCCGGCGCACGGCCCGCACGCTGCCGCCCAGCTGGGAACGCCTCCTGGAGACGCCCAGCAGCGTGCTCGCGCACGTCCGGGACCGAAGCAGCACGTTCTCCACCTACATCTCCACGCCGCGCGGCCTCCACTACGTGGACGCGTTCGGGAACGAAAAGCCGCTCCGCGCCGGGACCATCTGGGAGTCGGACGACGGCACGGTGAACTTCCCGGTCGTCGTCCCGTGGCCCTACGGCGGCGATGCGTGCTCGGACAAATTCGGCGTCCGGGTCGGTCGCTTCCAGTTCCTGCCCATCGTCGATGTGCGCACCCGGTTCTGTCCCCAGTGGCACTTCGTGATCAGGAGCAAGGGCAGCTACCGGGGCGAGGACATCGTGGCGTTGTTCGGCGAGGCCTTCTCGTCGGTCGGGATGCCCGAGGCGCTCCGATTGGAGCGCGGCTCGTGGGAATCGCACATCGTGCGCGATGCGCTGGCGCTGGCCGGCGTGCCCACGGTGCCGGCGTGGGAGAGCAAGCAGAAGAACGCGGTCGAGAACTTCTTCGACCGCGTGTGGACGCCGCTCTCGCTGGCCCCCGGTGACGTGGGCCGGTTCCGCGGCGACAACGCGGAGAACACCGCGCTGCTCTCACAGTGCGAGGCAGGCCGCCGCGATCCCCGCCAGTCGTTCCTCAGCGTCGAGCAGGCGGTGGAGGCCATGGGACGGGCCGTCTCGTTCGTCAACGGCGAGCCCATGGAGTCCCGCGCCTGGGGCCGGTGGGTACCGCAGGCGCTCTTCGAGCAGCAGATCGCCGAGCGGCCGCTGCCGCGACTGCCGGAGAACCTCCGCATCTTCTTCAGCCGCGAGCGGCGCGAGTGGACGGTCCGCAAGGGCGCCGTGGGTGGTCGGGTGGAAACCCCGCAACTCGCCTTCCCGGTCTGGTTCCAGCACGAGGCGCTCTGGGAATTCGAGGGCTGCAAGGTGCGCTGTTACTTCGACCCGTTCACGACGCAGGTCCGGGGGACCATCGTCCTGTGCGACGCCTGGCGCAGCTACCAGGCCGGGCACGTGATCGCGGAGGCGGTCGAGGCGCTGGAGCTCCCGCCTCAGGCGATCCTTGCCGATGGCTGGCAGGACGATGACGCGGCCCGCTCCCTCGCCACCCGGAAGGCCATGGCCAAGGCGGTGCGGACCGAATCTTGGCACTGGCGCGGCGGGCGGCGCAGCGAGGCCCGCGACGGCTTCGGCCAGGTGGCCACGATTTCGCGCGATGGGCGCCCGGCGCTGGCCGGCAAGCAGGTGACCGGCGGCGACTCTACTACACCGCGGCCCCTGCCGGCCCGCCCGGCGCGGCCATCGCGCGATACCGCTCCCGTCAGTTTGTCAGATCTCCGCGAGCTCGATCCGGCACCCGCTCAGGGCCGGTCGTCGTCGGGCTACGCGGTCAGCATGGAAGAACTGAGCGAATTGGGATGAACCACACCGTGAGGAGGAGAGCACATGATCGTCGACACCACAGCAGTTGAGCAGCTTCCGGACGCCGCCAGTGCGGCCCCCGAGACCGAGCCGGATCCGAGCAACCAGGCGAACTTCCTGGGGATCAATATCGGCTCCCACACCGTCACGCCGTCCACCGATCACCTGCCCGAGGACCAGAAGACGAACGTCCGCTGGCTGCACTGGTACGCCCGGGAGCACAACTGGACGTGGGAGCAGTTGGTGCAGAACGTGGGCTACAGCCCCACCACCTGGAGCCGCATCTGGAGAGACCGGTACCGTTACGCGAAGAACGAACGGCGGGCCGGCGAGCGCATGCCCATCGATGACCAGGTCAAGGCGATCGTCCGCTTCAAGAAGTTGATCGAGGAACGCGAGGCGGTGAAGGAGACGGGCTTCATCGAGACCGGCGTCTGGCTGCGCGTGGAGTGGCTCTGTCGGCGCGCTCAGGTGCGCAACAAGATCGGGCTGATCTGGGGTGAATCGCAGATCGGCAAGAGCACCTGCGTGCGCGAGTACCAGCGACGCAACAACCATGGCCGGACCACCTACTGCGAGATGCCGCCGGCGTCCGGGGTGCAGCTGATGCTCCGCACGATCGCCGAGGCGCTGGGGGTCCCGGGTCGCCAGGGCTTCGACAATCTCCTGCGCGACGTCTGCGCCGCCCTCGATCCGTCGAAATGCCTGATCATCGACGAGATCCACCGCGTCTTCACCACCTACCAGAAGGGCAGCGTCATGCGCTGCCTCGATACCATCCGGTACATCTACGACAAGACCGGCTGCGGCCTCGTGTTGGTAGGCACGCCGACGATGCGGCAGGAGTTGGAGAAGGGGGAGTTCAGCCAATACTTGAAGCAGCTCAAACGCCGGGCCGGATCGCTGATGCTTCAGCTCCCCACGATGCCGCCCCGCGAAGATCTGGACCTGGTGGCGTCCGCGTTCGACCTGCGGGCCGCCACGGGCGAGGCGGAGGACATCCTGCTCGCGGTGGCGAAGGCCGACGGCTTCGGCAAGGTCAAGATGCTGCTCCAGGATGCCTCCGAACGCGCCTCCAAGAAGCGCCGCGGCGTCACCTGGGATGACTTCGTGTGGGCCTACAAACTGGCCGAAGGCATGGCCACCGGGGGGGACGCCAAGTGAAGACCCCCAGCGTTTGCCAGCTCTGCGGGAAGCCCGCCACGGACACGTGGAGCTTCTACTGCGCCGCGTGCCTGCCGGTGGCGTACATCACGCACGGTAACACCGAAGAGGCGGTGCGGCATCACATCCCAACCGCACCTCGGGAAGTCCTGACGCGCGCGCTCGATCTCGAGACGGCAAAGCCCTTCGGTTCCCGCAAGACCCTCATCGCCGCGATCCTCCGTCGCATCCGCAAGCTGGATGCCGCGGCGACGCGCACGCCCCCCGTGGGAGGTGCCCGGTGAGCACTCCCTCCGTCGCCGGGCGCTCCCTCCGTGTCGAGGTGGCGAATCTGACCGAGGCCGAACACCTCGTTTTCGCCGCGATCGTCGCGCTCTTCGCCGATCCCCAGCTCGCGCGCATGCGGGCGGCGTTCATGACGGGCCGGTTCTGGGCCGGCGTCGACGATGGCGAGCCCACCTGGACCGCCCTCGCCACCGCACCTCGTCCCTGGAGCCAGAACTGAGGATTGCACCATGCCTCCGACCACGCTCCAACACCTCGGGCTCACCCCCGACGACGTCCGCCGCATCGTGGCCACCCGCCGAGACCTGGTGCCCTCCGTCCGCCCCGCCGCCCCGCACGACAGCAAGGCGCATTTCCAGCAGTGCCTCGCCGCCGGCCAGGTTCAGGTCAACGGCCATTCCACCCGCTGGATAGACCAGGAGGCCCACGCCATCCACATCGCGCTCCGCGCTTCGGAGAGCAAGGAGGCCTACCGCGCTCGCGTCCGGGGCCAACGCATCCGCCGGCGCACCCCGCGCCGCCCCCGCTCCACTCCACCCCCAACCCACTAAGCCATGATCCTCAAACTCCTGATCCTCGCCGCCCTCCTCGCTTCGCTCGCGATCGCGCTCTTTCTCGTGTTGCTCGTCTGGATCTCCGCCGGGTCCCCCGACGCCAACGGTGATCCGGAACGCGACGCCGGCTGGAGCGACCGGGAAATCGCGGAGCGCGCCCGCTCCTGGGACCGCGGGAGCCATGCCACGGAAACCCGTCCCAACCTCGAATATGCCCGCCGCCAGAATCGCGAGGCCCTGCGCCGCGCCTGCGGCAGCTGACACCACCTCAACCCCGAACCCACCAGAAAGAGACCACCATGACCGAAGCCAAACTCGCCCAACTCGTCACCCAAGCCGTGCGGCTGGATCGCCAGATCCAGGACCTGGAGGAGCAACTCAAGGAGTGCAAAGCCGCGCTCACCGTCGAGGCGACCTCGCGCGAGGACGAACACGTCCCCACCGAAAACGGCGGCACCTCGTGGACCGCCACCGCCCCCGACGGCTCCATCGCCCGGGTGACGTTCCCGGCCCCGTCGCTCAAATCCAAGATCGATGCCGAAGCCAAGGGGTTCGACAAGGTCAAGGCCGCCGCCGGCAAGGCATTTGATGCCCTGTTCAAGCCCAGCGTCACGTGGCGCCTGGTCTCCGGATTTCGCGACGAGGCCGCGAAGCTGCTGGGCAAGGACGGCGGCAAGCTCATTCGGCTCTGCCAGACCGAGAGCAGCCCCAAGGTCGCCTTCGAAACCACGGCCCGCGAGTAGGACCAGCCCACCATCCCATCGTCGCCATGAGACCGTTCAGGCTATTCGCCGCCCTTGCCGCCGTGATCGGGATCGCGCCGGAGGCGCACCGTCCGGACCCACACCCGCCTTTGCCTCGCGAGCCAATGCCACTTCCGAGCGCGCCACGCCAGGCCCGGACGCCAAGCCCGTTCAGCCGTGGCGTCCGCGGCGTGCTGATCGATCTGCACCGCAAGAGCAGCAAACGCCGCCGCCGCGGAATCCCCGCCGGCGCCAACCGTGCCGCGTGGCAGGCCCTCAATCGGAAACCCAGCTGGTAAACCGTCCGACCATGGCCAACGCCAGCCAACCCGACTGCTCCCGCGAGCGCATCGAGCGCCTGCACGATTGGTACCGGACCAACGTGCTGGACATCCCGCTCCTGCCCGAGGTGCAGCGTCGTTGGCTGGCGTTCTTCCAGCAGGGGTACAACGGTCAGCAACTCGCCCGCGTCGTCCGCTGGCTGCGACTGGAAATCGCCCGGGGCCGGCGCAATCCGGGGGCTTTGAAGCTTTCGGTCCTGCTCGACTGGTCCGAGGACGGTTCCCTGCTGCGCTTCGCCGAGGATCTGGCATCGGCAAACGCCGCTTTCGGGGGACGCCTCGCCACGGACCGGCGATTGGCTCCATTGCCCGAGGGGGAAGGCGCCCCCGCGGCAGGCCCCCAGCCGCCCCCCGTCCGGTCCCCTGCAGACCTCCTGCCGAAGTCCGATCCAGCCGCGGCCGCCAAGGCCCTCGCCGAACTCAAACGCTTTCAGGAGACCCTCCGATGACCGACCGCTCCCGCCTCCGCTTCTACCTGCCCGCCTGGACTCGCGCCTGGCGCCGGATCCGCACGATCACCACGCCACCCGAGCCCGTCGCGGCGCCCGATCAACTGCTGCGCCAGGTACTCGCCGTGGCCGCCCGCCGTGCGGAGCCCCGCCGGGACGACGCCGTCCGCCATGCCTGCCACCTCGTGGCCCTCGGCACGGACCCGTCGAGTAAAACCATGACCGCCGCCCAGGCCGACCGCGTCGTCCTGCTCTTCCGCCTGCTGGCCGATCCCGCGGACCTCAGCGCCATGATGGCGTGGGAACGTGGCGCCACCCCCGACCGCGCGC
Organism: uncultured Verrucomicrobiota bacterium; assembly: GCA_964608505.1. Classification (GTDB taxonomy): domain Bacteria; phylum Verrucomicrobiota; class Verrucomicrobiia; order Limisphaerales; family CAIMTB01; genus CAIMTB01. The sequence continues at coordinate 9,413 of CAZSOV010000020.1, forward strand.
GGCTGATCTGGAAGATCAAGAACCTCGGGCACTCCACGCACTACATCGGCGCCATCGCCGAGGACAAATTCGGCGAGTGCGACCTTGACCGGCTGTCGCCCGAGCAACTGCACGAACTGGTCCGCACCCTGAGCGCCCGCGCCCGCGCGCGGGAGCGCCGGGCGTGCCAACCCACCGCACCATGATCTCGATCCAGGACGAGTACCACGCCGGCGCCGCCGCCACCCGGGATGCGCACAAGCCCACCCAGTGCGCCCTGATCCTGACGGCACTCCAGCAACGGGTCGGCCAGTGGGTGCCCATGCCCGAGTTGGTTGCGATCTGCGGGGGCTACGCCGTCCACAGCCGGATCTCGGATCTGCGCTCCGCCGGCCACCGGATCGAGCACAAGAACGAATGGCAGGGCAAGCAGTGCCACAGCTTCTACCGGCTCGTCGGACCATGAGCACGGAACCTCCAGCGTCGCCGATCCGATTCATCCCCCACACCCCGGAGTCGAAGGCGGCGTGGGAGGCTCGCGTGGCCGCCTGCGCGGGCTCAGGCAAGCGCCCACCCGCGGTCTATGCCCGCACCCGGCCCGCCCCCGAAGACGCAGCACCGAAGCCCACCGCCGACGTTCCCGCCCCCCACGTTTCTCCGCCCAAAGCCAAGTCTCGGAAGGACGTCCCCCCGCGGCGTCGCCTTCGCGCCCGCCCCGGATCTTCACCGGCGGATGATCTCTCCGATCTCAGGGAGCGGATCGACATCCTCCGCGAAATCCGGCCCCTCCTGAAGCCCCATCCCTCCATCGCCCACCTGCTCAACCAACTCTTGAAGCCATGACGACACCCGCAGCCCCATCCCGCGCCGAAACCCTCGCCGGCCAACTCTACACGGCGTACTGCGCGGCGGTCGGCGGCGTCGCCTTCAACGGCGACCCTCTCCCGGACTGGGCCACCTTCGCCGCCGACCTGGCGAAGAAGAAGCAGGCCGACGCCTGGCGCATCGTCGCCCACAGCGTGCTGATGATCGAGGACCTCGCGCGCGGTGGACGTCCAGGCGCCGATCTCGCGCACCGTGCCACCTTCGGCACGCTGCATTTCCCGGACGAGCAGTCGCTGCGCCACGCACTGAACGGGCCCAGACTTCTCAACGCTGCCTGGATCTTCAACGAGTGGTTGGGCTCGCAGATCACGGAGAAGGGCAAGCCTTGGGACGAAGTCCTGGTGACCTTCTTCCAGCACTTCGGCGGCCTTCTGAACGACTGAGCCATGCGCATCGGGTTCTTGATCTCCCGCCCAATCCGCAACGCAACCGCGCTGCGCAATCTGGATCAGCGTGCGAAGGACTGGCTGGCGTCACTCATCCAGGCCAGTGGCGATCAACTGGCAGGGGGCGGTGATGGCCAAATCGGTTTGGAGATCGATGGCTTTCGCTTTGAATTCAGCGTGCTCGAGGTCCCGGGCGTATTCGCCACTCGCCGCGTCCGAGTACGTTCCGGAAATGCTGCAAACCGAGGAAGAAGGGCATGAACAGCGCCGTCGTCCAGATCGGAGGGCGCTTCTTTCTGTGCCCCTCCATTCCCGTGGGCGCGAAGCTCGTGGAGCTCCTCGGCAAGTGCGTCGAGGTCAACGGCGATTTTGTGGATGCAGGGGATGGTCGAGGTCACCGCTACGTCTACACTCCTCTCGACACCGAGAGCGACCGTCTCGCGCCCGTCGAACTCAAGGTCGTCGACGCCGCCTCGATCCGGAAGCCCATCCGCCGGGTGCCCAAAGGCCGGCGACTTGGTTTCACCCCGACCCTACCCGACTCCCAATGAGCGCCACCCCCGATATTACGCCCGCACCGCGCGCGGGTTTTGCCTTGGCCAATGCAGTATGGCAGACAGCGAAAGCCGAGGGGATGACGTTCGCCGATGTCATGGATTGCTGCGATGTGCTGGTCCGATCCGTCGCGTCCAATAGTGGCGAGCCAATCAATAAACTCGCGGCCCTTCTGGTTCGCAGACTTTCCAACACCGAGCGGAGCGGCGGGAAGGAATCACGATGAGCATCAACCAAGATCCACCCCAAACCGCAGAGGCGGCGGTTTATCCCGCTGTCCGGTGGCGCAAGGTCTACGTGGCCAGCTCGTGGCGGAACACGCTGCAATCTGGCGTCGTTAAGTCGCTTCGACTCGATGGTCATCTGGTATACGACTTCAAGAACCCGAGACCTGGCGACTCCGGCTTCTCATGGTCTGAGATCGACCCGGACTGGCGAAGCTGGACCGCTGAGCAATACCGCTCCGCACTGGATCATCCGATCGCAAAGGCGGGCTTCGCGTCCGACTTCAATGCGATGAAGTGGGCGGACACTTTCTTACTGGTGCTTCCGTGCGGCCGTTCCGCGCATCTCGAACTGGGGTGGGCCTGTGGACAGGGCAAGCAGACGTTGGTGCTTACGCGCGACGGTGAAGAGCCAGAACTGATGGCGAAGATGTGCGACCACATCTGCACCTCACTCGATGAAGCGCGTCGGATCTTGGCGGGGTAACGCCGAACGGACGGACCGGTCCGCCGGCTCTTCACTTGAAGGGTAGGAAATTTATGGGTGCGAACACCAAAATCGAATGGGCGGATCACTCGTGGTCTCCATGGCGAGGTTGCGCCAAGGTCTCGCCGGGCTGCGCGAACTGCTACGCGGAGGCATTGAGCCGTCGGAATCCGAAGGTGCTCGGAGAATGGGGCAAGGGCCGCCCTCGCGTGCTAGCGAAGAACTGGGGCGATCCGCTGCGGTGGAATTCCATCGGGCCGGTATGTGGGTGCGGATCGTCGGTAGCCGGCGAATGCGGCTGCGCCTTGGAGTGTCGCAACCAGCGCATCTTCCCGTCCCTCTGCGACTGGTTGGACGAGGAAGTGCCGATCGAGTGGCTGGCGCGGTTTCTCGAACTGATCCACAACACGCCTCACCTCGACTGGCTCCTGCTCAGCAAGCGTCCGGAGAATTTCGAGGGACGTATCGACGCCTGCGTCACGGCGTGGTGGCGCGGGGACATGCATGACAACGAGGCGACGCGGCGGTGGGCATCTCATTGGATTGCTGGAGACTATCCGCAAAACGTTTGGTTCGGGGTCAGCGTCGAGGATCAGATTCGGGCCGAGCAGCGCGTGCCGGCGTTGCTGAGGATTCCCGCCCGCGTCCGCTGGCTGTCGCTGGAGCCGTTGCTGGGGCCTGTCTCGTTTGGGGTCGGCACGTCGCTTGATTGGTTCGTGGTGGGCGGCGAGAGCGGGCCGAACGCGCGTACGTGCGACCTCGCGTGGATGCGCTCGCTGGTGGACCAAGGTCGGGAGTTGAGCATCCCGACGTTTGTGAAGCAGCTCGGGAGCCGTCCAATATTGGAGCCCGGCCCTATCAGCATGGAGACCGAGGACCCCAAAGGGGGCGACCCCGCGGAGTGGCCGGAAGATCTACGGGTGCGTGAGTTCCCTAACACCAAGCCGAGCGGCGGGGAGGAAAAGCGATGAACACCACCCAAGACCAAACCCCGACCGCTCAGGCGGCGGGTTCGAAGCTTGAGCGATGCCCGTTCTGCGGGTGCAACGCGCCGCACCCAGCCCTCCGGAGGGGATTCCCGGTGGAAGTTTGGTGCCCAAACTGCGGCGCGAGGGGACCCGAACGCCTAACCGGACGGGAGGCGGACGAGGCGTGGAATGTCCGAAGAACACAGACCGTAGATCCGAAGCTCCAGGCCGACAACGCGAAGCTCCGAAAGGCACTTGTCGGGCTGGTCGGCGCTGACACGAAGGCGGAACTCGAAGAAATGGAAGCCGCAATCCGCCTACTGGCAGCGCCGGACGAAGACCGCATGAACACCATCAACGCCATCCATGCGCTGCGAGATACGTCTTCGAACTCTGGTTATCCGACACCAGATCGTGTAACACACGCACCGTGAAGCTTACGGCACCGATCCCATTTGCCGAGGCGGTTGAGAAGCTCGGCGCCCGCTCCACGATCGGTTCGCGCCTTAAGAGCGCGGGCTGGCAGCGGGTGCCCTTGGCACTTCGGGAACGGGCGTTCTTCTCCGCGACGGTTGAGAACGCCAGGTGGCTGCAAGCAGGCCGTGACGGGATCAACGATTTCCTGACTGGCTCTCGGGAGCAGATCACCCGCCCCGACGGTACTCCTTCCATCGCCCTTCGCACCGGTTCACGGGCCGAGTTCGTCCAGCGGATGCGTCGGTTGGCCATCGATTTGGGGGTTGGCCCGCTGGAGGAGGAGCCGACTGTCGGTCCCGACGGCGAAGTCCAGGCCCCAAAAAACAAGACCGGCACGATCGAGGATCCCCGGTCCGAGACGCGCCTTAACCTCATTTTCGACACCCAGACCCAGGCGGCCCACGACTTCGGCCAGTGGAAGCAGGGGATGGACCCTTCCGTTCTGGCCGAGTTCCCGGCCCAACGGTTCATCCGCGAGCGGGACGTGAAGGTGAAGCGCCTCCCGCACCAGCTCAACGAGGGGGTGATCAAGCGCAAGGACGATCTGGAGTTCTGGTTGGCCATGAATTCCTCGTCCTTCGGCGGCTTCGGCGTGCCGTGGGGACCCTGGGGATTCAATTCCGGTATGGGGGTGGAGGATGTAGACCGGGACGAGGCGGAGCGTCTTGGGTTGGTGGCGCCTGGAGAAACGCTCACGCCGCCGGACGGCGAGTTCAACGATCAGCTCAAAGCATCTGTCCGAGGACTGGATTCTGATCTCCAAGCGTGGCTGAAGATGCAGTTCGGGAGCCAGGTGAAGTTCGAGGACGGGGCGGTGTGGTGGAAGGGGGATCGCGCGGGGAAGCGGTTGGCCGTTGACCCCAAGCCCAAGCCGCCTAAGCGGAAGTCGGGCGAGTGGCCGGAAGATCTGGCCGACCTGGAGCCCGTCCGGAACCTCGGCGGGAGCACCGGCGCCCAACTCGTCCGGGACAAGGTCACCGGCGACCAGTACGTGCTGAAGCGCGGTGCCAGCCCGGAGCACCTCCGGGAGGAGTTCCTGGCCGACGAGCTCTACCGCGGCGCCGGCGTCTCCGTGCCCGAGGCCCGCCTCTTCGAGGCCGACGGACGCCCGGCGAAGCTCGCCCGGTTCATCGAAGGGAAGACGCTGCGACAATGGCTCACCACCGCCTCTGCGCTGGAGCGGGAGGCCATGTTCGCCGAGATCCGGCAGGACTTTGCCGTCGACGTGTGGCTCGGGAACTGGGACGTCGCCGGGCTGAACCTGGACAACATCCTCGTCGACACCGCCGGACGTCCCTGGCGGATCGACAACGGCGGCAGCCTGCGCTTCCGGGCGATGGGGAAGGCCAAGACCGACGCCGAGTGGAACGCGCATCCCACGGAGCTTTGGACCCTTCGGGACGCCGCGCGGAATCCGCAGACGGCCCGCATCTTCGGCGATTTCTCGATCTACGACCTGCCCAAGGCCGTGGCCCGGCTGGAGGCTGGCCGGGTGCCTGCCGCGGTTCCGCCCGAACTCCGCCAGGTGCTGGAATCCCGCCTGGAACAGCTCCGCGTGGTGGCCAGGAAGGCGTCGGAGTTCGAACGGACACGCTTCGTCGCCTCGCACGCCGATCAGGTGACGCGCCACATGCTGGGCATGCGGGCCGCCGGGGTCTTCGACGAGATGGCAGGCGCGCTGAAGCAGTCCCACGCCGGCGACGTGCGACCCAAGGATGACGCGGGCAGGTACTTCAATCACCTCCGGACGACCAAGGACGAAGCGAAGGTCGATCCCAGCCAGGTCTACTTCGACGATCTGCTCTGGGCCGCCAAGACGATCAACGCCCACCACGGCGCCGGGAACACCCAGTACAACCTCCCCAAGGTCGCCAAAGCCGTCGGCCACAAGCCGGCGCTGGCGAAGCTCCTCGATACCGGGAAACCGGTGGAGAAGCAGATGGCCGCCTACTACCTCTCGGTCATCGAGCAGGTCGAGAAGGCCCAGGGCAACCTGGCAGCCAAGGTGGAAACCGTCACCAAGTTCAATCTCCCGACCAAGGCCGGCCATGCCAGCGATTCCGTGGTCGCCCGTGCCGCCGAGTACATGCGCCAGACCGGCGGCGACTGGTCGATCGTCACCGAGTGGGCCAACCACCAGGGGGGCAGCTCCAAGTCCGCCGAAAGCCGGGCCTTGAAGTACTGGTGGATGCGTCGGCTGGAAAGGGTCACCCCGAGCGACGTCCACGATGCGCCCTCCGAGAGCGTCTTCCAGACCGTCCAAGGCCGGCACGGGACCAAGTACGACGTCACCTTCGAGATCTTCCACGCCCTGGTGCAGGAGGTTCTGTTGCGGACGGAATTTGGCGGCAACGATCAGGACCGGGCCCTGCTGCGCGTGTTCCGCACCGAGACCAGCGGCGGGGTTGTCCCTTTCGCCAAGGGACGCCGAGGCTTCTACAAGCGTGGGGTCAACGAGAGCGGCTCCATCTTCGCTCCCGTCTTCAGCGGCACCCGGACCGTCACGGCCGTGCCCCACACCCGCATCACGGGCGTGTACTTCCTTGAGCGCACCCCGGGGACCGGGCACACCTTCTTCCTCGGCGATTCGGAGAACGAAGTGACCTACATTGGCTTCGACCTCCAAGCGCTCAACCTGGGCAAAGGCTCCGCCGCCGTTGTGAACCTCGATCCTGGCACCGACAGCACCAAGTGGGAGATCCAATGAAAGTCGTCACCCCGGATACCGAACCTCTGGCCCTCGCGCGCGCTTGGATCGCGGAAGTGGATGGCCGTCCGTCCCCGATGGCGGAGATCGACGGGCAGATCTGCCACATCGAGACCAAGGAAAGCCTCCTGAAGGCCGGCATCGCGTCCTGCATACCCGTCGGAGACGGAAACGACTGGCCCCACGCCGTCCAGATCCTCGAGGACGGATCCGAGGACGTCAGAACCCTTTGGAACACCACCACCGATCCCCGCGTCGTCGCGGCGGCGGCGAGATGGCTCGAACTCGCCGACCAGGACGACCTCAAAATCGGCACATCCCTCCTCTGACATGTGGCTCTGCACCCAGATCGGCTTCTTCTCCATCGTCCAGAAGGGCGGCCACCACCATGTTCGAGCCCGGGTCCGGAACGACCTGGAGCAGTTGCTTGAGGCATCCGGCCTGAAGGGGTTCGAGATCCACGACAGCCCCTCGGCGGACTACCGGTGGCGGGTCCTGATCCAACCGGCCCAGCTCGCTGCCATCTTCGAGGCTCTCGCTCGGAGCATCGACTACTCGAACTTCAAGTCCCGGATCCACGCGCGGCCCGACCAGGCGGAGAAAGCTCGAGCATACGGACGCCTCTGGGGGGATCTGGCCGATCTCCAGCGTTGAAAGGGTCCTGCACCCTTTTCAAACTTCCCTCGGACCATGTTTGAAACGCCGATTCTGAAAAATCGGCCACTTCAGCTCCCAACTTCCCACGCTTCAGAGGCTTAGGGTCTCCTCAAGGCCTTTTCAATCTTCCCTCCTGTCTCCTGCCGCAACGGCCGGCCGTGTTGGATTCCGCCTTCCCTCCGCGACCCTGTTTTCCTCTCCCGACGCGTCACGCGTCACGAGCCGGGCCCCGAGCCCGGGCCATCGCCCGGTTCCCGTGCCGATTCCACGCTCATCCGCGCCCGCAGACGGTCCGCCAGGCGGGGCCAGGCATATACTCCCTCGTACGTCTCGCGAGCCCGGTTCCCCAGGAAGCGACGCCGTGGCGCATCGGCCAGCAGCCGAACCACGGCCTCGGTGAACTCGGCCTGCCCACCGGACACCCCGACGAATGCCTCCATGGCCCGGAGATCGTTGCCCGTCGCGATATCCGCGCGGGTCACCACCGGAAGGCCGTGCGCCAGCCCCGCCATGAACGACGACCGCCGCTCCGAGACGCCGTCCACGAAGGGCAGCGCCAGCACGTCGATGGCCTGCAACGCGGCGGAGGCGGCCTCGGACGCGAGATAACCCAGCGGCGGGCACCAGGCCGATTCCTCCGGGGAAAGCCGGTCCCCGACCCGACCGCCAACGATCACCAGTCCGGTCGCGGGTTCGGCCCGACGCGCCTCGCGCCACGCATGCAGAACCCAATCGAACTGCTTGCCCGCCCCGGGCGAGCCAAAGAAGCCCAGGACCCGCTGGGCCGCCCCCAGTCCATGCTCGGCGCGCCACCGGGCCGGGTGATCGTCCGGGACCGGATGGACCGGGAGATTCGACGGCGACGGGGCGAGGAACAGGCGCCGCGGATCGGCGCCGCGGGCCATTTCCCGCTCCCTCCAGGCATCCGTCGATATGCCGATGTCATCCGCCGACCGTAGCAGGCCCCGCCACATCAGCCGTTGGGCGAGGGCGTACCAGGCGCGGTGGGGCAGCCACGACCACGGGCCGTACAGTTCATGGGCGAGCACCATCTGCCGCCGGATGGTTCCGCGGAGGCGTCGCAGGACGCGGGGCACCGTCAGATTCGCGCCACCCCGCCCGTACATGTGCGGGACGTATTGCCAAAGGACCGTCCCGCCCCGGGCGCCGTTCTGGATGGCCCGGATCAGGGCTGCTCCGTCGTGCCAGTTGGAGATGGTGGGGCTCACCGCGAAACCGCGGGCCGTGTCGACGCCGGGGGACGTCAGGACCGTGACCTCGAACGACGCCGAGAGCTCCCCTGCCAGCCGGTCGGTATGATCGGGCAATCCTCCCTCCAGGGGCGGGAACAGCGGAGAAACGATGAGCAGCGGTGCCACGACGGGCCGCAGGCTGTCCGGCCCCGGACTTCCGTTCAATGCTGCGGGTCAGGGCGATGGACAAAGTCCGGTCCGGAATCGCGTGTTGGGGCCGGCGACTGCCGAGTCGCCGGGTTCCCCTCCGGTTTCGCCTGCTTTGATCGTTCTGCGACCCGGCCGCCGTCGCGCGGCGCTATGGCGGGGAACCGGTCGACACCGGACCGATGGGCGTGGTGGGTGTTTCCCGCGCCCCAGCCGGGGCGCCACCCGGGGGGACCGGGGAACCGGCGGTGGCGCCCACGCGGCGTGGGCTTGCCGCCGGCTACCGTCCGTCGTCCCTCCGGGACGTAGGTTTCCGAGTCACCACCTTCCGCACGAGCGCCTCGTTGCCCGGCGCATCGAATTCTACAACACGGAAGGAAGCGCAGGCTGCCACTCCCTCGGGTGTCCTGTACACGCCGCGCAATCATCCCGGAGGGATGATGGAAGGCAGCCTACCCGCACCGGCTTCCGGGTTGCGCCAAGGGGCCCGGCGTGGCAGACCTTCGGCGTTGGGTCGACCCATAACTCCGTGAGCCCGGTGACACACATGCTGGCGGGCTGGCTCCTGGCAGGACCAGCCGCGAAATCAACGAGGGAACGACTCGCCATCACGGTGGCTGGGGTACTTCCTGATCTTGATGGGGCCGGACTTCTGGTTGACGCATTCAACCGCGTCTGTCGTGGCGTCGTGACTGATTGGTTTGGCGCCTACCATCACCTGCTCCTGCATGGCTTCTTCGGTGCCGTAGGCGCGGTTACTGCCGCATACCTTGTTGGCTGCAGAAGGCCGTTCGCCTTGCTCCTCGTCGCGGCGAGCTTTCATCTCCACCTGGTTCTGGACGTCATGGGCTCGCGTGGTCCATCCGCCGAAGATTTGTGGTCGATCTTCTATTTTGCCCCCATGAGTACCGCCTTTCCGGTGACCTGGGCGGCCCAGTGGCCATTGAACGCATGGCAGAATCTTTTTTTCACGGCGGCTCTGCTTGGCGGAACGGTTTGGGTCGCCATCCGTCGCGGCATCTCTCCCGTGTCCCTGTTGAGCGACCGAGTGGATGCGCTGGTGGTGAGCGCGTTGCGACGGAGATGGGTTTGGATTGCCGGCTCATAGTACGGCAAACTTGCCACGACGGGCTGCCAACGCTGGATCGCGCCTGGGGGAGATGGCGCGGAATCATCCCGGAGGGACGATGGAAGGTTGCCGGGGGTCGAGCGTAGCGGCACACCCGGATCGGACGTTGAAAACGAGGCGCACCCCGGCAGGGGTGCCGGAGCGCGGGAAAGAATGGGTGGTCGCTCGCGTTCCCTCCTGGCGCCCCCTCCGGGGTGCGGGTCAGGGCGATGGACCAAGTCCGGTCCGGAATCGCGTGTTGGGGCCGGCGACTGCCGAGTCGCCGGGTTCCCCTCCGGTTTCGCCTGCTCCGTGACGAATGAGGACAAAGGCTCGCGCCCTCACCGTCGGTGTCATGGGGACCGCAGTGGTCCTGCTGCTTCCTGGTCGGCCAACGGAGCCTTGCCGGGTGCGGGCGGGGGCGCGCAAGCTGGGGCCATCCCGATAGCTGCGCGAACCATGACGACCCCGCTCCGATCCTTTTGTGCCCTCTGTGCCGCCCTGACCGCCTTGCTGTTGTCCGGGTGCGGACCTTCCACCGACTCGACTTCTTCCGGACCCGCGCCGGGCACCCCGGGGGGTGGGGCTGGGGGAGGGAAGCTGACGGTGGCGCTGATGCCGAAGTCGAAGGGCAACGCCTATTTCGTCTCGTGCAAGAAAGGAGCCGAAAGGGCGGCGAAGGAGCTGGGGGTGGAACTGATCTTCGACGGCCCGACGAACCCGGATCCGGCCAAGCAGAACGAGATCATCGAGAACTGGATCACGCTGGGGGTGAACGTCATTGCGGCGGCGTGCGAGAATCGGGACGGGATTTCGACGGCCCTGCGGAAGGCGCAGGCCAAGGGCATCAAGGTGGTGACCTACGATTCGGACGCGCAACCGGACGCGCGGTCGTTCTTCGTGAACCAGGCGACGCCGGAGGGGATCGGGTACGTGCTCATCGACGAGGCGGCGCGGTTGCTCGGGGGCAGCGGGGAGTTCGCGATCATCACGGCGTCGCTGACGGCGGCGAACATGAACGAGTGGCAGAAGCACATCGAGGCGCGGCGGGCGGCGCAGCATCCGAACCTGAAGATGGTGGCGCTGCGACCCTGCGACGATCTCAAGGACAAGGCGCAGGCCGAGGCGACGACCCTGCTGGGGGCATATCCGAACCTGAAGCTGATCATGGCGATCTGCTCGCCGGCGGTCCCGGGTGCGGCGGAGGCCGTCAAGCAGGCGGGCAAGGCGGGCAAGGTCAAGGTCATCGGCCTCGGCCTGCCGAGCGAGAACCGGCGTTACGTGAAGGAAGGCACGACCGACAGCGTGATTCTGTGGAAGACCGAGGATCTGGGGTACCTCACGGTGCAGGCGGCGAAGGCGGTGGCGGAAGGCACGTTGAAGGCCGGGGCCACGACGTTCAAGGCGGGGACGCTCGGCGAGTTCCAGGTGGCCGGCGACAACGTCCTGCTCGGAAAGCCGTTCGTCTTCAACAAGGACAACATCGACCAATTCGACTTTTGATCCCATGAACAAAGCGCCTTCCAGCCCGCCCACCGGTCCATCGCGTCGTCGGTTTCTCGGTCGCTCCGCGGTCGCGGCGGCCTCGGTGATGATCGTTCCCCGGCATGTCATCGCGGGCAGCGGGCAGACGCCGCCGAGCGAGCGGCTGCGCATCGCCGGCATCGGCGTGGGCGGCATGGGGGCGGGGGACATCGCGACCGTGGCGCCCGGCAACGAGATCGTCGCGTTGTGCGACGCCGACCTCGTCCGGTCCGCGGACACGATGAAGAAGTTCCCGGGGGCGAAACCGTTCCGGGATTTCCGGCGGATGTTCGACGCGATGGAGAAGGAGATCGACGCGGTGGTGGTGGCGACGCCGGATCACACGCACGCCGTGGCGGCGATGGCCGCGATCCGGCGGGGCAAGCACGTGTATTGCCAGAAACCCCTGGCGCACTCGGTGGGGGAGGTTCGGGCGTTGATGCAGGCGGCGCGGGAACATCCGAAGGTGGTCACGCAACTCGGCAACCAGGGGCACTCGTTCGATTCCATCCGGGATTTCTGCGAATGGATCTGGGCCGGCGCCATCGGCAAGGTCCACACCATCCACGCCGGATGCGAGGCGGTGAACTCGGGGATCGACAGTCTGCCGAGGCTGGCGGAGCGCCCGGCGGTTCCGGCGCACCTGGACTGGGATCTCTGGCTGGGACCGGCACAGGAGCGTCCGTATCATCCCGCGTATCTTCCCGGGGCGTGGCGGGGTTGGGTGCCGTTCGGGAACGGCACGGTGGGCGACTGGACCTGCCACGTCGTGGACCCGGTCTTCTGGGCGCTGGACCTTGGGTCTCCGTCGTCGCTGGTGGCGGAGGTGAAGGACTATGACCCGCGGACGCAGGGGGACGCGTTTCCGAAGGGGGAGAAGATCACGTACCAATTCCCGGCGAAGGGCGACCGCGGCCCGATCACGATGCATTGGTACAGCGGCACCGAGCGCATTCCGCGTCCGCCGGAACTGGATCCGGAGGACAAGGACATCCGGACCGGCGCGGTGGTGATCGGGGACAAGGGGACCATCGTGTACGGCTCGCACGGCGCGGGGGGCGTCCGTCTGATCCCGGCGGCGCGGATGCAGGCGTTCCGGCGTCCGCAGAGGACGCTGTCCCGGATCAAGGAACACCATTGGGACTGGCTGGAGGCGATCCGGACGGGCCGCAAGGCAGGCTCGGATTTCCTGTACGGCGGGCCGCTGACGGAGCTGGCGCTGCTCGGTGTGATCGCGATCAAGCAGCCCGGACGGAAGCTGGAATGGGACGGCCAGGCGGGGCGGTTCACGAACTCCCCGGAGGCCAACGCGCACCTGAACCCGCCCTATCGGAAGGGTTGGGAGCTCTGATTCCGACTCCAGCTCCGACTCAGCGGACGAGGTTCGGGGCGAGGTAGTAGAGGCCGGAACGGATCTGGGGAAGGCGCACGCCGAGGTCGAGTTTCACCTTCGATTCCTCGCCCTGTCCGAGCAGCCGGAAGAGCGAACCGAACGAGGCGGGGCGGAAGTACTGGATCAGCCGGGCCTCCTCGAGTCCGGCCAGCTTCTGGGCGCGTTTCACCGCGGCGTTGAAATCGCCCAGTTCGTCCACCAGCCCGAGCTTCCATGCCTCCTTGCCCGAGAGCAGCCGGCCATCGGCGAACTCCTCCCAGTTCCGGGCCAGGGCCCGTCCCTTCTCGGGCGTTTCGCCCTCGTTGTCCTCGTTGCGGGAATGGGCGAGGGCACGCCCCTCGTTCACGACGTCCTTGAAGCGACCGAACGTCTCGTTGACGAGGTCCTGCACGATGCGCCTCTCCTCGACAGTGATGTCCTCGACGGCCTTGTCGGGGCTCATCATGTCCTTCATCTGGCCGCTCTTGAACACCTGGGGGCGGACACCGACCTTGTCGAAGAGGCCGCGCCAGTTGTAGCTCTGCATGATGACGCCGATGCTGCCGGTGATGGTGAGGTCGTGACAGACGATCCACCGGCACGGAGCGGCGACGTAGTAGCCGCCCGAGGCCGCGACCGTGCCCATGGTCGCGATGACCGGCTTGTCATGTTCCTCCTGGAATTCCATGACCAGCTTGTAGATCTCGTCCGAGGCCAGGACTTCGCCGCCGGGGGAATTGATCTTCAGCAGGACCGCCTTCACCAGGTCGTCGTCCGCCGCACGTTCCAATTGGTCCTCGATGTGGCTGACGAGGGTGGTTCCCTGATAATCCACCGGATCGCCCGAAATCACGCCGTCGACGTCGATCACCGCGATCTTGTCCCGGGTGTCGGCGGCCTTCACGAGCACTTCGTGCAGGTGGGGGCGGGCGGAGGAGGAACGCGAGGCGAGGGTGCCGAGGTCCGAGCCGTCCATCATCTCGAAGACGACGACGAGGCCGGCCAGGGCGAGGCCGCCGATCAGGACCAGAATGAAGAGGAGCCAGAGCCAGGCTTTGCCGGACGAACCCGAGGGGCGGGGGGGAGGCAGGGGCGGGGGAGGGGCCATCGGGGGTGCCGGAGGTGCGGCGTTCCAGCCGGAGCGGGGCGGCGGCGGGTTTGGGGGAGGAACGGGAGGTGGAAGGGCCGGCTGGATGGGGGTGGCCGGAGCGGAAGCGACGGGGGGCAGGGATCCGGGGGTGACGGTCACGACGACCGTCCGGGGTGGGGGAGCCTCCGTGCCCGAAGGCGCGGGGGGGCGGGGACGACGGGGTTTCGCTCGGACGAACTCCGGGCTCGCCGGATTGCGAAGCTTCCATGCCGGCAAGCTAGAGTGCGGGTTGGGCGGCGGCAAGTGGTCACCACCGTCCCACCCACCGCGTGGTCCAGGGCGATTGACAAAGTCGGTTGGGGCCCGCGACCGGCTCCCCGCCATAGCGTCCGCGCGACGGCGGGCCGAGTCGCCGGCTATTCCATCACCAACCGGATGCGAGCGAAGGCGTTGGTCCCACGTTCGAGCCCGAAGCCGAAGAACATGAGTCGGGCGTTCACCCCCACGTGCACGGCTTCGAAGCGGTGCGTGTACGTGGACCAGTTGGTTCCCAGGCGGACCCGTTCGTGCAGGCCGCCGTCCGCCTGGATGCCATCGAAGCTCAGCGCCACCCTCAGCTCGCGTGGTCGGTCCGCACGGGCCTCGTAGGAAAGGACGCAGTTCGCCCCGCGGAGGAACGAGAAGGGCTCCTGCCCGAGTTGGACGGACCACGGATGGGGGCCCGGTTCGCGCACGACGATTTCCAGGGCCCGCCGCCCGTCCGCCTCGTTGGCCACGTGCCAATCGGCCCGGGCACCGTGTCCCGCCTGGCAATGCCATCCCTCGCGATCGTACCGGAAATCCCCGTTCGCGACTCGGTTGGCTCTGGGGCTGCCCGGTTTCCAGGCCTCGGCCATTTCGTACAGGTCCCAGCCGCCCACCTCCCAGTACCAGGCCAGCACCTCGGGCAGCGGAAGGCGGCAATGGGGTGCCACGGCGCGGTTTCTCCGATCCGAGAGCAACCACGCGCGCCAGGCCTCCCACCCGGAGTCGATGTCGCCCTGGGTCCCCGTCGGCCCGGGACGCAGGTGCGACAACATTCCCGGTCCCGGGTGGCGCACCGCCCCGCTGGCCTCCTGGTGGAACCCCGCCAGCGATTCCGCCATCAGCGCCATCGCGCGAGGCGTGGAACCCCGCAGCATCGGAAGATCCCAGGCGCGTGCCCCCTCCATTCCGGACACGGTGATCAACCGGCTTCCGGAGGGTTCGAACAGCAGCCGACATCCGGACGGGTCCCCGGGGCGAATTTCCTCGGTCAACGGCAACCCCGACGCCGCCGTCCAAACCCGGAAACTGTCCTCGCCGGAAACCGCCAGGACCCGGTCGTCCGGGCTGAGTGCCACTTGCAGGATGCGGTTTCCATGGACCAGGGGACTGCCCGTGACGACGCCCGAGCGGGCGTCCATGCGAATGGCCCGTCCGGATTCCGTGCCGAAAACCAGAACCTCGCGACGGGTTCCAAAGGCAACACCGCGCACGATCCCGTCCGTGGCGACCACCTCGCCCCGGACCGCTCCGGTCCCGACGTCCAGAAGCGCCGCGGTCAGGTCGTGGGCCGCCGAGAGCGCCACCGAATCCACCGGTGAACAACGCACGAGGTTCACGCGGCCCCCATGAAGGTGCAGCAACCGGCAACCGGCCTCGCCCGGCCCCTCGACCCGCCACGACCAGACGCTGCCGTCCTCGCACCCGAAGACCACTTGGGAACCGGTCGCGTCGATGTCCGCCGCCGTCACCGTGGAGGAGGGCCGCCGCGGCCCGTCGAGGACCGCCACCGAGGCGCCGGTTCGCGCGTCGCGCACCTCGAGCAACCGGTCGGCGGTCAGGAGGCGGTTGCCTCGGGCCGAGAAGCACGCCCACCAGACATCTCCGCGCGGACAGGGCTCGCGTTCGTATACGACCCGGTCCGATTCGGCATCATACAGCACGAAGCGTTCGCTGTGCGGGCCGAGGAAGACCCGGCGGGCTTCGGGATCGATGGCCCAGGTCGCCACCTCGTCCACCGGCACCTGCCGCGCCCCCAACAGCCGGCTGGATCGCGGATCCCAGGTCTCGACGAACGCATCCTGCCGGACGACGCGCAGCCGTCCGTCCGGGGTCAAACCCGCCGTGGCCGTGAGCCCTTTCGAAATCGGCTGGGGCAACAACCAGGAACTCCTCGTATCCCAGAGCACGACGTCGCCTTCCGTGGTCACGGACGCCAGGCAGCCACCTGCGGGCGAGAAGACGGCGTCCAGGACCGGAGCCGGATGATGCAGGGGCGGCAACAGGCGCTGTCCTGTTCGACGGTCGTGAATGCCCACCGTGCGGTTCGAGTGCGACGTCGCGAGCCACGCCCCGTCCGGACTCGCCCGAACCGAGTTCATCCAGCCGAACCAGAAATACCGGTCGGCCCCCTGTTCCGATTGCTCCCCGGAACGCCAGATCTGCGTGGCCCCGTGCCGGAAACCGGTGATGAGCCCCTCGCTCCGGGGAACGAACTCGCTTCCCACGCGGTCCTCGAACGACTGAAAGGGAACCCGGCCTCCGGCCGCGACCTCCGGATCCCAGACCAGCGCGGCCTGCCGATGGCCCAACAGCAGCCTTTGGTCGTCCGACCGAAACGCCACCGACGTCCATTCCCCCGCCGGTGCGGACGTCGCGTGCTCCGTGCCGGTGGCGGTCTCCCACAGACGCGCCCGATCCCCCAGCGTGACCAGGGTCCGTCCATCGTGCGAATAGGCGAGGTTGACCAAGGCGGAGCGCGACGCCTGCCATTCCTGCACCACCTCGCCCGATTCCGGCTCGACGATCCGGGCGCGCCCATTCCGCAGTGCCAGGGCCAGCCGCCGACCATCCGGCGCATAATCCAAGGCCGCGACGGGCACTTCGGAAGGCAGCTCCCGCCGCGGTTCGCCCTCCGGGACGGACCAGAGCCGGGTCGTGCCCGTGTCGTCGATGGTCGCGAGACGATCAGCCTGGGGAGAGAACCGGAGCCGCAGCACCGGTCCGGGATGTCGCAAATGCTCCTTCAGCATACGTCCGGAGGGAGCGTCGACCAGCCTCACCCGCGCATCCCGGCCTGCCGTGGCCAGGAACCGACCGTCCCGGCTGAACGCCAGGTCGTGCACTCCGCCCTCGTGCCGCCAGGATTCCGTTTTGGGAACGGCGTACTTTCCCCGGGCCAGCGAGGCCAGGAGCAGGCCCGCGGCATCCGTGTCCCCCGGATTCTCCCGCACCCGCCGGGCCAGGATGGGCCAGCCCTCGACCACGTCGCCCTGCTGAAGGTATTGCTGGGCCAGGCGGAGCTGGGCCAGGCGTTCCTCCTCCCGGGATTGCACCAGAGCCGTTTCCGCCCGGCGCCACTGCCAGGCAATGCCAAGGATGCCGAGGACCAGACCGAGCAGGCCGGTTCCCGAAACGATGGCCATGCCCGGACGCCGCCGCACCCATCGGGTGCACCGTTCGTACGCCGTCACGGGCCGTGCCAGGATCGGTTCTCCCCGCAACCAGCGCCCCAGGTCCTCCGCCAGTTCCCGGGCCGTCGCGTAGCGTCGACGGGGATCCGGCTGGAGACACTTCCGGCAGACGATCTCGAGGTCCGTCGGAACCCGGGCATTGAGGGTCCGGACCCCGGGCGCATCCAGGGCGCGGGCCGCGCCTGCCGCGTTCGTGGGTGGCGGACGCCCCGTCAACAGGTCGAACAACACCGCCCCCAGGCTGTAGATGTCGACCGCGGTCGTGCCCCGTTCCGCACCTCCTTCGGCCTGTTCCGGCGCCATGTAGGCCGGCGTCCCCAGAACCACGCCCGTCAACGTCAGGTCCCGCGGTCGGTCCAGGCGTTTCGCGATGCCGAAGTCCACGAGCAACGCCTGCTCGTCCTCGTCCGCGATCAGCACGTTGCCCGGCTTGATGTCCCGATGGAGCACCCCCCGGTCGTGGGCGTGCTGGGCGGCCTGGGCCAGGCACTCCACCCAACCCGCCGCGCGCCGGCACCAGTCGAGGTCCCGGTCCGCCTGCCGGGCATTCCGCTCGCCGAGATTCGTTCCCTCGACGAGCTTCATGCTGAGAAACACCACGCCGTCGTCCTCGCCCACCTCGTAGATCGGGACGATCCCCGGGTGACTCAGCATCGCCGCCGCCTCCGCCTCCGCGCGGAACCGCGCCCGGGCCTCCGGTCCGGTCCGTTCCTGCCGGATCACCTTCAGCGCCACCTCCCGGTTCAGCGACACCTGACGCGCCCGGTACACCACCCCCATCCCCCCGGACGCGATTTCGCCGAGAATCACGAAATCACCCAGATACTGGAAGGGATGGAGCATGCGTCTCCTCGGGTTGGGCAGCCCGCGCCGCGATTCGGTGTCTCAAACTCCTGCCTGGTTGGCGACAAAACCTCAGCGTCGACGCAGCCGGAAGAACGCGTTCCCGTCGGAAATGGAGCTCGTGCTTACGCACGGTGACCGTGGCAACACGGCTGGTGACTTGCCCCCAATCCTCCCCGTCGACGAGAAAGAAGTGGTGACTGGCGGGTCCGGAATCCGGACCGGTCCTGCATTCCGCGGTGATGGCGCCCCGCCGTAAATGACCCTCCTGCCTGTCCGACGTGGTCGACTCCAACGGCTCGTCACCATCCAGCCTCCGGACGGGCTCCTCAGGCACCACGCGCATTCGGTCGACTGCCATGATCGGGTCGTTATTCGGGCGGCCCGGGTCGGTACGGGATTCCGGTGGCGTCGACCAGTCCCTGGCCGGGTATCGACGACGTTCCATCCACTCCGGGACCGAGCCGAACCGAACCGCTTCCGACCCATCCAAGGCAGGCTTTCGGGCGAGGTTACGGCGCCTGCCTGCTTCGCCGGCTTCTTCGTAACCTCGGCCCCGGCATCGCCTTGACCCGGTCAGCGTGTTCGTCGTGACCAACGCCGTCCCCGCCGCGCCCCCCGTCCGCTCCTACCGATTGACCGCGCCGGTCCGCTGATCGGAGGACCCCGGGGCAACCGTTCGCAGCTGGAAATACCGGTGGGTTTCTCCCTCCACCGGCATCGTCAGCCTCCACGCACCGTTGACCAGGGTTGGCTGCGCCGCCACCGGGGCCCAGACGGAGTCCGGACCAAGACGGGTGGCGGTGTGGAGGGTGGTCGTGGATTCGGTTCCGGAGTCTCGCCACTCCAGCGCGAGCCCGTCCACGGCCCTCGCATGGGATAGTCGAGGGGGTCGGAAGGAAACACCGGAGGCCGCGACGTACAGGTCGTTCGAGACCACGTTTAGCCATGCGGCCCGGATCCAGTGGGCCGACCTCGCCGTCGATTCAATCCGAGCCTCGTCCATGCTCCCCGTAAAGAAATACGGCCCTTCGACGAACCGGCCCAGGTGGACCGGATTCCGGTTCGCCATGTCCGTCCGGACGTCCCCGGCGACCGTGACATCCCTTCCGTCGATGTAGAGTCGGGCGGTTCCTTCCGCCCGATGGATCGACGCGGCCACATGATGCCAGGCCCCATGGCTCACCGCCGCCACGGGCGAGAAGGCGATCGCCGCGCCACCGACACCGGCGTTCTCCAGCAGTAGTTGGCGATCCTTCGTCTGCCAGGAATCGATGACGAGCGAGAATCCGGGGGAGTCCCAGCCGCCCTTCTTGCTCGCCCAGACGGTCTGAATATCGGTGGCGGCGGGCGACAATTGAATCCACGCTGATAAGGTGAAGGTCTCGCCCAGATCGATCACGCCGGCGTCCAGATAGCTGCCCAACCCGTCCAATCGCACTCCCTTCCCGATGATCCCCTGGGCCGAGGCCGGCGCCACACCGCGCGAGGCAGGATGCCGGCGCCCGGCGTCGGCGAAGGGAAGCCGGCTTTCCGAGAGATGATAGACGACCAGGTGGTCGTTCGCCCAAACGCTCCCGTCCGTCGACGCCTCGGGGAGCGAGGTCGCGCGGGAGTCTCCCCAGGTCGCCCAGATTTGGGCGCCTCCCTCGCTCCGAATCCTCGGCACGCGGACCCAGGCGGTGGAGACGCCCTCCGGATTCCATTCGTCGATCTCGAAGGGGAGCGTGAGCTCGCCCGACGCATCCCGGAACCGAAGATCCCCGCCAACGGGGAGGAGAAACTGCCGGTAGTGAAAGCCAGGAATGTGAGCGCCGAGTCGGACCAACACCGGGAAATCCTCCAGATCACGGTCAGCCCCAAGCGGGCCAACGTCGATGCGGGTGCGCCACGAAGGACCCTCGCCACCCGCGCGCCCGGTCCGAAATTGCCCTGTCCGTAGTGCCCATGCCGAGGAACCCGCATTCGTGGCCTGGAACCGGTAATGGTACGAGGTGTCCGGCAGGAGGTTCTCGAGCGTGACCCGGTAGGGCACCGAACCCCATCGCTGGTTGAGGGCGACGCGCATCGAACTCCCCCAGTCCGCGGCATTGGTCCCGCCGTCCCACCGCCCGTAATGCAACCACACCGTGGCAGGATCGTCCCCGTAGATACCCTGAGTCAGCGATGCGCCGACGACCGACGACCGGTCATCCACGGCTCCCACGCCATCGTGCCGGACGACCAAGGCCACGGGTTCAGGCAGGGGTCGTTCCAGAATCGGCGACATCATCTCCGTGAACTCCCGGTCCCCGGGCAGGCGTCCCCGGTCCTGGAGAAACCGTGCCACCTCCAAACGCGCGGCGTTGAGAAACCGATGATGCAGGGCGTAGGACGGGGTTCGAAGCCCGGCGGAATTAATGAGCGAGAAGCCACTGCCGGCCTCGTTGCCGTAGATCTCCCAGAAGAGAACAAATCGCGGACCCGCGTCCCAAGTCAGGACGTTTCTCATGAGCTTCCGGCTCAGCCGCTCCACCAAGGCCCCATCCTCAAAACCCCATCCATATTCGCCGATCCACAGCCTGGGCCCGGCGATGGATGCCGCCTTTGCGGTCGGAATCTGGCTCGCGATGTAGTCGAGCGTCGCGTGAACCGTCGCGGCGTCCTGATCCTGGACGTCATACGCCGAATAGGACACGAAATCGAGTTGCGGCACCCGCGGCACGACCTGGTTGATGACCCGCTGGTTGACCTTGGGATTCCCCGACATGGCGTCGCGCACCAGGTTCACTTCCGTAAAATGGAAGATCTCCACGTCGTGGTGTGGCACGTCGCGTTTGGCGTCGTCGACGGCCTGTTGCCGTGCGTTCAGCCAGTCGATCATGCCCTGCACCCGCTGCGCACCGGGGTTTCCGGTCGGATCGAACCCGCCCAGCAAATGCCAGTCCCCCTCCCAGTGTCCCAGATGGAAGGTCTTACCGGTGCCGGAATATCGTTCCAGCAGGTGCCGGGCCAGGTCGTACATCTGGCGATACTCCACCTGTCGTTCCGACGCGGAGAGTCCGTCGCCCCAGCCGAACGGGGTGAACGCATAGGCCCAGAGGAGAAAGTGGCGAAACGGCATGTCCAGAACCGTCCGGCAGGAAGGTTCATCCCGGGCCAACGTCACCAGATTGGTGATGTTGCGCCCGAGTTGGATGCGGTACTGGCGCGGGTAGTCCTGTTCCAAGGTCATCTTGAGAACGTCGCTCCCCAGTTCGCGGATGGCCCGCGCCGTCTCCACCAGCAACGTATTCGTGGTGAACTGATAGCGCCCGGCAAAGGTCTGCGTCCCGATCCGGCAGTTGTACGCGTCGACCCTCGGGTCCGACAATGTCTGCGCCGCCGAACCCGGAGACAGGGATAGACAGCACAGGAAGAGCGGCAGGAGCAGGGTGAATCGGTCAGCGGTGTTCATGGCGGTGGATGGGTGGCCGGTCGATCCCGGCAGGGGTGAGTTCGATGCAGTACCCGTCACGAGGCCGGTACCGGCTTGGTCTCCGCGACGGCGCGATGTGACGGGTCGGTAACGGGAGGCATCCATGGAAACGGGATGCTCGTCATTCGGGTGCCGCCGCCGCTACCTCCACGCCATCGGAGGAAGAAAACGCGGAGCCGCGCTCCTCGCCGAGGATCGCCCGGGCCCGGGTCTGGTAGTGCTCCCAGGATAGCCACGCGCTCTCGGGCTGCCCGGTCGCCTCCTCGACGATCCGTTCGTGGTCCTTCAGCGCGCCGAACAGGGCGCGGAATTCGCCTTCGTCGACCGAGATCCCGTCCAATTGTTCCCGCAGCTCCGCCGCAGTCGCGGAATGGCGAAGGTCGAATTCCTCTCGCTGCTCGGGCGTGAACAGCGCATCGAATTCCTGCTGGTGTCGCCGTTCCAGTTCGGCCAGGCGGTCCAACGCCACGCTGCCCGGCTCTTCCGAACCCACGCTTGCGCTCCACCGAAGCAGGTCCTCCGAATGCCTGGCCCAACAGGCTTCGATCGGCTCGCGCAACTCGGCAAGCCCGGGCCCCAGACTCAAGGGAGAAGGCGAGAAGTCGCGGGAGGGCTCTCCGAGAAGCCGTGCGAGGGCGTGCTCCTGTTCCTCCTCGAGCACCTGCTCCTCCTGGGCCGCGCCCGCGGCCGGGGAGTAGTCCGACTCCCAGAACCGGACCGCTTCCCGGTCCAGCCTTTCCCGGCGTCGAGCGGCGCAAACCCCGCCCAAATCCGCCCGGAGGATGTCCCGGATCGTGGCTTCGGGGCACCCGATGCCGCGCAGGTTGCGGACATACTCGGCATAATCGCTCGATTCCACCTGGTTCCAGTGAAACGGACGGAGCCCGGCCCCCTCTTCGGGCCCCGGTTCCCGCCTGCCATCCGAAGGCTGTCGGGAGTCGATGAGGGCGTTCGGCGCGGGACCGCGGTCGGCATCGGCGGAGGATGGGGCGGGCTCCGGACTTCCGGGTTTGGCAGCGGGGGATCGGGTGAGGGCCAGCGAGAGAGTCAACACGGTTGCCGACTGTATTCCCGTGAGAATGAGCCAATGGACGGTTTTCATCGAGGGACGGGCTGGGGCTTGGTTCGCTTCGCGGGCGGGCGGGAGCCCTCCCGGAGGAGGGCTCCCGAATCCGATCTGTTGCCTACTTGCTCACTTTCACGTGCACGCTGACGTCGGCTGACCCGTATGTCGGTGAAGTGTACTTGACCACGAACTGATACGACATGTTGCCGCCGACGGGCTTCGTGTCTTGTGGCACGGTGAGCCGAAAGGTACCGATGCCGTACCTGTCGGTGGTAGATGGGATCTGAACGCAAGGCCAGGTGGGCTTCGTGCTATTAGCCCATTTGAAGGTCTCCTTCGCGCCCGAGATGGGCCCGACGAACTCCGAGGACATGTACTTCTTCAACCGCAGGATGGTCTGGAACGTCACCGTCTGTCCGGGGCGCGCCTGCAGTTCGATCAGGTTCTTCTTGGAGCTCTTGAGCGGAAACGCCTGCATATCGGCCACCTGCTTGGCAGCCGCCAGGGCTTCGGATCCGAGCATCAGGAATGCAGAGGCAACGACGGTAGCGAGGGTGCGGGTGATGGCAACGAGGTTCATGGTAGCGGGTCTCTTGTAGGATTTGGATTTTGGATTGGGATTCGTGGACCGACGACAAGGAGCAAGCCCAGCGTGCCGTTTCGATCCTCACCTCCTTCAAGGCAGGATCCGGGGAGAGGTTACGTCCGATACTTCTCGGCTTCGTTCGTCCGCGGCATCGCGGGGAGACTCCCGGAGTCCACGTGCCTGCATCCCAGCGATGCACCCTGGAATCCAGGCCGGGCCCGCGTCCCTGATCGTGGGAGGGGTCATGGGAGGGGTCAGACTATGACCTCCTATATTGGAAGGCTACGGCCCGGGTGGCATGGGCTGACCCGGACGTTTCCGTCCCTGCAAGCGCGTGCTGCCGCTCTTGCGCGTCCCCAGGTTCAGCCGTCGCGCGATCCAGCCCACCGTGAGCGTGGTTTCCCGGCGCAGTCGCGCGGCCATCTCCAACTTGTTCGGATCGTGCTTCCTTCTTTCCCCGAGTGCATCGGCCGTCCACCCCAATCGCCCCAGCTCCTCCCCGATGATTCGTTCCCCTTGCGCCTCGGCGCTCTCTTGCCTCCATTCGCCCGCGTGGCGGTCACCGAGCCGGCCTTCCATCCGCTCTCCAAGTTCCTGCCGGAAGCCCTCACTCCCCAAGCACCACCCCCTTCGCACGCAGGCCCACTCGTCCTCGTCGGTCTCCTGCGCCCGGCGCGACTCCATGCGCGGCTCGAACTCCCGGCGTCCGCCCGGAGTGTCGGTTCCGATCCCGTGCTCACCCAGCAAGCGGTCGACTCGCATCCAGGTCGGACGAAGCTCGGGCGCGGACGTGCGCGAGGAAGATATCCTCCCGGCGGTCGCCCCGGCTCAGGACGTGGTAGATGGCGCCCGGGTATTCGATCCGGATCTTGCGCGGCACGAGCAAGCCTTGGCGCTCGGCCAGCTCTCAGTCCATCCAGCGTTATAGTCTGACCCCTGGACAGGGGGGCCACAATTCGCGGGCTTCGAAGCGGAGCAACAGGGTGAGCAGGTACCGCATCTCCTCCATCCAGGCGTCGTCCGAGGTCAGTTCGAGGATTTCGCTCCGGAAGGCATCGTAGTAGGCCGCCCGGAGGTCGAACACGGCCTTCTTCACGGCATTGGACGTCAACCCCAGCAGCCTTCCGAGCTCCTCGTAGGCGGCATGGTCGTCCTGGCCCAGCAGCGTGGTTCGCAACCGATCGAAACGTTCCTCCCGCCCGCGCCCGGCATAATCGTCGCGGACCCGCTGGCAGGCCCGTCGATGGACCGCGAGCGCGAACTGCGCGTCGAGTTCCGACCGATGGTCCCCGCCGTCCGGAACGTCGAGGTCGTCCAGGGAAGCGGGGACCTGGCCCGCCCCGCGCTTGGCGGCCATGCCCCGCCGCCATTCGCCGCGGCGAAACCGCTTGAGGCACTCGATGATGAACGAACGGAACCGGGCCTCGCGTCGCTGGAACCCCCGGATCCGGTTCTCTTGGAGCAGGTCCTCGACGAAGGCTTGCACCATGTCGTCCGCGTCCCGGAGGTCCGTCCCGGAACGAACCAGCCACCAACGGGCGGGTTCGCGGTAGAGGGCGCAGAGCCGGCCGAGGGCTTCCTGGCCGCGGTCGTCGTCACGCTCCGAGGCCTCCCGCACGACCGTCCACAGGGTCGAAGGGAAGTCGGAACGGCCCCGGAACTCCGGGGAGGCATCCTGGGACGTCGGAACGTTCGTGCGGGTCATGGAGGTCCGGTCGCGACCGCGCCCGTTGGATACCAGTCCCGCGGTCCCGGACAATCGTTTTGTCACCGGGCCGGGGACGACGGGGGCGCGTTCTCGGCGGCGATCCGGAGTTCGGCGACGAGGCGCTGGGCCTGGTTCCAGAGTCCGGCCAGCGGGTCCTGGCCGGAGATCAGCGCGGCGAGGGGAGCGGCCTGGACCCGGACGCCGTCGGGGGTCTTGAGGTAAAAACGGACGCGCCCGTCGTCGGGGTACGGGAATTGATTCGTGGGCACGGCGTCGTCGTGGTGGCGTTCGGCCAGGCGCAGAAGTTGGGTGGCGGACGCGCGCACCGAAGGGTGTTCGATGCCGCCGACAATGCCGAAGCTGGAGGTCGTGTAGAGGCTGGCGGAGCCGTCGGCGAGCGCCACGACGGAGACGATGACGTCGTCCATCGG
This sequence comes from uncultured Verrucomicrobiota bacterium, assembly GCA_964608505.1. Taxonomy (GTDB): domain Bacteria; phylum Verrucomicrobiota; class Verrucomicrobiia; order Limisphaerales; family CAIMTB01; genus CAIMTB01. Next base: position 34,820 of record CAZSOV010000020.1, read on the forward strand.
CCAGTCCATGAGCAGGCCGATGACGCGGGGGAAGTTGGTGTCGGCGGCGAGGCCGTACTCGGCGGGGGGCGAGGTGAGGAAGCGAAGGCGAAGGGCCTTCATGGCGTTCTCGGTCGCGCCGGGCGCGGGGATGGAGCCGGCGTCATTCCCGGGGTTGGATTCGGAGGGGCGGCAGCCGAGGGCCAGGAGAATGGGCACGAGGCAGGCGGCCAGGCAAAGGCCGCGGAGACAGGCGGTTCGGTTCATGGGTAGTCGCAACGAGGTGTCCGACCGTGGCTTCCTGGTCGCGGAGCGACCCTGCGAAGGTTGCCGGGGGTTTCAACCCCCGGAACGGGTGCATTCCAAAAGCTTCCTCGTCGCGGAGCGACGTCCGAAGCCTTCGGCATCCATGCCCCTCCCAAGGCATCCGTATCGAACGTCGCTCCGCGACGGGGAAAGAAGAGAGGGTGCGACCGGGGCCTGAAGGCCCCGGCAACCCTCGGTCGTCGCTCCGCGACACGCTGCCGGAGCGGACCGGTGCGGGGCGCGGTGAAGGGTGAGACCTCGCGTTGGCAGGGCGCGTCGCGGGTCTCGGGAAACGAATCCGCGGACGGCACGTCGCCGCGTGGGGGCACGCAACCTACAGCGACAGCGTGTAGGCCCGGTGCCCTCACCGGGCGGCGCGGTTGCAGAAGCCGGTTCATGGAGAGCAACCCTGGTTCAACCCCGGGTGACGGTTTCGTCGAGGTTGAGGAGGGCGCGGGCAACCGCGGTCCAGGCGGCGCGCTCCGCGGCGGAAGGCGAGCCGGGGGCGGCGTCGGATTTGCCGGCGAGGGTCTCGGGGGGGAGTTCGCCGGCGGCGAGGCGCTGCTGCTGCGCGGCGTGGAAGCTGAGGATGCGGGCGAGTTCGTCCTCGGTGGGCGGACGGGTGAGGGTCCGGCGGAAGAGAAAGCGGGCTTTGCGGGAGGGATCGCCGTCGAGAGCGGCGGCCTGGCGTCCGAGGGACTGGGCGGCTTCGACGAAAACCTCGTCGTTGAGGAGCGTGAGGGATTGGAGCGGGGTGTTGGAGACCTCGCGCCGGGCAATGCAGGCTTCGCCGCTGGGGGCGTCGAAGGTGCCGAAGGTGGCGTAGGGGGCGGTGCGCTTGGCGAAGGTGTACAGGCCGCGGCGATAACGGTCCTCGCCCTGGCTGACCTTCCATTCGAGGGGACCGTACGTGCCTTCCCGGGTGATGCTGGCGAGCTGGGGTGGGAAGACGGACGGCCCGCCGAGTTTGGGGGAGAGCAGTCCGGCGGCGCGGAGGGCGAGGTCCCGGACGAGTTCGCCTTCGACGCGGAAGCGGGGGCCGCGGGCATACAGACGGTTCTGGGGATCGCGCTCGAGATGCGTGGGATCGACCCGGGACGACTGGCGGTAGGTGGAGCTCAGGACGATGACTTTGTGCATTTGTTTCTGAGACCAGCCCCGGTCCATGAACTCGACGGCCATCCAGTCGAGGAGATTGGGGTGGGAGGGGAGTTCGCCCTGGAATCCGAAGTCCTCCATGGTCCGGACGAGGCCGCGTCCGAAGAAGGCGGACCAATGACGGTTCATGACGACGCGGGCGGTGAGGGGGTTCTCGCGGGAGACGAGCCAGCGCGCGAATCCGAGCCGATCCTTCGGTTGTTCGCGGACGAGGGAGGCGAAGATGGCGGGCAGCCCGGCGGTCACGCGGTCGGTGGGCGAAAGGAACTCGCCCCGGTGCCTTTGGTACGTGGCGCGCGGGTTGTGCGCCGGCCGTTCGGTCAGGGCAAGGGTGGTGGGGAACTTCGGCAATTCGCGGCGGAGCTTCGCGATTTCCTCGCGGGCGGCGGCGAGTTCGGGGGCGACCCGGGCGAAGTGACGCTGGAGGCGGGCGGTGTCGGCGTCGGAACGCCGCGCGGCGGGCGCGAGGACCAGGCGCTGCAGATCGTCCGGCATGTCGAGGGCCTCGGCCCCGCGCGGGTCGGTGGTGGCGGAAATGCGGAAGCGTCCAAGACCGGCGGCGTAGTACTTCTCGAAGAGCAGGGAGACGGCGATCTCGCCGTCCGGCCCCGGGGACAGGGGCGTTTCCAGGTTGAAGACGGCGACGTGATCGCGGCCCTGGCCGCCGTCGATGGACCAGCCGGATTGCTGGTCGCCGTCGAGGGCGCGTTCGGCGGTGTTGCCTCCGGCGGCGTAGGATTGGGAGGCGCGGACGAGTCGGACGGGTTGCCCGCCGACGGAGGCGGCGAAGGTGGAGAGATGGAAGTCGCCGAAGGGCCCCTCGTAATAGACCCGCCCGGGACCACGGCGGGGGAAGCGATCGTCGGCCAGGGCCTCGAGGCGGAGGGCGGTGATGTGGGTCAGCGTCGTGCGGAACCGGAGTTCGTAGGTGTCGCTCTTGGTCATGTCGCTGCTGGCGACGATCGAGTGGTCGGGTTGGATCTCGAGAACGGGGACCTTGCTGCGGGCTTCGACGGGCTTCAACGCCTGCCAGTCACGGACGCGGGAGGACTCGCGGTCGAGCCAGGCCTGAAAGCGTCGGGCGAGATGTTCGCGCCGGCGCTCGGCCAGGGGACGGGGATCGGGGTCGTCGACGCCGAGGGCGAGGCGGACACGACCGAGCACGTGCTGGCCGCCGTGGTGTTGGACCAGCTTGATGGTGAAGCGGGTGCCGCCGGGGAAGCCGGCGGGGTTGGCGAAGAGGAAGGTGGCGCGACGGTTGAGGTTGGCGTCCTTTTCCCGGGCGATGGCCCAGCCGGTGTCGGGCTTGCCGTCAAAGGCGTTGCGGACGGGGAAGCCGGATTGCTCGAAGTCCGCCGTGGCGCCGGCGACGGCAACGCGGACCGGGGCGGCGGAACCGTCGCGGGGTGCGGCGGTGATCTCGATCTCGCTCAGGACGAAGTTGCCGTGGCCGGTCCGACCGGGTCCGCGCGCGGGCAGGGCGTCGTCGGCGAGGGCGTCGAGATTGATCCGCGTGACGCTGGTGAGCGGGGTGTCGAGGACGAAGGTGTAGGTGTCGCGGTCGGGTGCCGTGCCGCCGGCGCGGAACGAGCCGTCGTCGAGACGTTCGAGGGGCACCCCGCTGGCCGCCGCGGCGTCGAGGGCGGGCGGAGTGACCCAGAGGACGCGATCCTCGACCGGGAATCGGTCCAGCAGGGAGGCCTCCAGGGCCTCGGCACGACGCAGGATTTCGTCGCGGCGGGCCGCGATGTCGGGTTTCGGCACGTCGATCTCGGGCTCGTCGGCGTTATCCAGGAACGCCATGAACTGGTAGTATTCCCGGTGCTGGATGGGATCGTATTTATGGGTGTGGCATTGGGCGCAGGCGAGGGTCATGCCGAGCCAGGCGGTGCCGGTGGTGCCCACGCGGTCGACCATCGCATGGAAACGAAACTCGAGGGGGTCGATGCCTCCTTCCTCGTTGACCATGGTATTCCGGTGGAACCCGGTGGCGACGCGCTGGTCCAGGGTCGCGCCAGGAAGCAGGTCGCCCGCGACCTGCTGGAGGGTGAACTGGTCGAACGGCAGGTCGTCGTTGAGCGCGCCGATGAGCCAGTCGCGCCACGGCCACATGGATCGGACGCGGTCCTTTTCGTAACCGTTGGTGTCGGCATAACGCGCCAGGTCCATCCAGCGCCGTGCCCAGCGTTCGCCGTAATGCGGCGACTGGAGGAGCCGATCCACAAGACGTTCGTAGGCGTTGGGGGCGGGATCCGCGACGAAGGCGTCGGCTTCCTCCGGCGTCGGGGGAAGTCCGATCAGGTCGAGGTACAGCCGCCGGGCCAGCGTGAGCCGGTCCGCTTCGGGCGAGGGCTCGAGGCCCTCCTTCTCGAGTCGCGCGAGCACGAAGGCGTCGATGGCGTTCACGACCCGGGCCGCATGCCGGGCCGGGGCGGGAACCGCGGGGCGACGCGGCGGCACGAAGGCCCAGTGCGGTTGGAAGTCGGCTCCCTCCCGGACCCAGCGCCGCAGCGTGTCCTTTTGGGAGTCCGTGAGAGGGTGCTTGGTGGACGGCGGCGGCATGAGGTCGTCCTCGTCGGTCGTGATCAGGCGCTGGATCAGTTCCGATGCCTCGGGTTGGCCGGGGACGATGGCGGGTTTGCCCGATTTCGCGGGCTTCAAGGCGTCGTCCCGGACATCCAGGCGGAGCCCGCCCTTGCGGGTCTTCTCGTCCGGTCCGTGGCACTTGAAGCAGTGGGAGGAAAGGATGGGGCGGACGTCGCGCAGGAACTCAACGGCACCCGACTCCGCGGCGAACGCCCGGGGGACGGGCCCGAGGACCAGCGCGGCAGGAAGCAGGAGGGCAAGGGACCGGAGGGAGTGACGCATGGGGAACGGGAACGGGCTCATGGGCGGACCCGGTCATTGTGCCTGCCCGCCGTTGGGGAACAAGCGGCGTGTCGACGGGGAGGGGAGGAGGAGCGGCGGCCAGGTACGCGGACCACCCCGCGTTCACCCGCCGCGAGGTGCGGGCCGCGGAGGGAGCGGGACGACGGCGTCCGGGCCGGCAACGAGGCTGGCGCGGTGGGTGCCGCGCGGTTGTCGGCACAATCAAAAATCCAGGCGCAACATTCGATCCCAGTGCGATAAAAAGCCGGGCACATCATCCGAGACCCCCAAGGTCCGCTCCCGTTCGTGCGCGATAAAAATCCCGGCGCATCCGACGGCTCAGGCCGCCTGACGTGGTGCGCCCAGGACAGAAAAAAAGTCCCGGGCGCAGCATCCGTCAAAATAAACATAAGCACTGGTAAATTAAATGGAGCGACGGCTAGGAACGCGGACCAACCCGGCGTTGCCCGCCGCGGGGTGCGGACCGCGGAGGGTGGGTGCCGCGCGGTTGTCGTCACGATAGAAACCCAGGCGGTGCATTCGATCCGTGTGCGATAAGAAGCCGGGCATAGCATCGGAGACCCCAAGGTCCGCTCCCGTTCGTGCGCGATGAAAATCCCGGCGCCTCCGACGGCTGAGGTCGCCTGAGGTGGTGCGCCCAGGTCGGGACAGGCGTGGCTTGACGGGTCAGGGGTGGGGGTGGCTTGGTCTCGGGCGCGATGGGAGATCGATGAAGCGGCTGGACCGGATCGAAGTGGCGCGGGGACTGGCGGCGTTGGCCATCGTGTTCTATCACGCGAGCTCGATCGTGCAGACGCCCAAGTATCTCGGGCGGGTTCCATTCGGGGGGTGGGCCGCGATGGGCGGGGTGGGGGTCGACTTCTTCTTCGTGCTGAGCGGGTTCATCCTCTACTACATTCATCGGCGGGACTTCGGGGTGCCGGAGCGGCTCAAGAGCTATGGCTGGAAGCGGTTTCTCAGGATCTACCCGCCGTACTGGGCGGCGACGCTGCTGGTGTTGCCGGTTTATTTCGTGCAGCCCGGATTCGGGGCCGGCACGGAACGGGACCCCGTCCAGATCCTGAGTTCGTTGACGCTGATGCCGGACGGTGTCACGCCCATCCTGATCGTAGGGTGGAGCCTGCGATACGAGGTGGTGTTCTACGCGGTGTTTGGCTTGTTCCTTTGGCGTCCGCGGTGGGGAGGCGTCGTGATGGCCCTCTGGATGTCGGGATCGGTGATTCAGGGGTTGCGGGAGTTCCCTTTCGGGCCCGCGTGGAGCCAGTGGTTCTCCATTCGCAATCTGGGGTTTCCGATGGGCATGGCGGCGGCTTGGTGGGTGGGACGGGCGGGGCGCACGGGAACGGGTCCGGGGCGTCCGCCCATGGGAGGTCAGCCCGAGGATGCCCTCGCGCAGGTTCGCTGCGCGGGGGAACGCGGCGTGCAGGATCCCGGCCCGGTGTCTTCGCCGGGCGATACGCCGGCGGGGTGGTGCATGGGAAGCCTGGGCGGGTGGGCCTGGGGCAGGGGATTGGCGGTCCTCGGTTTCGGAGGGATGCTTCTGCTGGGATTGGGTCAGCACTACGGTTGGACCCGGTTGGGGCTGATGCCGAGCGTCCTGCTGAACTACCTGGCCGCGGGCGCGGCGGTGGCGGGGTTGGCGGGGGTGGATCTGGAGGCCGCGGCGCGGCCGCATCGGTGGTTGCGGCTGGTGGGGGAGGCGTCGTACTCGATCTACCTGGTGCATTACCCGGTGTTGTCGGTGGGGGGGAAGGTGTTCCGGAGCCTGGGCTGGCAGGCGTGGTTGCCCGCGGAGGGCTGGTTCCTGGGGCTTTCCGTGCTGGGACTGGGCAGTGGCATCGTGTTCCACAAGCTCGTCGAGGTGCCGTTGCTGGCGTTGCGGGAATCCCGAAAGGGGCGGAGCGGCAATTGAACCGGCGGGTGGAGCGGCAGGAAGCCGGACGAAACCTCCGAGCTTGAGTTCGTCCGGGAGTTCCCGCGAAGTCCCGCCCATGCCTGATTGGGTTGCGGCGATCATTCTGGGGATCATCGAGGGGCTGACCGAGTTTCTTCCCGTATCCTCGACGGGACACCTGCTGCTGGCGGAGGCGTTCCTCCCGATCCGGTCGCCGTTTCTGAAGGCGGACCTTTTCACGGTGGTGATCCAGCCCGGTGCGGTGGCGGCGGTTCTGGCCGTGTTTTGGAAACGGCTTTGGACGCTGGCCCGCACGTGGCGCGAGCGCGAGTCCATGGACTACCTGGGAAAGCTGGCGGTGGCCTTTTTCATCACGGGGGTAGGCGGGCTGACGGTGAAGAAGCTCGGGTTCGAACTGCCGGAAACGGTGGCCCCCGTGGCGTGGGCAACCCTGCTCGGGGGGGTGCTCTTTCTCGTGGTGGAGGGATGGCTGAAGGGCCGGGCACCCTCCCTCGAGGTGACGTGGACCATCGCGGTGGCGATGGGAGCGGGGCAGATCCTGGCGGCGGTGTTCCCGGGATTGTCGCGGTCGGGATCCACGATACTGATCGCGCTGGCCTTGGGTTTGGCGCGACCGCAGGCCGCGGAGTTTTCGTTCCTGCTGGGGGTGCCGACGCTGCTGGCGGCGGCGGCGAAGGAGGGCTACGACACGTTCAAGGCGCCCCCGGATTATCCGTTGGACTGGGGGTTGGTGGCGTTGGGGGCGGTCGTGGCGGCGCTGACCGCGTTCGTGTCCGTGAAATGGCTGCTGGGATTCGTGCAACAGCACACCTTCCGCGGCTTCGGGATCTACCGGATCCTGCTCGGCGGCCTGATCCTGCTCGGCGGCCTGGCCTGAAACGGACCGGGCGGGGAGGGGTCAGCGGTCAGAAAACCTCGACGTTCAGCTTGGTCTGCTGATGGACGCGGGCGGCAATGTCGGAAAGGACGCGCAGGGAAAGGTGGCGGCACCGCCGCGAATGGTGGGGGCGCGTGGCCGAGTAAACCTGGACAAGCGCGATCTGGGCCCCGCCGGCCTTGAGTTCGAGGAGACGCTGGGAGTATTCGGCGAGTTCGACCCGGTCCGGGAGCTGCCCGTCGACCTCGACGAACATGCTCTGGATGACGACCGGTCGGAGCCGTCCGAGGCCGGCGATGTTTTCGAGGATGGCGGAAAGCGGCACCGAGGACCGGTTGATGCGGTCCATCGCGTCCTGGGTTCCGGCATCGAGCTTGATCCAGATTTCGTCGGCCCGGGTAAAGAGCCGCAGTCCGGAGCGGACGCCGGGTTGGTCGAGGGCGGTCCCGTTGGTGAGGAGGACGAGTTTGAAGTAAGGGGTGAGGCCCGCGGCACGGAGATGGACGATGCTCTCGATGGCCTCGGCGAAATTGGAGCAGAGGGTGGGTTCGCCGTCGCCGCTGATGGCGACATGAACCAGCCGCATCATGTCCGGGGGCAGGGCGCCGAAGTGGGGGTGGCCGATGAGGCGGCCATCGCGGACATAGGCCAGGGCCTCGGCGAGTTCGGCGGCGACGGCGTGGGCATTGACGACGGAACCGGCAGGTCCGGGGTTGCCGTGGAGACGCTTCACCTCGCAGTAGCAGCAATCGAAGTTGCAGGCGTGGTCGAGGTTGAAGTTGACCCCGAGGCAGAGGCCGCGGGCTCGGGACGAAAGCACGGCGTAAACGTGCTGGGAACCGGGAAACAGGAAGCGCCGACAGCCGGAGGAGAGATCATCCGGCTTCCCGCCACCGGGATGCGGCACGGGTGAGCCCCGGACGTCGGGGTGCGATTCGGAAGCGACGGCCATCGACGGCATGGAGCGCGCTTCGGGAGAGGAGCGGCACCACCTTATTTGTCCGATGCCGGCTGTTTCTTGCGGATTGAGGGTTGCGGGGGGAGGAGAGCTACGACAGTTTCCCCGCCGCAGATGGAACCCGAGGCGAGCAAAAACCTGGTCGAGCGCCTGACACAGTCCCGGATTTTTCAGGATTATTCCCGGGCCTTTGTCGAGACGACGGGTTTGCCGCTGTCCATTCAGCCCCTCGAAGCCTGGCAGTTGGCACAGCGCGGGCATGCCAAGGAAAGTCCCTTTTGCGCCCTGATGGCCAAGGCCAGTCGGAGCTGCGCCGCCTGTCTCGAAGTGCAGGAGGAGGTGCGGAAGGCGAGTTCGACGGAGGCGACGACGGTCCGGTGTTTTGCGGGGATGTGCGACACCGCGGTGCCGGTGCGGCTGGGCAACGAGGTGGCCGGCTATCTCCAGACGGGGCAGGTGTTTGCGCACACCCCGACCCGGGCGCAGTTCGCCCGGACGGCAAAGCAGTTGGTGGAGTGGGGGTTGAAGGTCGATCTCAGTCAGGCGGAGGAGGCGTATTTCCACACGCGAGTGATCAGTCCCAAGCAGTACGAGGCCATGGTCCGGCTGCTGACCATCTTCGCCGAGCACCTGTCGATGGTGAGCAACCAGCTGGTGGTGCAGCAGGATAATGCCGAACCGCAGATGATTGCCCGGGCGCGGGAGTTCATCATCGAGCATCAGGCGGAGGATCTGTCGCTGGCGGAGGTGGCGAAGGCCGTCAATTGCAGCACGTTCTACTTCTGCAAGATGTTCAAGAAGACGACCGGGCTGCACTTCACCGAGTACCTGGCCCGGGTGCGCATCGAGAAGGCCAAGAATCTCCTGCTCAACCCCAACCTCCGTATCAGCGAAATCGCGTACGAGGTCGGTTTCCAGTCGCTCACCCATTTCAATCGTGTGTTCCGCCGGCTCGTCGGCGAGTCGCCGACCGAGTATCGGCACAAGCTGCCGCGACCCTAACCCCGCCGCGATGGCGGCGATGGGCAAGATCAGGCGAAAACCGAGGCCGAGGCCGGTCGACCCTGCGGGCGGAGCTTCCGGCGCGCGGCAGTGGAATTGAATGCCGGTGGGCGGGGCGCAGTCCCAATTTCGTCCTGCGTCCTGCGTCCCGCGTCCCGCGTCCGCGGTGGTCGATCACCCATGGGGATGCGGGACGCCGGTTCGCGATCCGGCGCGGAGGAGCGGTGACGGAGGAACAGTCTGATGGAGATCTCGAGACATCACGCTCCCGATCTGGAGCATGCTTTCCTGACCCGGCGTCAATTCCTGCGCCGGTCCGGGATGGGCATGGGTTTGTTGGGCTTGTCGACGGTGCTCGGGCCGCCGGCGTCCGCCACGGCGGCGGGCTACGTCAACCCGATGCTGCCGAGGACGCCCCAACTGCCGGTGCGGGCCAAGCGGGTCATCCACCTGTTCATGAACGGCGGGCCCTCGCACGTCGACACTTTCGATCCGAAACCCGCGCTGGATCGGTATCATGGCCAGACGCTGCCGATGGGGACCCTGCCGACGGAGCGCCGGACGGGGGCCGCGTTCCGTTCGCCGTTCGCCTTCCGGAAATACGGGCAGAGCGGAATCGAGGTGAGCGAGTTGTTCGCGCGGACGGCGGAGAGCATCGACGACATCGCGGTGATCCGTTCGATGCGGGCGGACGTGCCCAACCACGAACCTTCCCTGCTGCTGATGAACTGCGGGGAGGCGCGCCAGGTGCGTCCGAGTTTCGGGTCGTGGGTGACCTACGGGTTGGGGACGGAGAACCAGAACCTGCCAGGTTTCATCGCGATGTGCCCGGGCGGGTATCCCATCCAGGAATCGCAGAACTGGCAGGCCGGTTTCCTGCCGAGCGTGTTCCAGGGAACCTACATCGATTCGCAGCACGTGCGGATCGAGCGGTTGGTGGAGAATATCCGCAATGCCGCGACCTCCCTGGAGGAGCAGCGATCGCAATTGGACCTGCTGTACCAGCTCAACGAGCAGCATCTCAAGGAGCGCCGGCAGGACGCCGCCCTCGAGGCCCGGGTCCAATCGTTCGAGCTGGCCTACCGGATGCAAATGGAGGCGGCGGACGCCTTCGACGTGTCGCGCGAGCCGGAATCGATTCGCGCAATGTACGGCGAGGGCCAGCAGGCCCGTCAGATCCTTGTCGCCCGGCGCCTGATCGAGCGCGGGGTCCGGTTCGTCCAGGTCTGGCATGGGGCCGGCCAACCCTGGGACAACCACGACGATCTCGAGGTCAATCACCGTAAGCTCGCACGGAGTTGCGACCAGGCCATCGGCGCCCTCCTGAAGGACCTCAAGCAACGCGGACTGCTCGACGAGACCCTGGTCATCTGGGGAGGCGAATTCGGACGCACGCCCACGGTCGAGTTGCCCACGCCCGGGTCGAACGCGGGCAAGATCAATGGGCGCGACCACAACCACCACGGGTTCACCATGTGGCTGGCCGGCGGCGGCGTGCGGGGCGGGTATGTGCACGGCGCGACCGATGAATTCGGCTTCAAGGCGGAGGAGAAGCCCGTACACATCCATGATCTGCACGCGACCCTCCTGGCCTTGTTGGGGTTTGATCATGAAAAACTGACGTTCCGTCACGCCGGACGGGATTTCCGGCTGACGGACATCCACGGCAACGTGGTGAAGGAGTTGATCGCTTGAGTTCACCAAGGAAGTCGTCGCGACGCGCCGGGCGGAGAATCCCGGGCGTCGGCAAGGGGAGGGCCATCCGGTCCGCGGCGTCCCTGATCCTGATGCTGGCCGGCGGCTTGATCGCGGGTTCCGCGGCGGGCGCCGAGTTGAATCTTCGGTTCGGCTCGTTCGCGCCGGGTCCGCCGCCGGAAACGTTTCGTCCGGCCCTCAGCGGCGGCGGACGTGCCCCCGAGTGGAAGGTGATGTCCGTGGTGACGACGAGCGCGTTGCCGGCGCTGAATCCCGAGGCGCGCCCCACCAACCGGCACGTTGTCATCGCGCAGATTTCCGACGATCCGACGGACGAACGGTTCCCGCTGTTGATCTACGAACCGGAGGTGTTCGCGGACTTCGTCGCGACACTGCGGTTCCAGACCGTGAGCGGACGAGCGGAGCGCATGGCCGGCCTGGCGTTCCGGTTGCAGGACGAGCGCAACTACTACGTTGTTCGGGCAAGCTCGCTCGGAAATTCGTTCCGGTTCTACAAATTCGTGGACGGCATCCGAAGCGATCCCATCGGTCCCGAAATCAAGATCCCTGCGGGCGAATGGCACACTCTGGAAGTGCGGTGCGAGGGAAATAAGATTCGCTGTCGTCTGAACGGCGTGGAGGCGATTCCGGAGTTGTCCGATCAGAGCTTCACCCGGGGCAAACTGGCGCTCTGGACGAAGTCGGATTCGGTCAGTTACTTCGCCGAACTGCGGGTCGATTACGATGCCGTAAAGTCGCTGCCCCAGCGCCTGATCGAACGGGCGCTGTCCGAGTACCCGCGGCTTCTCGGCATCACAATCTTCGGACGGGAGGGAGGCCGGGTCGCCGTCGTGGCATCCTCCGAGCCCGGGAGGGTCGGACAAACGGGAACGGAGACGGAAACCCTGGCCTTGGACCGGGGGCAGATTTCGGCGGGGGTCGGCGGGGACCATGCCGCGACGGTGTTTCCGCTGCGGGATCGCAACGGCGACCCGTTGTTCGCCCTCCAGCTGAGGCTTCGCAAGTTTCCGGGACAGACCGACGCGAACGCCGCCGCCCGGGGAAAGGCGATCGCGGACCATTTGCAGGGCCTGGTGCAGGCGGCGGATGCCTCGGGCGAGATCCCGGCCCGGACGGTCCCTGGAGGGGCCGCGGCCCCGGGCAATCCGCCCAAGAAAGAACCGAAAAACTAGTTGCACTGGTGGCCAACCGGGGATACAGCAAAGCCCGTCGCACTTGTTCGGCCGCCAGACCGGCCCCCGGGGAGAGAGTTTTCGCGATGGTTCTCCCGCTTCGATGATTTATCCGGGGCCTTCCTGTTTCGGGCATCCCATGTCTCGGGATAATGTCGCCGGCCGTCCACTGTCATCATGAATAATTCGAATACCGGCGTACCCGAACTCGGGGCAGGCTACTTGGAGGTCTCCGAAAAGGGGTTCGGTTTTCTCCGGTCTCCGGACAACCGCTACCAACCCCGTCCCAGCGACGTCTTCGTCACGCCGGACACGATCAAGCGGCATTATTTGCGCGAGGGCTGTCTGGTGGAAGGCCGCTTGCAGCCCCCCCATCGCGGCCACAGCCCGCAGTTGCGCGAGGTCCACCGCGTCAACGGCATGCCCTTCCAGGAATTCGTGAAGTCCGTCCGGTACGAGAATCTCACCACCATCGATCCCATCGACAAGTTCCGGCTCGAAACCACGCCGGACGTGCTCGAGACCCGGGTCATCGATCTGGTTACCCCCATCGGCAAAGGGACCCGTGGTCTGATCGTCGCGCCGCCCCGCACGGGCAAGACCACGATCCTCAAGCAGATCGCCAACGCGGTGACCATCAATCACCCCGATGTCACCGTGGTCGTCCTCCTCATCGACGAGCGCCCCGAGGAAGTCACCGACTTCCAGCGCTCCGTCAAGGCCGAGGTCGTGGCTTCCTCCAATGACATGGATCTCGAAACCCACGTCCGGCTTTCCCGATTCACCATCGAGCGCTGCCGCCGCCTCGTCGAGACCGGCAAGGACGTCTTCGTGCTGCTCGATTCCATCACCCGCGTCGCCCGCTCCTACAACAGCGTGCATGGCGGCTCCGGACGCACGATGACCGGCGGCGTCGATGCCCGGGCTCTCGAAATCCCCCGCAAGATGTTCGCCGCGGCACGCAAGATCGAGAACGGCGGATCGCTCACCATCGTCGCCACCGCCCTCGTCGATACCGGATCCCGCATGGACGAACTCATCTTCCAGGAATTCAAGGGCACCGGTAACATGGAGCTGATCCTGGATCGGAAACTCTCCGATCGCCGCCTCTATCCCGCGGTCGACATCCCCAAGAGCGGTACGCGCAAGGAGGAAAAGCTCTTCCCCTCCCGCCAGATCGAGGCCGTTCGCAAGCTCCGGCGCATGATGGTCGAACTGAATCCCATCGAGGCGATGGAAACCATGCTCAGCGCGATCCGAAAGTATAAGACGAACGACGAGTTGCTCGCGAAGCTGCTCTGAGTCGGTGCCGGAAGGACGGAGGGAACCGGATCGCTGGTGGAGTGTGGGCGCAGCTCCCCTGGGTACTGGGTATTTGGCTCCGACTCGCTGCCTGAATCCGGAGCACGCCGGGCAGGCTGGGTCGTGTCTCGATACTCCGCCACGTGGATCGGGTCCGGCAACGGCGAGGCGTCCGTTGTTTTGGTTCCCGGCCTGCGACTCGTCCCTTGGTCTTCCTCCGCATCCGGTTCCTTGGGTTTATTCCACCGGACGGAAGACGATCGGTTCGTGTCGACGACGTCCTCCGCCGGCGCCTCGCGTGTGCACTGATCCTGGCGGGCCTCCGCCGGAGAGCGGAGCGATTGCCCCCCTCCGATCCGCTTGGTGCGTTCCGCGGAGTGCCTTACCCAAAGACCCCCTTGCGAAAGGCGCGCACGGTGCACAGATCCTCGCCCGCCAACCCCCGCATCGCTTGCGCTCCGCTCGTCCGCCTCTTCCCAAACCGTGCCCGGTGCCGCTCGAATATCCCCTCCACGAACTCGCGCCCCCCGAAGACCGCTCCGTCGCAGAAATACCGCACCCGACACCGCACGTACTCCCCCACCGGCA
>CAZSOV010000021.1:0-10064 GCA_964608505.1 uncultured Verrucomicrobiota bacterium
GGCGAGGCCCGTCAGCACGTCATGCACGCGCTGTTGGAGCAGGGTGTGGTTGTACCCGAAGGTGTAGGCCGCGGCCTCCCGGGTGTTCTTCACCCGGCGCGTTTTCTCGACGGGTCTTCCGTCGGCCAAAAACTCCCCTTGGTACAGCAGGTCCAGGCCCAGCACCTCGTACCCCTCTCCCAGGAGCCGCGCGACCTGGACGTTCGGCGTCCCGTCCGGTCCGAAGAGTCCGGCCTTGCCCTCCGGGCAGACCACCAGGGCCCAACCCTTGGCCGGTTCGGTCGGCGTCAGCAGCACGGCCGGCAGCGATTCCCCGTGGTCCGGAGCCGACAACAGCCCCGCGTGGACGACATACCCCGGCGCCACCTGCCGGTTCTTCACCGCCCACGTGACCGCGCCCACGTCCCGCAGCGTGCGGCCCAACACCACCTCCACGGCGGGCTGCAATACCTTGACCCGGCCCTCCTCCGACTTCGCGGCAGCAGTGATTTTGGCGGCGGCGTCCTTGCGGAAATGCTGGAGGAGATCCCGTTCGAAGTCGTCCCCACCCGCCGGCTTCGGATGCAGATCGTCCCAGACGGTGAGGTCGTCCCGCGTCAGGCGGGTGAAATCCGCTTCCACGATGGGATCCCGCAATCCCAGTCCCAGATGCCGGTTCAACCACGAGTACATCGCCGTGCGTGACACGGCGTTGTAGTTGTGTCCGAACTGCGGCAGGTGGGTCAGATGGACCTTGTCCGCCGCTCCCAGCAACCGGTACAGGCTCTGCAGGCTCGGAAATCCCTTGGTCGGCATGTCGATCGTCCAATCGTTCGCCCCCGTGAGCCCCAGCGGCTTCGGAGCGAACAGCGCGGCAAACTCGACGTTCCCGGTCCCCACCCGCAGGCCGCAGGCATTCTCGCACGTGCACCCGCCCTGCATCGCCGTCGAGACCATCACCGCCGGGAAGGCCACGGCCGGACGCGGGTCCACCGCGCCGAGGAGGAAGGTCTGGGTCCCGCCGCCGCTCGCCCCCGTCACCGCCAGGCGCGTCGGATCGACGTTCGGCAGCGATTGCAGGAAGTCCAGGGCCCGGATCGAATTCCACGTCTGCAAGCCCATCACGCTCTGGAACCAGCCCTCGGCCTGCGGACTGAACAACCCCCAGCGTTCCGCGTCGTTCATCTCCGGGCGTTGCTTCGCGAATCCGTGCGTCAGCCCCATCGGCAATTGCGTCGAGTCCGCGTACCCGAGCATGTCGTAGTGGAACACCACGCACCCCATCCGCGCCAACTGCACGCAGCGCGCCTGCAACACGCTCCGGGCCCCGTTCTCGTACTGCTCCGCCCCCGCCTTGAGTTCCTTGGCCGCCTCGTCAGGCCCCTGGTCCATGAACCGACCGTCGCGCCAGTGCCCGTGCGGACACAGGATCCCCGCCCGCTTCCCGAGGCGGCTCTTGGGTCCATAAAGGTTGCCCGTGACGAAGAAGCCCGGGGCGCTTTCGAAAAACACCTTCTCGACCACGTAATCCCCCATGTCCCGCCGCCCATGAATCACCGCGTTGAGGGGCGTCCGCTCCGGCTCCGGCCACAAGCCGAGGGTCACCTTCAACCGGGTGCGCACCGCCTCGGCCCGTTCCTTCCAAGACGCCTCGGTCGCCGGGACCGGGAACGGAAAGTAACCGTCCAGATCCTTCGGCGGCGCCAGGCGGCGGTCCTCGGGAACCTGATCCTCGGGCAGGACCCGGGGAGCGGCCGCGCCGGCCGGCGCGGAAATCACGATGGACACCGCCAAGGCGGCCAACAGGGAGCGTCGCGGAGACATGGCCCGCGTTATAGGTGGCGCCCGGCGTCAGGGCAAGGCTCCGCCGGGTGCCGCGGCCGCCGGATTACCGGATCGCCGGGACCGCCACCAGCACGCCGCCGAACAGCAGCCACGCGAGAATCAGCGTCCAGAACACGTTGAACGCCTGCGCCACCACGAACGCGAGCGCGGGGCGCCCGCCTTCCAGCGTCACCAATTCCTTGAAATTGGTCTCGAGCCCGATGGAGACGAACGCCAGCGCGAACCAGAAGCCGCGCAGTCCGTTCAACACGGGTTTCACCGCCGTCATCGTCGCCGGCGCGACCAGGAACGAGAACGTCAGGGACGCCACCATGAAGCCGAGGACGAACTTGGGAAACCGCTCCCAAATCACCCGCGCCGTCGGACGTTCGGCCGTTGCCCCGCCGCCCCGGGCCCGTGCCGCCCGCGCCGCCCACCAGATCGACAACCCGAACGCCACCAGACCGATCAACACGTTCTGGGACAGTTTCACGATCACGCCCGCCTTGGTGGCCTTCTCCGAGATCAGCTGACCCGCCGCCACCACCGACCCGCTGGTGTCCAGCGTCCCGCCCAGCCACGCGCCCGCCACGAGTTCCGGCATGCCCGTCGCCTTCGCGATCCACGGCATCACCACCATCATCGGGACGGCCACGATGAGCACCAGGGAGGTCACGTACGACAGCTTCTTCCGGTCGCCCTGGATGGCCCCGCACGTGGCAATCGCCGCCGACACGCCGCAGATCGCCACCGCCGAGGACAACATCACGCCCAGTTCCTCGTCGACCCGGAAGCGCCGTGCCAGCCAGAACGCCGCGTACCAGACCACCGTCACGACGAGCGCGCCCTGCATCAGCCCCAAGGTTCCCGCCTGCATCATTTCCTGGAACAGAATCGTCGCGCCCAGGATCACCAGCCCCGTCTTGATGTAGAACTCGGTCCGCACGGCTTCGCGAAGCCAGTCCGGTACCCCGGCCAAATGGCTGACGGCCAGTCCGAGCACCAGCCCGAAGATCACGTATTCCAGGCCGAGCGCGTTGACCCGGGCGTTGCCCGCACAGACCTGGGCCAGCCAGGCCAGACCGAAGACCACCACGAACCCGGCCGCGAAGCGCCCCGCGCAGGCCCGCATCAGCCACACCGCGGGCAAGGCCAGGACCAGCAGCGCCACCCCCACCCACCCCAACGCCTCGAGGCTGCCGGTCCCAAGGACTTTGGCGAGATCGCCGCCGTCCGCCCATTTGAATGCCGGCATCGCCGGACGCCACCCCGCCAGCACGGCGACCAGGGAAATCACGCCCACGAAGACCGCCAGCCAATCCTCCTGACGCCACCACGCCACGCGTGGTGGTGGAACGGTCTGCCCTGTCGGCTCCGATGTCGCATTCACCACGCGATCATCCGCGGGCGCGGGGAAGATGGCCAGTCACCAGTGCTGACGTCGTTCGACGCGATGGCGGGACGAACGCGGTCCGCGAACCGGGCCGGCGCGGGCGGACTACCCGGCGCAGGGGCCCGGGCTCCACCACGAGGTGCAGGTTCGCGGAGGGCCGGTTCGTAGCCGCCGTAAGGAGGCGGAGCGCGTGGGGTGAACGCGGAGGGTCCGCCTTGTGATCTCGGCGGATACGATGCCCCGTCCTGGTTGCTCCGCGGTCCGCGAGCAACGCCGGGTGCCAGGGCAACATCCTCTCGCGGCGTTCCCGCAGCAAATGTCGCGAACCCAGGCGGGTTCGCCTCCGACGAGGGGCCGGCGAGTGCCGAGTCGCCGGCTTCACCTCTCCTTCCCCTCCTCACGATCGCCCCGCGACTCGGCCCTCCTTCGCGTGAACGCTTCGTCGGGGATCCGGTCGCGGGCCCCCTATCACGGGCGGACCTTCGATGCGGAACCCGCCTGCCCCGTTGACGCGAGGGGGGGAATCGCCGTGAACTGGGCGGGTGACCGACGATTCTCCCCGCCCTCCGCACGCGGCCTCCCGACTGGCTGGCCGCTGGGTTCTCATCACCGGTGCCTCGAGCGGGTTCGGCGCCGCCGCGGCCCGCGCCTTCGGTGCGGAGGGCGCCCGTCTCCTGCTCGGCGCGCGACGCCTGGATCGCCTCGGGGCCGCCGCCGATGCCGCCCGCGCGGCGGGCGCGCCCCGCGCCGAAATCCACGCGCTCGACGTGGCGTCCACCGGGTCCGTCGAGGCCTTCGCCGCCTGGGTCCGGAGCCTGACCGACACCGTGGACGTGCTCATCAACAACGCGGGCGGCGCGCACGGCCTGGAACCGGTGGCGCAGGGCGTCGATGCGGATTGGGAAGCCATGATGCAGGCCAACGTGCTCGGGGTCCTGCGCATGGTGCGCTCGATCCAACCGCTCATCCCCCGGGACCGCGGCGGGATGATCCTGAACATCGGTTCCATCGCCGGACGCACGCCCTACGAGAATGGGGCGGCCTATTGCGCGAGCAAGGCCGGCGAACTGGCCCTCACCCGCGCGCTTCGTCTCGAACTCTGCGGCACCGGCATCCGCGTCGCGTCCCTCGACCCGGGCATGGCGGAATCGGAATTCTCGCTGGTCCGGTTCAAGGGCGATGCCGAGCGATCCCGCAAGGTCTATGCCGGGGTGAACCCGCTGACGCCCGATGACGTCGCGGAGGCGATGGTGTGGATGGCGTCGCGTCCGGCGCATGTCTGCATCGACGAGATGATCATCAAGCCGACGGATCAGGCGGCGATTCACAAGGTGCACCGGAGGTAGGCCTGCTTGAACGTCCTACTTCCCGACGAGGTTCGAAGTTCCAAGATCAAGGCTCAAAATCCCAACGGCGCGGTGCCCGGTTCCAGGACGAAGTCGAAGTCCGTGGTCCAAGTTCCGAGGTCAAAGCTCAAAACGCCAAGATAAGAAATGCGGGAAGGGAGATTCACATGCGACATGCCCGTTGGGGGTGGTGGGGCGGGTGGGTGATGCGGGCGGGGCTGCTGGCGCTGCGGTTGGGGGCGGCGGAACCCCTGCCCATGGGACGTCCGCGCGCGGAGGGGATGGACCCGGACCGACTGGGTCGGGTGAACCGGCTCGTCCGGGGTGAGGTCGAGGCCGGGAAGGTGGCGGGGGCGGTGATGCTGGTGGCGCGGCACGGGCGGATCGTGGCGTTCGACGCGTACGGCCAGCGGGACGTGGATTCGGGCGCGCCGATGGAGAAGGACACCATCTTCCGGATCTACTCGATGACGAAGGTCGTCACGGCGGTCGCGGTCCTCCAGTTGTTCGAGCAGAACCGGTTCAACCTGAATTCGCCGGTGTCGGAGTGGCTGCCGGAATTGAAGGAGGTCCGGGTGTTCGCGGGCGGGACGGCGGAGGCGCCGCGACTGGAGGCCGCGAGGCAGCCGGTGACGGTGAAGATGCTGCTGAACCACACGGCGGGGTACACCTACGATTTCTTCGCGGGCTCGCCGGCGCATGACCTGTACAAGAAGGAGGATCTCTGGAACGCGTCCTCGCTCGACGACTTCATGACGCGCGTGCGCCGGCTGCCGGTATTGGCGGAGCCCGGAACGGCGTATCACTACGGGATCAACGACGACATCCTGGGCGCCCTGGTGCAGCGGATCAGCGGGATGAAGTTCGAGGAGTACGTCGCGAAGCACATCACCGGACCGCTGCGGATGGACGACACGTTCTTCGACGTGCCGCCCGACAAGCTGGGCCGGGTGTCGCGGCTGCATGAACGGCGCGACGGCGCGCTGCGCACGACGCCGGAGATCATCGGGGCGTATGCGGAAGCCGGTCGGGGGATTGCCGCGGGCGGTGCCGGGCTGTTCTCGACCATCGGCGACTACGCGCGGTTCGCGCAGTGTCTGTTGAACGGGGGCACGCTGGACGGCGTGCGCATCCTGGGCCGCAAGACCGTGGAATTGGGACGGCTGAACTCGCTGCCGGCGGGCGTGAACGCGTTCGAGGCGGCGGATGGCTGGGGCCTGTTCAGCGCGGTGCGTGTCGACGCGGCGGCCAGCGCGGAACCGGTGAGCGAAGGGACGTTCTTCTGGAGCGGCGCGGCGACCACGCATTTCTTCGTGGATCCCCGGGAGGAACTCGTGGCGCTGGTCTTCTGCCAGCACCTGCCGTTCGATCAGCACGGCCTGTTCACCCGGTTCCGCACCGCGGTGGCCCAGGCGCTCGAGTGAGGCAACGACCTTCGTCCCGGGTCCCTCGTCCTCAGGGCTGGAACTCGAACCCGTACCGTCGAAGCAGGGAACCGTCCGCCCGCTGCAGTCGGATCGTCGACTGGAGGAGATCCGCGCGGGCGCGAAGTTCGGCGACCCTCGCGGCGGCGCGTTCGGTTTGCAGCTGAAGGACGAAAAACAGGGCGCTCCCGCCCGAGTCGAGTTTTCGTTCCTCGGCGGCGAGCGCGGCCTCGGCCAAGGCGCGGGCCTCGCGCGTCAATTCAACGCGCTCGCGGGCGGACCAGGCCATGGCGTGGGCATCGGCGACCTCGCGCCGGACCAGTTCCTCCTGCTGGCGCACGCGCAGTTCCGCCTGGTTGCGGAGCTCCTGGGAGCCGCGAAACCGGGAGCGCTCCACGCGCCGGCTCAGGGGCATGGAGAAGATGAACCCGACGGAACGGCTCGGCGTGTCGCCCTGTTGCACCTCGTCCCAAGCCTCGCTCAGGGAGGCCTCGACCGTGCCCGGCGGGAACATCTGCGCGATGCTGGCCCCGCGCCGTCCGTAGCCCGCGACGAGGTCGAGGTTCGGGAACAGCTGGTTCCGCCAGAACCGCACGTCGAGCTGGGACTGGTCGAACTGGACACGCAGGGCATGGAGGTCGGGGCGCTCGACCTCGGCCTGTCGCCAGCAAGCTTCCAGATCGAGGACCACGGGCCGGGAGTCCAGGGCTCCGGCCAGCTCGGGCACCCCCACCCCGGGCCGAACCCAGGCGTCCCCCAGCAGCGTGCGCAATTCATGCGCGGCGAGGGCGACCGCCTGGTCGGACGCGGCGAGGTCGGCCCGCGCGGAGGCGAGGCGCGCCGCCGCCTGGCTCTCGTCCAGCACCGTCAGGGTTCCGCCCCGAATCCGGCGGCGCACCGTGTCGAGGAGGTCCTGCCGGATCCCGAGCAACTCGTGGAGGACGCGCCGCTGTTCGCGCACGAAACCCAGTTCCTGGAACGCCAGGGCGACCCGGCTCATGACATCAAGCACCCGGAACCGCAGCACGTGGTCCGAGGAACGCACGAGCAGACGGTTGAGCCGGATCTGGTACCGGACCGGGTCGATCCAGGCATTGCGGAGCAGCGGTTGGCGCGCCGTCGCGGCCAGGCGGACGCTGTACGAGTCGAAGTCGAAGCCGTTCCTCAATCCGGTGCTGTGGGCATAGTCCCCCGTCAGCGAGTAGGTCAGGCCGGTCGGCAGGATCCCGCTCAACCCCATCCGCGACACCTCGGAATCCGCCTGATAAATGGCGTCCCGACTGAAATCCGCCGGGTCCAACCCGCCGCTGTCGGCGAGGGATTCCCAGCGGGTGTCGGCCACGAACAACGGGTCATAGGCGCCGCCGGCCTGCTCGAGCGAGAGGCGCGCGAGGACGGGATTGACCCGTTCGATCTGGAGCTCCCGGTTGCGTTCGAGGGCGAGGCGCCAGCAGTCCTCGAGGGTGAGGGGTTCCGACCTTGGACCGGGGGCGGAGGCCGGGAGATCCGGATCCACCGCCAGAGCCGCGAAGCCGAGCGCCCACGCGGCCGCCGTAAAACCCAGGAACAGGGCCCGCGTGCTCATGGGCCGAACGGAATCGTCACGCGAAGCAGCCGGGCATCCGGCACGATCGGCACGATGAAGCCCGTTTCCCCGGACGCGACGGGAGCCAGCGGCTCGCCGACCGGAGCCCAGGCCGCCGAACCAGAACCGGAGAGCGTCCGCGCCTCGAGCCAGTAGATCCTTCCCGCCACGGACGGAAACACCACCCGCACGGTGTCCCGGTCCGTCACCCGGATGGTCAGGCGCAGGACGTCCATGGACTGGCGGGGATCGGTCCCCGCCCGGTACTCCTCCTCATTGAGCGATCCATCCCCGTCGGAATCCTCGCCGGCGTCGGACGCGCGTCGGGGGTCGAAACCGTGGATGATCTCCCAGACATCGGGCATTCCATCGAGGTCGGTGTCGAGGTTCGGATCCGCCGGGAGTTCCGACCCGGGCGAGGGGGTTTCCCAGGCCCAGGATCGGGGCTCGTTGCCGTGTCCCCGCAGGTCCGCGCGCCGCAGCGACCGCAACGACGCGCCCTGGGCCACGGGCCACCCCGCGGCGGGCCGGTAATCGAGGCGATCCATCCGCAGGTAGGGTACGAAACCGGGTCGCGGCTTGTCGGGACCCTCCGGCGCATCCGGAGCCTGGAGTTCGACCGAGAACTCACGGGGATCGAGCTCCCCCTGCCATGGGCCCAGGATCCGTCGGGCCTCGGCGATGCCGTGGGCCCGACGGAACGCGCCCAACCGGTCGGCCTCCGCGCCCGGATCGAAGCCCACGATCACCACCCGTTCTCCCGGTTCCAGGACCACGCCCGGCGGAAGATCCCAGCGCAGATCGCCGCGCACCCGCCAGGTGTTCGCCGGGAACAGCGGATCGAACAGGGACACCCGCGCGGCGCCGGGGTTCGCGAGTTCGAGGAAGGGTTCGACGGCATACTGCGCCGGCGAGCCCGTGCCACCTGGAAACACCTCAGCCAGCACCGCCTCGGGTGCCCGTGGCGGCGCGTTCGTGCCGCCACGGCCCTGCCGGAACTGCACCAGCGAGGGGGCGGCATCGGCCCCGAACGTCGTGCGTAGCAACGGCGCGAAATCGCCTCCCGCGGAGGTTTCCACCCGCCCGAGCGACACCCCGTTCCGGGTGGCCCCGAACCGGATGCCGCCCCGCTCTCCGGTCAGGTTCCCGTCGGCGGCGCCCACCGACAGCCAGACCTCGTCGCCCTCGTACGAGTTCAACGAGAACCCGCTCGTTCCGGCCCCGAACTGGAATTCGTAGAACACGGCGTGACCGCCCGGCGCCAGAACGGTTCCCGCCGGAATCCGGAACTTGCGCGGCGTCGACTCCGAATCGCTGAGCCACCAGTGACCGATGTCCACGGGCTCGGCGGTGGGATTGTGAAGTTCGATGGCGTCCTCCCGGGGCGGATCGGTGTGCGCCAGAACTTCGGAAATCCAGACGCGAACCAGTTCCCGTGCATTGCTGGACCCCGGCGTCGCACGCCCCGGCCCGAAGACCATGACCGCCTCCCCGCCGTCCGGCGTCCGCCCGCTGCTGACATCGGTCGTCTGGGCCCCCGTCTGCACGCGATCCAGAAAGGTCGCCCCATCCGAGGCCACGACGACGACCTCCTCGCCCCCGGCTCCGAGCCGGAATTCCAGATGATCCGCGTCGGCCCGCCGCAGGTCCGAGGCATGGAACTGGACGAATCCCCTCGCGGCGATGAACGACAGGCCCGGGACGGGACGGTGGATGGGAGGCAGCGCGACGCTGTCGGTGAGAGTCACTCCGCCCAAACTCACCGGATGCGCGTCCGCGTTGTACAACTCGATCCAGTCGTCGCCCGCCGAGGGGGATGCCATCCACTCGTTCAACCGCAGACGGGCCGGGTCACCCAGTTCGACCGCGACGTTGGCCGCGCCGGGCGAGGGACGGACCAGCCCCCAGGTTCCCTCCCCCGTCCCGAACCGCCCCAGGGCCAGATCCGCGACCTGAAGCCCGAACGCGAGCTCGTCCCAGACCTGACCGTCAGGACCGGTGAACCGAATCCGATCCCCCGTCGTGCCGATGCCGAATCCGGCCTGGGGCGGCGGCAATCCGGGGTCGCGGTCACACCACACCACCACCCGGGCGCCCGGTGCCAGCACGGTCCCCCGCGGGAATTCGAACGTCGCCGCCCCGGCCGCGTCGTCGGTCAGGCGGCACCCCCCCAGATCGACCGCCGCCCCGGAGGCGTTGCGCAACTCCACGTAATCCGGGTACCGGCCCGCGACCGGCACCGCGCGCCGGTTGTCGGCGAGAACCTCGTCCAGAACGACGGGACCGGCGCCGTCGGCAGGCATCAGCACGCCGGCCGTGGCCGCCAGCACGCCGGCCGCCCGGCGACGCAGGCCGCGGGGGAACAGGAGGAACGGGGAGCGGGGAGGCGCGGTGGGGTTCACGGCGGGGGAAGGGTTGCGGACAACGCGGCCAGCGGCGGCGGGGGGGGGGGGGGGGAAGGGCCCCCAAACAAAAAACAAAAACCCCCCCCCAAAGGAGATAGACCGACCCCC
>CAZSOV010000021.1:10074-21619 GCA_964608505.1 uncultured Verrucomicrobiota bacterium
AGGGTTGCGGACAACGCGGCCAGCGGCGGCGTCGTGGCGGCGGGCATCGCCACCACGACATCCACGATCTCCCCCGGCCGTAAGGGATGATCCGGACCCACCTCCACGATGACCGGCAGGCCGACATCCCACAGGACGCCGTCCCGGACGAGCGCCAGGGCGTTGGTGATGGTTTCGAACTGGGTGCCAACGTGGCGGATGACGCTGGGGAATCGCGTGCGCGGGAGGGTCCGGCGCGCCACCTGCACCGTCATGCCCGCCCGCGGATCGAACCCGATGGGTTGACGGAGATAGCCGACGATCCGTTCCGCCCGCGATCCCTGGATGACCACCAGGGGCTCGCCCTCGACGACGAATTCCCCGGGTCGATGCAGCCATGGCCCGACCGTCCCGTCGACGGGCGCCCGGAGCGTTCGCGTTTCGACTCCGGCCCATCCGGGAGCCCCGCCCTCCCCGAGCAGCGGATCGGTCCCGGGGCCGGGATCGAACGGCAGGCGGTCGGCTTGGAGTGTGTCCAACCGGGCCTCGACCTCGTCCGTGAACCGCTCCTTCTCCCGCACCTCCGCCGCGTTCATGTCACGCGTGCCGCGCGCGATCTCGATCACGTCCTCGGAAATCAGGCGGTCGCGAAACAGCGGTTCGAGCCGCTGCACCTCCCGTGTCGCGAACTCGAGGCGCACCCGGGCCGTCGCCAGTTCGGACCGCGTGCGTGCCAGGTCGAGGCGGAAGCGCTCCAGATCCACGGCGCGCTCCTCGGCCAGGGA
Organism: uncultured Verrucomicrobiota bacterium; assembly: GCA_964608505.1. Taxonomy (GTDB): domain Bacteria; phylum Verrucomicrobiota; class Verrucomicrobiia; order Limisphaerales; family CAIMTB01; genus CAIMTB01. The sequence goes on from CAZSOV010000021.1 coordinate 10,839, forward strand.
CGGAGCCGCCCGCAACCGCGCCATCTCCAACCGCAACCGCGCCCGGTCCATGTCCCCGCGCGGGTCGAACGCCCGGAGCACCGCCACGGGATCGCCCCGTCGCACCTCGGCATAGGGTGCGACGAGGATCTCGACCAACTCCCCCGGTTGCGGCGCGAGCACCCCTGCCCGCGCGCCCTCGGCCACGGCGACGAAGGAGCGTCCGCCGCCGAGGCGCTGCCACAATCCTCCTGCGACCAGCACGCCGATGCCGAAGATGACAATCGGGAGGCCATGATGACAGAACACCCTCCACCACTCTCCGGGCGGCGTGGGTATGGGCGGAAGGCGATCCATGCGGGGATGGGTCGTGACGCAGGTCCACCCTGGCGGATCGCCCCCGGGAATTTGGGAGGCGTTCTTTGCGCCGGAGGGCGAACCTGCGCTAGACTCGGTTCGATGCTCGTGCGGACCTCCGAAAGCGAATCCCATGCCAGCCCGGCCAATCCGGCAGCCCCCGCGGATTCCCCCCGCCATTCCCTCCCCCACCCCCGCTCCCCGTTCCCGGAACAGGAGCCCCACGGTTCCACCGGTGGCACGGACGGGACCACCGCGCTGCCCTCCGCGCCCCGGCCCCTGATCGCCCTGCTCGGGTGCGTGGGCCTCGCGGGCGTCCTGCTCGCCGGGGTCTGGCTCTCCGAACACCCCGCCCCGCCGTCCGCCCCCGGAACGACCCTCACGACCCGCGGCGATGCCCCGTTCGCCCTGGGCTTCCCACTGCTCGCCGCGACCGAGCGTCTCGATGCCCTGCTCCTGCGCCGGCAGTTGACCGGCGATCCCGCCCATCGCGAGGCATTCCAACACGAGGCGCGCCTCTGGGCCTCCCGGATCGCCGATGCCCGGGCCGCCGACGGAGGCGACGCCTCCCGCGCGGACCGACTCCGCGACGTCGGGCAGGCGCTCGACGCCTATGCTGCCGCCGCCGCCCCCTGGCTCGCCCGGGAGCGGCCCACTCTGCGCCGCGACACCGCCGGCCAACTGGGCGACGAAATCGACGATGCCTCCGCCCCGCTCCGCGCCGCCTGCCGCGCGTTGATCGACCAGGAACGCGCCGCCGCGGACGCCGCGGAAACTGCCGCGCGCGCGTATCTCGAGGCCGGCACGCGCCGCCGGGCCATCCTCGTGCTGATGCCGCTCGCCGCCGTCGGGGTCGCCACCGCGGTGTTCTGGTTGGGCTGGGCCCATCCGCTGCTCCGCGCCCTGCGGGGACACCAGACCGTCCGCCGCCGCCAGGATCACCTCAGCCAGCTGGGGGTGATCGCCACCGGCATCGTCCACGAGATCCGCACCCCGCTCACCGCCCTCCGCACCCGCGCCCGATTGCTCCGCCGTTCCCATCCCGACCCGAGCGCGGACTGCGACGTGCTCGAGGACGAGATCCGCCGGTTGGACCGGATCCTCGACGACTTCCTGCAGTTCGCCCGCCCGGCCCCGCCCCGGCTCGCGGACGTGGAAGCCGGTGCGTTGCTGCGCGGCATTCACGATCTCGTCGCGCCGACCTTCGCCGAACGGGGCATCCGGGTGATGCTGGAAGTCCCGTCGGCACTGGGGCTCCGAGCCGATCCCGCCCAACTGCGCCAGGTGCTGCTCAACCTGGTCCGCAACGCCGCCGAGAGCGTGGTCGCCGGCGGCTCCGTCACGCTGCGGGCCCGCGCCGGCATGGACACCCGCAGCCGTGCGGCGGCTCCGGTGGTCATGTTGGAGGTGGCCGACACCGGCCTCGGCATCGCGCCCGAGGTCGAAGCGCGGCTGTTCGAGCCCTTCGTCTCCGCGAAACCGCAGGGCACCGGCCTTGGTCTCTCCATGGCCGCGCGCCTCGTGGAGGCCCAGGGCGGGCATCTCCAATACCAAACCCAGCCCGGGCGCGGCACGGTCTTCACGGTGGTCCTGCCCCGCGCCGCCTGCCCCGTCGCCCCGCTCGCGGAGGCCCGCCCATGACCTCGGACTCCGCGCCGCGCGTGCTGCTCGTCGAGGACGACCCCTCGATCTCGCGGGCCATCCAGGACCTGCTGCACACCGAGGAACTCACGGTGATCGCCGTCCCGCGCGCCGAGGACGCCCTCGACCGGACCGGACGGGAGGAGTTCGAGCTGGTGCTGACCGACTTGCGATTGCCCGGGCCCATGGGGGGGCTGGAACTGCTGGACCAACTGCGGCTCCGGCGCCCGCGCTGGCCGGTGATCGTCATAACCGCCCACGGGAGCACCGAGGTCGCCATCGAGGCGATGAAACGCGGGGCCCACGACTACGTGGTCAAGCCGTTCGACCCGGAGGAACTCCTCGAACTCGTTCTGGTCGCCGTCGAACGCTCCCAGCTGCAGGGCGTCCCCGTGACCCTGGGCGACGCGCCACCCGGGGACCGGGGACCGGCCCTCGTCGGGCACAGCCGCCCGATGCAGGACCTGTGCAAGGAAATCGGGCGCGTCGCCGGCACCTCGCTGTCCGTGCTCATCCTCGGCGAAACCGGCACCGGCAAGGAACTCGTGGCCCGCGCTCTTGCCCAGCACGGCAACCGCAGCTCCGGACCGTTCCTCGCGGTCAATTGTGCCGCCGTTCCCGAAACGCTCCTGGAGAGCGAACTGTGCGGTCACGAGCGCGGCGCCTTCACCGGCGCCGAACGCCGCCGTATCGGCTGCTTCGAGCAGGCGCACGGGGGCACCCTGTTCCTCGACGAGATCGGCGACCTGGCCCCCGAAACCCAGGCCAAGCTGCTCCGCGTCCTCCAGGACGGCTCCTTCCAGCGCGTCGGCGGCGACGAGACACTGCGCCGCGACGTGCGGCTCGTGGCCGCCACCCACCGGGACCTGGAACGCGAGGTGACCGAGGGCCGCGGCTTTCGCGAGGACCTCTTCTTTCGCCTGAGCGCCGTCACGCTCCGCGTCCCCCCGCTCCGCGAACGGCGCGAGGACATCCCCCACCTGGTCCGGCACTTCCTGCGCCGCCACGGACCTGACCTCGGCGTGGCCGAGCCCGCTATCGAGGAGGAAGCCCTGGCCTGGTGGTCCGGGCAACCGTGGCCCGGCAACGTGCGCCAACTCGAAAACGCCGTGCGCCAGGCAACCCTTCAGGCGCGACCCCGTTCCATCACCACCGCCCACGCTCGTCGGGTCCTGGCCCCGCCCCGAGTCGCCGCCCCGCCTGCCACGCTCACCCACGCCGCCTATGTCGCGGGGCTGCTCGAGAGCGCGCGCCGCGGCGAACTCACCCACCTCCGCGACCGACTGATCGCCGACCTCGAACCCGAGCTTTATCGCCAGGCCATCCGGGCCGCCGGCGGAAACCAGGCCCAGGTCGCACGCTGGCTCGGCACGAGCCGCCGAACGGTCCGGGAGGCACTCCGCAACCTCGAGGCAGCGCGCTAGCACGCCGCCGTGCCCGAGCCTCCCCCGCCCTGGTCCTCACGGCTTCGGGAACACCCCGCGGTAGTCGTCCCGCCGCCGGAGAATCGACCGGACGTAGTCCCGGGTGCCGGGGAAATCCATGACCTCCAGGAACGCCGTGCTGTTCGTGGCGGCGGCACCCTTGAGCCAGCGGAGGACGTTCGCACGTCCGGCGTTGTAGTCCGCCAGCGCGAACGCCGCCGGCTGGTCCGTCGCGGCGTACCGCTTGAGCAGCTTGCCCAGGTACCAGGTGCCGGCCTGCGTGTTCCGCTCGGGGTCCAGCAGTTCGAGGTGCTGGAATCCCCGGCGTTTCTCGGCCTCCGCCCACTCCTTCGCGGCCAGGGCCCCGACCTGCATCAACCCGAGCTCGCCCACCGTGCCGCGGGCGTCGGCCTTGAACCGGCTCTCCCGCCACACCACCGCCTTCACCAGCGCGGGCTCCACGCCATACCGCCGGGCGGCCGCCAGAATGTGCACCTCGGCACGCTCCTCGCGCCGCTGCTGCCACCACCAGTTCGCCAGCCAGGCGTCCACGGCGATCCAGACGATCAACAGCCACCACCACGCCCGAGGCGACCGCCGCCGCACCGGCGTCCCGGTTCGGGCGCGGTCGCCGTCGTGCTCCTGCTCGTTGTGTGGCCTCCGCGCGATGACCCGAGCGTAGTCCGCCGCCCGCCGAAGCGGAAGCGCGGGCGCTTCCAGGGCGAGGGCGATGGACGAGGACGGTCGGGGCCCGCGACCGGTTCTCCGCCGAAGCGTCGGCGTAGAAATGGACCGGGGCACGGGGAGATCGAGTCCGGCGGAACGGGCGTGGAACCCGGCGACTCGGCAGTCGCCGGCCCCACAACGAAGTGCCGCACCGGACGTTGTCATTCGCGCGGCGGGCCCATTCGCCGTGGCCGAATGAGCGCTTGCCCCCCCTCCCCCATGGAGGAACGTTGCCCCGGCGACCGCACGCGCCGCCCGCCGTCATGAGACTTTCCCTTTTCCTCCTTCCGGTTCTGACTTGGTTCATGCTCCAGCCGCCCGCTGCCGCCGCGCCCTCCGGACCCCGCGCCGCCCAGTGGCGCGCCGTCGAGGAGGCCGCCCGCCAGGGCCAGCCCGCCACCGCGCTCGAACGGCTGCGTCCCATCCTCGACGCGACGCTGCGCGAGCAGGCCTGGCCCGAGGCCGTGCGCGCCGTCGGCACCCGCATCGCCCTCGAGACCTCCATCCAGGGCGAGCGCCCCGAGGAACGCGTCCGCCGCCTCGTCGCCGAAGCGACCTCCGCCGCCCCCCCGCTCCGCCCCTACCTGCACCAGCTCGTCGCCCGCGGCTATTGGACCTATTTCCAGCAGAACCGCTGGCGCTTCCAGGAACGCACCGCCGTCGCGCCCGCCCCCGCCGACGCGGCGGACGCCGGGGACTTCCAAACCTGGGATCTGCGCCGGCTCTTCGCGGAGATCGACCGTCACTTCGATCTGGCGCTGGCCGAACCCGCCCTGCTCCAAGCCGCTCCCATCGCCACCCAGGACGCCCTGCTCGACCGGGGTACCGTCCCGGACAAATACCGCCCGACGCTCTTCGATTTTCTCGCCCACGATGCCCTCGAGTTCTACGCCGCCGGGGAACAGGCCGGCGCCAGACCCGAGGACGCCTTCGTCGTCGATGCCTCCAGCCCCATCCTCTCCGACGTCGCCGAATTCCTCGCGTGGCAGCCCGTCACCACCGACACCAACTCCGTCGTCCTGTCCGCCATCCGCCTCCATCAGGCGGTGCTCCGGTTTCACGAGAAGGACGCCGATCCCGCCGCGTTCTGGGACGCGGATCTGGCCCGGCTCGTGTACGCGCGCAACGTGGCCTCCGGGCCGGATCGCGACGCGCGCTTCCTCGCCGCCATCGAGGGCCTTGCCCGGCGCGCCGCGTCCGACGAGGTGTCCGCCCGTATCCGCCACGAATGGGCGATGGCCCTGCAACGGTTGTTCCGGCTCGTCGAGGCGCGGGCCGTCGCCGCCGAGGCGGATCGCGCCCATCCCCGATCCGTCGGTGCCGCCGCCTGTCGCAACCTCGTCCGGGCCATCGACCAGCCGACCCTCCGCCTCTCGGCCGAGCGGGTCTGGACGCTGCCTCACCCGGCGCTCTCCGTCGCCTACCGCAATCTGACCCGCGTTCACTTCAAAGCGGTGCGTGTGGACTGGGCCCAATTCCTCCAGCGCCGCCAGCCGCGCCCGGACAACCTTCGACGGGAGCAGCGCCTCGAATTCATGCGCCAGGCGTCCGCGGCCGAATGGAGTGCCGACCTTCCGCCCGCCACCGATCATCTCGAACACACGGTCGACGCCGCGCCGCCGGACTCCGTGAAACTGGAGCCGGGCTTCTACTTTCTGTTCGCCAGCGTGCAGCCCGGTTTCTCCGCCGACGACAACACGCTGGCCATGGCCGACGTCTGGGTCTCGGACCTCGCCCTGATCCTCCGCCCGCGCGCCGGGCGACTCGAGGGATTCGTGCTCGACGCGAACTCCGGGGAACCGCTGCCCCGCGCCACGGTCGAGGCCTGGGACCTTCGTCCCAACGGCGAACGCGTGTCCCTCGGCAAACCCCTGACCGACGAACTCGGCTTCTTCGCCTTCCCCGAAAACACGAGCCGCGGCCAGGCCGTCGTCCGCGCCACGCTCGGCAACCGGCAGGTGGCCGTCGGACAGGACGTGTGGTGGGGACCCGTGACGCCCGAACCGGACCGCCGGGTGTCCCGGCTCTTCACGGACCGCGCCCTCTACCGCCCAGGGCAACTGGTCCATTACAAGGGCATTTGTCTGGGTTATGACACGTCCAACGACCGGTATCGGGTCCTGCCCGGCGAAAACGTCGTCGTCGTCTTCAAGGACGCCAACCACAAGGAAATCGCCCGCCAGACCCGGCGCGCCAACGACTACGGCTCGTTCTCCGGTTCGTTCACGGCACCCACCGACCGGCTGCCCGGCGCCATGTCCATTTCCGTCGAGGAACCGCTCGCCGGCGCCGTCGCGGTCCACGTCGAGGAATACAAACGCCCGAAGTTCCAGGTCCTGCTCGACGCGCCGCGGACGGCTCCGCGCCTGAACGACACGGTGGTCGTCACCGGGCGTGCCACGGCCTACACCGGGGCGGCCATCGACGCCGGCGAGGTGCGCTGGCGCGTCACCCGGCAGGTCCGGTTCCCGCCCTGGTGGGGTTGGTTCCGGAATTTCGACTCCGGACCGGACGGCGACGAGGAACAGGAGATCGCCCACGGCACGAGCCGCACCGATGCCGGCGGCACCTTCGAAATCGCGTTCCAGGCCCTGCCGGATCGCGGGGTGCCCGAAACGGACGAGCCCGTCTTCCATTTCGAGGTGCACGCCGACGTCACCGATGGCGCCGGCGAAACGAGGTCCGACGAACGCGACGTGCGCGTCGGCTACACCGCCCTCCAGGCCACCCTGGCCGCGTCCGAATGGCAGGAACGCGAGCGTCCCGTCGAGCTGCGCCTCGAAACACGATCGCTGGACGGCGAGGGGCAACCCGCCGAAGGCACCCTCGCCATCCATCGCGTGCGCGAACCCGAGCGCGTCCCCCGCCCACCCCTCGACGAAGCCTATCCGTTCCTGCCCCGCTCCCACCGGGCGGGCGTCCGCCCCGCCGATCCGTCCGACCCCAACCATTGGCCGCTGGGCGAACTCGTCCAGCGCCTGACCTTCCGCACCGGCGCGTCGGGAGTCCTGACCAACGCGGTTTCCCTCGCGCCCGGCCTGTACCGGGTCCTGCTCGAAACCCGGGACCGGTTCGGCAAGCCGGTGACCGCGCGGCTCCCCCTGCACGTCCTCGATCCCGCGGCCACCCGACTGGCCGCGAAACTTCCCCATCTGCTCGTCGCCCCCGCGTGGTCCGTCGAGCCCGGCGCCGACTTCAAGGCGCTCTGGGGCACCGGTTACGAATCGGGTCGCGCGTTCGTGGAGATCGAGGACCGCGACCGCATCGTCGAGCGTTACTGGACCCCCGCCGGACGCACCCAGGTCGTCCTCCGACACGCCGTCACCGAGGCCCTGCGCGGCGGGTTCACGCTCCACGTCACACGGGTGCGGGACAACCGCGCCGACCTCGAAAGCCGCTCCGTCGAGGTGCCCTGGTCGAACAAGGAACTGGAACTGTCGTGGGAGACCTTCCGGTCGAAGCTCGAACCCGGCGCCAAGGAGACCTGGACCGCCGTCATCCGGCGCCGCACCGGCGTCGCCGGGACCGCCCGCCCGCTTGAATCCGCCGTCGCCGAACTCGTCGCAACGCTCTACGACGCGTCCCTCGACCAGTTCGCGCCGCACGAATGGCCCGAACGCTTCTCCGTTTTTCCCCGGCGTCGCAGCTCGGCGCGGCCCCAGTTCGCCAATGCCCTCGACCCGTTCCAGACCTTTCTCCAGTCCTCCCAGCGCCCCGGCGAACGCGCCGAGGTCTCCTATCGACGGTGGCCCGACAGCCTGCGGTCCGAGACCTATGGATTCCTCGCCCGGCGTGCCATGCCGGCCATGGCCCTGAGCATGGCCGCGGCTCCGCCCCCGGCATCGGAGATGATGATGTTCGACGCCGAGCCCACCATGGCCAAGGCCGCGGGAGGCGTGGCCGAGGAGGCGTTCGCGATTCCCGGCGCCGGGGGCGGCACGGCGACCGACCGTCCGCCTGCACCCGCACCGGCTGCCGTCGCGCCGCGCCGGAACCTGTCCGAGACCGCGTTCTTCCTCCCCCATGTCCTGAGCGATTCCAACGGCGTCGTGCGCCTCTCCTTCACCCTCCCCGAGGCCCTCACCGAATGGCGATTCCTCGGCTTCGCGCACGACCGCGAGCTTCGCTCCGGCTCGCTCGGCGGCAGCACCGTCACGGCGCGCGACCTGATGGTGCAACCCAACCCGCCCCGCTTCCTGCGCGAGGCGGATCAACTCGAGTTCACCGTCAAGGTCTCCAACCAGTCCGACGCCCGCCAATCCGGACGGGCCCGGCTCTCCTTCCAGTTCGCCCAGGACGGCACGCCCGCCGATGCCGCCCTCGGCAACGCCGAGCCCGAACGACCCTTCGAAATCCCCGCCCGCGAATCCCGCACCCTCGCCTGGAGGATTTCCGTGCCCGATGGCTGCGGGTTCCTCGCGTTCAAGGCCACCGCCGCCACGGACCGGCTCGCCGACGGCGAGGAGGGATTTCTCCCCGTGCTCCCGCGGCGCGTGCACCTCACGGAATCCCTGCCCCTGCCCATCCGCGGCCCCGCCGAGAAGCGGTTCCGCTTCGCCCGCCTCGAGGAAGGGTCGCGCTCCCCCACCCTTCGCCACGAGGGACTCACGGTGCAGATGGTCTCCAACCCCGCGTGGTACGCGGTCCTCGCCCTGCCGTACCTGATGGAGTTCCCCCATCAGTGCGCCGAGCAGACCTTCAACCGCTATTACGCCAACGCCCTTGCCCGGCATCTCGCCGTCCGCGACCCCCGCATCCGGTCCGTCTTCGATCAATGGCGCGCCACGCCCGCCCTCGACAGTCCGCTCGCCCGCAACCAGGACCTCAAGTCGCTGCTCATCGAGGAAACCCCGTGGCTTCGCGAGTCCGACCGGGAGGGCGAGGCCCGCCGCCAGATCGCCGTCTTCTTCGAAGCCAACCGCCTCGACGCCGAGCTGGAGCGTGCCCTCCGGCAGTTGGCCGAGCTCCAACTCCCCGACGGCGGCTGGCCCTGGTTCCCCGGCGGCCCCCGCAACGAGTTCGTCACGCTCTACCTCGCCACGGGCTTCGGCCGACTCCGGCACCTCGGCGTCGAGGTCCCCCTGGACCAGGCCCAACGCGCGCTCCAGGGCCTCGACGCCTGGATCACCGAACGCCATCGCCGCATTCCCGCCAAGGACCGCGATGCCTCCCACCTCGACGCCACCGTCGCCCTGTACCTCTACGGGCGCAGCTTCTTCCTCCGCGATCAACCCATCGCCGAGCCGCATCGCGCGGCGGTCGAGTACTACCTCGCCCAGGCCACCCGGCACTGGCTGCCGCTGGACCGCCAGAGCCAGGGGCACCTCGCCCTCGCCCTGCATCGCTTCGGTCCCGACCGCAACGAACTCCGCGACGCCGCCCGGCTCATCGTCCGTTCCCTCTTCGAACGCAGCGTCGTCTCCGAGGAACTCGGACGCCACTGGCGCGACACCGAACTCTCCTGGTGGTGGTACCGCGCCCCCATCGAGACGCAGGCCCTCATGATCGAGGTCTTCGACGAGGTCGCCCGCGACCCGTCCGTCGTCGAGGACCTCCAGGTCTGGCTGCTCAAGCAGAAACAGACCCGCGACTGGAAAACCACCAAGGCCACCGCCGATGCCGTCTACGCCCTGCTCGGTCGCGGCACCGACCTCCTCGCCTCCACGCGCCTCGTCGAGGTCGAGATCGGCGGACGGAAGATCACGCCGTCGTCCCGCGTCGACGCCGCCCCGCGCCCTCCCGAGCGCCGCGAATCCCGCACGCCTCTGCCCGCGGTCGAACCCGGCACCGGGTTCTACGAGATCAGAATCCCCGCCGCCGAGGTCTCCGCGAACCTCGCCGACATCCTCGTGCGCAAGTCCGACCCCGGCGTCGCCTGGGGCGGCGTGCATTGGCAGTATTTCGAGGACCTGTCCGCGGTGAAGCCCTACGAAGGCACCCCGCTCACCCTGCGCAAGGCCCTCTTCCTCCGCGAACGCGGCAAGGCCGGCGCCGTCCTCCAACCGCTCCGGGGCCCCGCCCGCGTCGGCGACGAACTCGTCGTCCGGCTCGAACTCCGCGTGGATCGCGACCTCGAGTTCGTCCATCTCAAGGACCAGCGCGGCAGCGGCACCGAACCCGTCGAGGTCCTCTCCGGGTACCGGTTCCAGGACGGCCTCGCGTACTACGAGACCACGCGCGACACCGCGAGTCACTTCTTCATCGATTACCTGCCGAAGGGCACCTACGTCTTCGAGTACCCCGTCCGCATCCAGCATCGCGGCACCTACGCCGCCGGCGTCGCCACGATCCAGTGCCTCTACGCCCCCGAATTCAACGGCCATTCGCAGGGATTCTCGCTGCGCGTCGAGTAGGCACTCCACGACGCTTCGCGCCTCCGGTAGTCAGGGGTCCAAGGGTCCTCTCGCCCCCCCCGGACCCGACGTCGACCGACGGTATCGCCTTCGCGCGCCCGCCAGGGTCTTGGAGTGCGGCAGTCCCCTGCCGCTTTCCCCGCGCTTCACCCGCGCCACCCGCCCCACCACTCCTCCCTGGCCCTCGCCCTCCTCCGAAAGCGCAAGAGGACTGGCGCACTCCAAGACGCTTCGCGCCTCCGGTAGCCAGGGGTCCTCTCGTCCCCCCGGACCCGACGTCGACCGACGGTATCGCCTTCGC
>CAZSOV010000021.1:21719-48215 GCA_964608505.1 uncultured Verrucomicrobiota bacterium
CCCTCCTCCGAAAGCGCAAGAGGACTGGCGCACTCCAAGACGCTTCGCGCCTCCGTTCGCCAGGGATCCTCTCGCCCACCCCGGACCGGATTTCGAGGGCGATTGCCTTTGCATTCGGTTCGGGCAGGGTTCCCGGACCGCCTGTCGATGCCCTGCGCCAACCACGAACCCGGCCTGCCCGCCGCGCCCCGCGGCGCCCTGTTCCGCCACCTCGCCCTCCTCCTCGCCTGGGTCGTGGGCCCGGGCCCGGGCCCGAGCCGATCCGTCCGCGCCGCGGAACCGGGGTTGCCCATCCTGACCAACGTGGCCCAGGTCAAGGGCCTCTCCCCCACCGAAGCGGCGCGTGGCTTCCCGGTGCGCCTCCGCGGCGTCATCACCTACCGCCATCTCGAGAGCTACGCCCTCTTCCTGGCCGATGCCACCGCCGGCATCTACATCGGCCCCGGCGCGCCGGAGTTCTTTCCGGAAATCCAGGCGCGTCCGGGGGACTGGGTGGAAGTGGAGGGCAAGGCCCAGCCCGGTAGTTTTGCCCCCGTCCTCGCCGGCTTGGAAACCGGCCATGCCCCGCGCTTCCGGGTCCTCGGCCGGACAAACCTCCCCACGCCCATCCGCGTCTCCCCCGATTTCACCGCCGCGGCGGCCATCGAAAATGGCTGGGTGGAAGCCCAGGGCGTCGTGCGCCGCGTCGAACCGGCCCGGGCGTTCCCCGGCGACAACCGCATCCGCATCCTCCTCGACGGCGGCCTCGGACCGTTCCGCCTGTTCCTGCCTCCACCCGAACCGGGCGCCCCTTCCCTGGACGGACTGGTCGACGCGGGCCTCCGCGCCCACGGCGTCTACAGCACCATCTCCAACGAACGCCGCCAACTCGTCGGCGTCCAGATCCTCGTCCCGGATGCCCGCCATCTCCTCGTCGACACCCCCGCCCCCGCCGATCCGTTCGCCGGCGCCCTGACGAATCTCGATTCCCTGCTTCAGTTCCGTCCCGGACCCAGCCCGGGGCACCGGGTTCGAGTGCAGGGCACCGTGACGTTCATCCGACCCGGAACCGGCTTTTTTCTCCAGGAAGGCGACCTGGCCGCCTGGGTCGCCACCCGGCGCCCGTCCGAGGTGTTGCCCGGAGCGCGCGTGGATGTGGTCGGGTTTCCCAGCCCGGGCGAGGCCCATCCCCGCCTCGAGGAAGCCGAACTCCGATCCCTCGGAACCGTCCCCCTCCCCATACCGGTCCACCTCGCGGAGGGCGACCCGGGGAAGGTCGAGCTCGCGGGCCGCCGGGTGGAACTCGAGGGCCGCCTGTTGGGCCGGGGCGCCCATCCCGAGGGATTCGCACTGAGGTTGGAACGCGGCCTTGAAACCGTGGAAGCCGTGGTCGCCTCCGGGCCGGGCCGCGCCGTCCTCGAACAGCTTCCGCTCGGCGCCGTGCTCGGGGCCGTCGGCGTGTTCGAACCGTTCGTGGGCGAATCCCAACAGATCCGGGGTGCCCGCCTCTTGGTGTCCGCTGCCCGCGACCTGCGGGTCGTCCGGTCGCCGCCGTGGTGGACGCCACGCCGGCTGGCCGTTCTGGCCGGCATCGCCGGGCTCCTCCTGCTGGGCGCCGGAGCCTTCGCGATTGGCTTGTCCCGGCGCCACCGGGCGCTGCGGGTCTCGCACGACGTCCTCGAGGACCGGGTCCGCGAGCGCACCCGGGAGCTCCAACTCGAGGTCGCCGAACGACGTCGCGCGGAGGACGAGGCCCGCGCGTCGAGCCGCGCGAAAAGCGAGTTCCTCGCCAACATGAGCCACGAGATTCGCACCCCGATGAACGGCATCATCGGCATGACGAATCTTCTCCTCGACACCGCCCTATCCCCCGAACAGCGCGACTTCGCCCTCACCACCCGCGACAGCGCCGAATCGCTCCTCGTCGTCCTCAACGACATCCTCGACCTCTCCAAAATCGAGGCCGGCAAGCTGGATTTCGAATGCGTCGACTTCGACGTGCGCGAGTGCGTCGAAAGCGCGCTCGATCTCCTGGCCCACCGGGCCCAGGGCAAGGGTATCGAACTGAACTACCTCGTGCACCGCGACGTCCCGCGCCGCCTCCGCGGCGACCCCGGACGCCTCCGCCAGATCCTCATGAACCTGATCGCCAACGGCATCAAGTTCACCGAGCACGGCGAGGTCTTCCTCGAAGTCTCCCCCGATCCCACGCCCACACACACGCCCACGCCCACGCCCACGCCTGTTCCGGCCCCCGTCCCGGTCCTTCGCTTCGTCGTCCGCGACACCGGCATCGGCCTCGGACCCGAAGTCGCGGCCCGCCTCTTCGAGCCGTTCGTCCAGGCCGAATCCTCCATCGCCCGCCGCTTCGGCGGCACCGGCCTCGGCCTCGCCATCAGCCGACGCCTCGTCACCCTGATGCAGGGCGAAATCGGCGTCGAAAGCCAGCCCGGTCAGGGTGCCTCCTTCTGGTTCACCGCCGCCTTCGAACCCGCGTCCCCCGCCGCCCTCCCCGACCCCGGCTCACCGTCCCTCGCCGCCGACCCCTTCGCCCGCGATCTGCGGCAATGTCCCGTGCTCGTCGTCGACGACAACGCCTCGAACCGCCGCATCCTCGAGTACCAGCTCGCCAGCTGGGAAATCCCCGTCGCTGCCAGCGTCGACTCCGGCCCCGCCGCCCTCGCCGCCCTCGAAGCCGCCGCGGACGCCGGCAACCCCGTCCGGTTCGCCCTGCTCGACTACCAATTGCCGGGCATGAACGGGCTCGAGCTCGCCCGTCGCATCCACGCCGACTCCCGGTTCGCCGCCCTCCGACTCATCATCCTCACCTCCTTCTGCCAGAAGACCCGCCCCGTCCCGTCCGCTCCCGATGCCGTCGACGCCTGGCTCGTCAAACCCGTCAAACCGTCGCACCTGCTCGACGCGCTGACGGGACTGCTCCACCCCGAATCCGCGCCCCGGCGCCACAACGCCGCCCGCACCGCCGACTTCGAAACGCTCGCCCGCGAATTTCCCGCCCGCATCCTTGTCGCCGAGGATAACGCGGTGAACCAGAAGCTCGCGGTCCTCTTCCTCCGCAAGCTCGGCTACGAACCCGACCTCGCCGCCACCGGCACGGAAGCCCTCGAGGCGCTCCACCGCTCCGACTACGATGTCATTCTCATGGACTGCCAGATGCCGGAACTGGACGGTTACGAGGCCAGCCGGCACATCCGCGCCGATCCGCGCTTCCGCCAGCGCCCCTGGATCATCGCCGTGACCGCCCACGCCATGACCGAGGACCGCGACCGTTGCCTCGCCGCCGGCATGAACGATTACCTCTCCAAACCCCTCAAGCTCGCCGGCCTCAAGGCCGCCCTGGTCCACGCCGTCCAGCACGTCCCGGCACCCGCCACCTGATCCCGGCCCTCCTTTCGCCCCGCCCCGCCGCGCCCGCCCGCCCGACCGACCGCGCGTCGTCGTCCGATCACCGCTCGCTCGGGACCCCACCCCCGGACATCGCGCCGATCCCCGGCAGGCCCACCCCGAATTCGATCACCTCGCCCTCGGCGCCCAGGTAACCGCCCCATCCCACCCGGATCTCCCGGATCCGGCCCAGGTCCAGCACTCCGTCCGCGTCCTTCGACCATCCTGCCAGCTGGAAGCGCCCGAACGGGATGAAGGTCTCCTCCCGGACCGGACCGGCGAGTGATCGGCCAGTTTCGACCAGGAAGTCCCCGCCGCCTTCCTCCCGCAGAATCACCAGGAGCTGGTTCGGCGTGCCCTGCCCCTCCGGCACCCAGGTCTCCATCGAAAAGCCCTCCGCCCGACTCCAATCCAGCGGACGCGGATAACCGAATCCGGCGAACAGGAAGGTGTCCACGCCACCCTTGGTCAACCGGCCCGTCACCCGCCATGCCGGCGCCGGCGCCGGCCCGGTGGCCTGCCGGGTGTCCGGCGCCGATTCCGCCCGGACGAACTCGCCGGCCGCGAGCGTGGGTTCAACCCGCGGCACGGAAGTCCGCCCAAACCCGGGCAACACCATCTCCGTCGCCGGCCGTCGCCGGGGCGGGTGGACCGCCGGCAGGCGGCAGATCACCGCGCCGTACGCTTCGAGGTTCACGAGACCCGCCTCCGCTTCCGGCCCTTCCTCGCGCCGTCCGGTGGCCAGGTTCCAGCGTTCGGGCCGTTCGGAGGCGGCGAACTCCACCTTCCCCGACCACGGCTGCGCTCCGTCGTTGATCAGGAAATACACGTCGCGCCCGTCGATCCGGCGGTGGGCGACGCGCACCGGCGACTTCGTCGGGGTCACCTTCACGTCCGACTCCATCAGGCCGTCGAGCACGCGGGGCAGGAGACTCTCCCAGCCCGGCGGCAGGAAGATACCGACGCCACCCGACGGATGAACCCGCGTTCGCGGGCCTCCCCCCGAAATCCCGTCGCCGCTTCCGAAGATCTCCCGGCCCAGGGCCTCGACGCGGGCCGAGGGATACTCGCGTTCGCTGTTCGCCGGCAGATGCCCGAGAGCCACCACGACGCCGCCCTCGCGAACGAACGCCGCGACCCGCTCCCACGCGGCCAACGGCAGCGTATCGGTGCCCGGGAGCACCAGTGCCCGCCACCGCAGGGCACCGTGCACCAGCGTCCCCGGCTCCACCCGCGCCGCCTCCAGCGCCTGGCTGTCGACGAACGTGAACTCGCGCCGCGCCGCGAAGAGCCCCTCGGCCGCCGCCTTGTACCAGCTTTCGATCCGCGCCGCCGCGGATGCCTCCCGCGTCCAGTGCCGGGACGGAACGAACCGCGTCCAGAGGCTCTCCACCGGGTACAGGACGGCGACGTCCGCCACCGGATGGCCGCCTCGCAGGGCGGTGCAGGCCCGCCCCACCCACTCGTTCAGCCGCCGCAACGAGGCGTCATCCCGTTCCGTGAAACTGTAGTAGCTCGTGATCGCGTTCACGCCCGCGACGATCAGCCGGTTGCAGGTGCCGCGGATCTCCGCCTCCGACACCACCCGGCGCGGGCGCGCGTCCCCCGGCGGCCGGTACACCTGGCCATGATCCGACGTCTCGCTCATCACCAGGGTGTGGCCCTCCAAATCCGCGGCACTGGCCACCAGCCGCGCGATGTACCACGGCACCTCCCCGGGCACGCTCGTCAGACAGTCGATGCTCGGCGCATCCAGCCGCCGGATGCACCGGAAGAAATCCCCGTACAACGGCACGTGCCCGACCAACCCCTCCTCCGCCAGCAGGTGGCCGCCCGAAGGCACTCCCAGCTCGCGGCATCGCCGCTGGATCTGCCCGAAATAATTCTCGGCCACCAGTTCGGCCACCGTCCGCCAATAATCGTACCGCAGCCTCCGCGTCCCCGGTCCCGCCTCCCACGCCAGCGCCGGCAGCCGGTCCGTTGCCAACGCATACCCCCGCCGCCGCCGGAACTCCTCCGGCAGTTCCGCCGCCCAAGGCAGCGGACGATACGGCATCGGCTTCAGGAACAGGCTCATCAACGACGGCTCGTCCGTGAACGTCGCCTCGAAATACCGCCCCAAATCCAGCCCCAACCGCTTCGCGTACCCGCCGTACGTCAGCTCGATGAACCGCGCCGTCGGCCCGGCCTGCAACAGGTTCGGATACGGCATCCGCGCATGCAGGTTCCCGTCCGCGTGCGTCCCCTCGTACAACCGGCTCTCCGTCATGACCACGACGCGCCACGCCCCCGCCGGTGCCTCCCATGCCAGCGTCCCGTCCCGCACCCGGGCCGACAGTTCCACGCCCGCCGCGAGCTCGAGGTTCCCGTCCACCACCGGATAGGCCCGGGCCAGCACCAACGCCCCCGGCGGCATCGCCAGCGTCACGACGCCTCCCGTGGACGTCGTTTCAGTGGCCAGCAATCCCGTCGCTTCCCACTCCGGGTGATCCCGCAGGGTCTGGCCGCCGGCGTTCCCCGAGGGATAACCCCGCTCGTCGTACAGCCACATCGCCAGTCCGGCGCGCTTCGCCTCCGTCACCGCGCGCTCGAACGCGCGCCATTTCCCGTCGTTTCCCAGGTAGTCCTCGAACGAGACGTTGCACACCACGCCGCCGAATCCCTGGCCCCGCAGCCGCGCCATCGATTCATCCTGCGCCGCCGCCGTGTCCGGCCAGCCGTGGATGATCTTCAGGATCCGCGCCGCCGCCGGCGGTTCCTGGAAACGCGCCTCGAACGACCCCGGCGCCCCCATCGCCGCCCCACCCCCGAGCACCAGCCAGCCCGCGCACCTCGCCCAGGTCGACCAGGTCCACCTGCTCCTCGCCGTCGAATGACTTGTCATACCTCGTGATCTCCATCGCCCACGCCACCGCGCTTCGCCCGCAGACTGACCTCCGCCCGCATCATGCCAAGTCCCGCGCCGCGAGTCCGGCCCGGCCCGCCAGGGCGGGCGTCCCCCCGCCGCGTTGCCGACGGCCCCGTCCCGCGGACATTGCCTCGGCCCGGCCTTCGGGCAGCCTCCGTCCGGGATAGTCCCTCGCGCCAACCCTCGACCCCCTCCATCCATGCCTCCTCCCCGGCCTTCGATCCGGTTCCCGCTGTCGACACCGCTGCTCCTGGCCTGCCTGCTCCTGGCAATTGCCCCGCGCGGAACCACGGCCGAACGCGTTCTCTGGTCGCCGGCCCACGACAATGACCGCGCCCGCGCCGCCGTCACCGACGCCACCCTGGATTACCGGCAGGCCAACGATCTCACCCTTGCCGTCGTGCGCACCGGCACGAACCAGAACTGGCCCGGGTTGACCCTGCGCCTGACCGAGGCCGCCCGTGATCTCTCGAGCCATGCCTTCGTCGAGGTCGCCCTGCGCAACCCCGGCCCGGACACGGTCAAAGTCCACGGGCGCGTCGACAATCCCGGGGCCGACGGCACTCGGTATTGCGTGAACGGCGACACCGCCGTGCCGCCCCGGGGGACGGCCCGGCTTCGCATCGAACTGCGGCGGCATGGCACGAGGTCCAAGCCCGCGCCCCTGTTCGGCATGCGCGGGTATCCCGTCGCGCCGCCCGGCCCCGAGGATTTCGTCCCGACGCGCGTGAACCAGCTACTGCTGTTCGTCACCGGTTCGGACCGGGGAACGACCTTCGAGATCGAGCGCGTCGCGGCCACCGGCACCCACGTGGCGCCCACCGCGTCCCGGAACGACGCCGAACCCTACCTGCCGTTCATCGACGCCTTCGGCCAATACCGCCACCGCGATTGGCCCGGGAAGGTCCGGGACCTCGACGATCTGGCCCGTCGGCGCGAGACGGAGGCCCGGGAACTCGAGTCGGCACCCGGCCCCTCCGACCGGACCGCGTACGGCGGCTGGACCGGCGGGCCGCTGCTGGATGCCACGGGGTTCTTCCGCGTCGAGAAGGTCGGGGACCGCTGGTGGCTCGTGGATCCCACCGGGCGCCTGTTCTGGTCCCATGGCGTCGATTGCGTCCGGATGCTCGATGCCACGCCGGTGGAGCGCCGCGAGGCGTGGTTCGCGGACTTTCCCGGCGACCGTCCCGAGTTCCAGGAATTCGTGATCACCCGCGCGTTCGCGCTGAAGGGAGATTATGCCGGGACGAGCCCGCGCTGCTTTTCGTTCGCCGGCGCGAACCTGCGGCGGAAATACGGCCCCGACTGGCGGGCGACCGCCGGCGAGCTCATCCACCGACGGCTCCGCAGCTGGGGCCTCAACACGATTGCCAACTGGTCCGACCTCGCCGTCGCGCGACTCCGGCGCACGCCCTACACCGACGCCGTGAACACCGGCCAGACCCGGCGGATCGAGGGCAGCGATGGATACTGGGGCAAGTTCCCGGATGTCTTCGATCCCGCGTTCGCGGAACGCCTCGCGCGCGAAGCCGCCGGCAAACGCGGCGGCAGCGCGGGGGACCCCTGGTGCCTTGGCTATTTCTCCGACAACGAGATGTCGTGGGGGGACGAAACGTCGCTCGCGGAAGCCACGCTGCGGTCGCCCGCGGATCAGCCCGCCAAGAGCGCCTTCCGCGACTGGTTGCAGGGCCGGTTCGGAAACGTGACGGCCCTGAATGAACGCTGGGGCACCCGGCATGCCTCCTGGGATCGCCTGCTCGAGGATCGGACGGTCCCCGACCGCAACAAGGCCCGCGCCGAGCTGGCGGAGTTCTACACCGTCCTGGCCGAGCGCTACTTTCGCATCGTGCGCGAGTCCCTGCGCGACGTCGCGCCGAGGCAGCTCTACCTCGGCTGCCGGTTCGCCTGGGTGAACGCCCGGGCCGCCGCCGCCGCCGCGAAATACTGCGATGTCGTCAGCTACAACCTCTACCAGCGCGACATCTCGTCCTTTGCCTTCAATGGGGGCGCCGACGTCCCCCTGATCGTCGGCGAATTCCACTTCGGCGCCCTGGACCGCGGGATGTTCCACACCGGCCTCGTGCCCGTGCCCTCCCAGACGGAACGCGCGAAGGCCTACCGGACCTACGTGGAAGGCGCGCTGCGCCATCCGCAATTCGTCGGGACCCACTGGTTCCAATGGCAGGACGAACCCACCACGGGCCGCGTCTACGACGAGGAAAATTATCAGATCGGCCTCGTGGACATCGCCGACACGCCCTACTCGGAAACCATCGCCGCCCTGCGCGACGTCGGGAACCGCCTGTACCGGCTCCGGTTCGAGGGGAAACCCTGACCTCCGCCACCCGGGTCCCGGACTCAGGGGTGATGGATGGGCGACATCAGATTCGTGCCCCAGAACGTGAGCAGCACGAACGCGAACCCCGCCAGCGCCCCCCACGCGAGTCGGTGGTTCCCCTGCCGGAACCACAACCGCAGCATCATCATCCCCAGGTAGACCGCCCACACGAAGAACGACCACGCGATCTTCGGATCGGGTCGCACCAGAACCCCGTACCGCTCGCGCATCAGGCCCAGGCTCAGCACCAGGCCCGCCGTCAGCAGCACCAAGCCCGTCCCCAACGACCGCAGCAGCAGGCCCTCGAGCTGTTGCCCGGAGGGCAGGAGTTCGGCCAGGTTGCGGACCAACGGCGTGTCCTCCGACGCCCCATGCCGGCGCACCAGGATCAGCACGCCGGCGAGCGCCCCGAATCCGAAACCCGCGTATGCCAGCAGGATCAGGGACACGTGCAAACTGACCGCCGCACGCTCGAGATCGATCTCGAACACCGGGCCGGGTCGATCCAGCGCCGGTTGCAGAGCGAAGATCCCCGTCGCGAACAACAGCGGCGCCAGCAACAACCCGGCCATCCGCGCCCGCGGCCACGCCCCCGCCACCAGGTGCGCCGCGCACAGCGCCCACGACACGAACATCGCCGCCTCGAACAGATTCGTGACCGGACACCGTTTCAGCGAGAAACCGCGCCCCGCCAGGGCCATCGCGTGGAAGAGAAAACCCACGGCCAGAATTCCGTAGTTCCAACCCGCCCCCCGCCGAAATCCCTGCTTCCAGACGAGGAAAGCATGGGCCGTGGCCACCCCGTAGCAGGCCACCGCCATCCCGTACCACGCGCGTTCGCCCAGGAATTGCACCGCCCGCAGTGTAGGCGCCACGCCGGTGCGCACAATCGCGAAGCCAAGCGTTTCAACGACGCCCACCCGGAGCCGCCGCCACCGACGTCAGGCAAGCAGACCCACCCTGCTGCATGCGGACCGTGCCTCGCCCCGCCGTCTCACGAGGGCAGCCGCGGTGAATTCCACCCCCGGTTCGGCATTGTCAATCGAGCTGATTTGCAGGATGAAATCCGCGTGAGAAGCCGTTCCTCGCTCCTTGCTTCGTTCCGCATCGCGTGCCTGCTCGGCCTGCTCCTCCTGCTCGGCTTCGTCCGCCCGGCCCGGGCCGCGACCCTGGTGGCCGATTACCGCCTCGAAGGCCACTTGCGGTCCTCCGTTCCCGGCCCGCCGAATCTCGAGGTGGCCGGCCCCACCTGGTTCACCTACGTGCCCGACCGCCCCTATGGCGTCGAACGCGACGTCGCCCGGTTGCCCGCGTCCGCCGGACTGCGCCTCGTCGCACCCGGCCTCGTCGAACCCGCAGGTTACTCCGTCTCGGTGACCTTCCTGCCGGACGTCCCCGCCGCGCTCCTGAGCATCTTCGATCCCCGCGAACCGACCACCCCCAACGGTCTGTTCGCCGACGGGGGAATCCTCCAGCTGAATCCGCTCGTCATCGACGACGCGCCCCGCATCCCCGCGGATCGGTTCGTGGAGGTGCTTTTCGTCAAGGACGGCCCCCAGCTCCGCGTCTACGCCGATGGCACGAAGGAACTCGAGGCCATCGATGCCAACGACGCGTTCGCCGCGTCGCCCGATGGCATCTGGAACTTCCTCCGCCAGGGAAATGGCCTCGCCGCGCCGGGAGCCCGCGTGGCACGGATCCGCCTCTTCCGCGGCGCCCTCAGCGAAACCGAAATCGCCGCCCTCGACCGCCTCCCGCCTCCTGCCGCCGTGCCCGCCTCCCAGGCGCCCCTGCTCGCCGATCATCGACTCGAAGGCACCCTGGCCAACCAGGTGGCCGGACGTCCCGACCTCGTCCTGACGGGTTCCGGCTCCCCCTCCGTGGTCACGGATTCCGTCCTCGGCGCCCCCCGGCGCGTGCTCCACCTGCCGACCGGCAGCGGCTTCCGGCTGGACGCCTCCGGAGTGCTCGCCCGGGATCGGTATTCCGTGTCGCTGGTCTTCGCCCCGACCAGCGTCGGGGGCTACTGGCACATCGTGGATTCGCGCGATCCATCACGTTCCACCGGCTTCTTTCTCTACGAGGGCCATCCCTGGTTCAACGCGCTCCTGGAAAGCCCCGCCCCCCCGATCCCCACCAACGCCTATACCGCACTCACCCTCGTCAAGGACGGCCCCAATGTCCGCGTCTTCCAAAACGGGACCCGCATCCTCCACGTGCATGAAACGGACGAGTCCGTCGCCCTGGACGACCAGCTCGGCCTTTCCCTGTTCCGGCAATCCGACGGCGCCTATGCCCTCGCCGCCAAGGTCGCCCGCGTCCGCCTCTTCAACGGGGCCCTCACCGACGCCGAGGTCCGCTCGCTCGCACCGCTCGAACCGCCCCTGCCCATCCCCCCCAGCGGCGCCCGGCTGCTCGCCGACTTCCGGTTCCAGGACAACCTCGAAAACGCCGTCCCCGGCGGTCCCACGCTCGCCTCCACGCTGCCCATCGAGTTCGAGACGGCCCCCGAACTCGATGACCGCCGGGTGGCCCGCCTGACCACCTTCGCCGAACTGGTCTGGAATCGCCCCGACGACGTTCCCACGAACCGATTCACCGTGGTGCTCGGCTTCTCGCCCGAAAACGAAGGCGGATACCAGGCACCCTACCAACCCGGCGTGCTCCACGGCAACGGTTGGTACTTCCTCAACCAGGACCTGCAGTATTACCCCTTGCCCGACCTGCTGCCGGGCGTCATCCGACGGCGCCTGTTCGCCGACCTCGCCTTCGTCACCGACGGTCTCAACGTCCGCGCCTACGCCGAGGGACGAAAACTCCTGGACCGCCTCGATCCCGACCGCTGGTCCCACGGCGTGCCCGGCAGCAACTGGACCCTCTTCGGCATGACCGGCGGCGCCTACCCCCTGCCGGCCCGCGTCGCCCGTGTCCGCGTGTTCGACCGCGGCCTCACCGACGCGGAGATCGCCGCCCTCGAACCGTCCTTCCCGCGCCCCAACTCCGAACGCCGCGCCAACCTCGTCGTCTCCGATCTCGCGGTTCCCGACCGCGTCGCGTTGAACGAGTACTTCGACGTCCGCTACAAGGTCACCAACCAGGGCAACATCCCGGCCGTCGGCCCCTGGTACGACGGCCTCGGACTCACCTCCCGGCCCGAGGCCGCGCCCACCGAGGAAGTTCCCTTGGGCTCGTTCACGTCCGAGGCCGTCCTCGCGCCGGGCGAGTCGATTCTCGTCACCCGCCAGGTCTTGGTCGGCTCCTACGGCATCGCCGGCTCCGTCCATGTCCGCGTCCACGTCGATCAGACCGACGCGGTCGCCGAGTCGAACGAGATCGACAACCGCGCCACCGCGGCGAGCCCCACCCACGTCCCGCCCGCCCTGACCTTCGCGCAGGGAAACCAATCGCTGCCCGAGGACGTCGCCGCGGGCGGCGTCCCGTTCACCCTCTATCGCAACGGCGATCTCTCCGCCCCCCTCGCCGTTGACCTGGTCTCCAGCGACACCACCGAACTCCGCGTCCCGCCCACCGTCGAGTTCCCCGCCGGCAGCCCCTGGGTCCACGTGCTCCTCGCCCCGGTCCGCGACCAGGTCAACGACGGCCCCCAGATCGCCCGGGTCACCGCCTCCGCCCCCGGACGCCTCCCCGCCGAGGTTGAGATCACCGTGGAGGACGTCGATTCCCCGCCCCTCCAGCTCGTCGTCGTCCCCAACCGCATCCGCGAGGGCCAAACCGCCGAGGCCATCCTGCGCCGTACGGGCGTGCGGTTCCCCGCCGTCCAGGTCTCGCTCCAGGCCAACGCGGCCCAACTCGACGTCCCGGCCACCGTCGCCTTCCCTGCCGACACCAACGAGGTCCGCTTCGCCATCGGCGCCGTCGACGACACGCTGCCGGAATCCAATCACGCCTACGCCCTCCTCGCCCATGCACCCGGCTATCTCACGGGCGAGACCACCGTCACCGTCGAGGACGACGACATCCCCAACCTCCGCCTCGGCTTCACGCCTTCCGAGGTCCTCGAAAACGCCGGTGCCCAGGCCTCCCGCGGCCGCATCCTCCGCGATCGCGCCGGCCCCCGTGCCCTCGCCATCGCCCTCCGCGCCGCCGATCCCACCTCCGTCCATCTCCCCGCCGAGGTCATCCTGCCCCCCGGCGAAACCGAAGCCCGCTTCGACATCGGCGTGGTCGACAATGCCGTCGTCGACGGCACCCGCCCCATCGCCATCGGCGGACGGATCCTCGACGCGGCCACCGACACCGTGGTCACCGAGATTCCCCCCGTCGTGCTCCTCCTCCACGACGACGAAAGCCCCCACCTCACCCTGGCGTTCGGTGCCGATCTCGTCGGCCCCGGACTGGATCCCGCAACCACCGCCCTCGTCACGCGTCGCAACACCGCGCTGGGCGCGCCGCTGAACGTCCAGTTGATCTCCTCCTCCACGCGGGCCGGGGCACCCGCCGCAATCACCATCCCCGCCGGTCAGGCATCCGCTTCCTTCCCGATCCGTTCCCTTTCCGTTCCGGACCGCGCGGAGCCGGTCGAAGTCACCTTCACCGCCTCCGCCGCGGGGCTCGCGGCCGGCCAGCGTGCGCTCGTGGTCGCCGGAGAGGCCCGGCCCGACCTGGAAATCGCCCTGCTCGAGGCCGCCCCGTCCGTCCCCGCCGGCCAGCCGATCCGCGCCTCGGTCCGCCTCGTGAATGCCGGCTTCACCCCGGGCGGCCAGGGTGCGCGACAGCAGTTCCTGTGGTCCGCCGACGCCAGCCTCGATCCCTCCGACGTGCCCGCCGGCGAGATCACGCTCGAGTCCTCCCTGCCCCCCGGGGGTGCCGTCAGCCAGTCCGTCCAGTTCCGTGCCCCGGTCGAACTCGGTTCCTACTGGATCATCGCCGTCGCCGATGCCGACGACGCCGTCCTGGAACTCCGCGAAAACAACAACGTCCGCATCCTCGCCACTCCGGTCACGGTCCTGCCCGGGTACACCGCGGTGGTCAGGACCGGCCTCGAATCCGCCGTTCCCGGCACTCCCGTTCCCCTCGCCGGCACCGCCACCCGCGTCGGCTCCCTGGAACCCGCCGCCTTCGTTCCCGTGGAAATTGCCATCGTGCTGCGCGACACCGAACGACGTCTGGAGGTCCTCACCGACGCCCAGGGGGCCTTCGCCGCCACGTTCGAACCCCTGCCCGGCGAGGCCGGACGCTATGCCGTCGCTGCGCTCCATCCCGGCAGCCCTTTTCCGACCGCCCAGGCCCGCTTTCAACTGCTCGGGCTCCGACCCCAACCCGTCGATCCCGTCGCCCTGGTCGAGGGCTCCAGCGCCACCGTGGCCTCGAAACTTCTCAACCCCGTCGACCTTCCCTTCTCGGGGCTCCGGGCCACCACCGTCAGCGCCCCGCGCGGCATCACCGTCACCGCCTCCTTCGCCGCCGACCGACTCGCCGCCGACGGCACGCTCGACTTAGCCCTCGCCGTCACCGCCGCCATGGGCGCCGAGAACGGCACGGCGCGGCTCCGCTTCCTTTCCGCCGAGGGCGCTTCCGGCGACCTGCTCGTCCCCCTCGTCGTGCAACCGGCCGAACCCCGCCTTGCCGCCTCGCCCAACCCCGTCGAAGCACCCATGCGCCGCGGCGAGCAGTCCCTCGTCCAGGTCAGACTCGCCAACGCCGGCGGTCTGCCCACCGGCCCCCTCACCCTGCTCGCTCCGCCCGCCCCCTGGCTCAAGATCGCCTCCCCCGCCCAACTCGCTTCCCTCGTCCCCGGACAGGAAACCGAGATCAGCCTGCTGCTCGATCCCGCCGCGGACCTCCCCCTCGGCCCGTACGCCGGCAACCTGGTCGTCCAGGGCACCCAGGTCGGCCTCTCGATTCCCTTCACCTTCCAGTGCGTCTCCGACCGCATCGGCAGCCTCGCCGTCGAGGTCGTCGACGAATTCACCTACTACGCCGCCGGCGCCCCCCGCCCCACCAACGCCACTGTCCAACTCTACGCGACCCGCTCCCAGGAACTGGTCGCCACCCGCGCCACCGAACCCGACGGACGGGTGCTGTTCCCCGAACTCCGCGAGGGGCACTACGACGTCCTGGTCACCGCCGACGAACACACGCCCTACCGCGGCACCGTCCTCGTCCACCCCGGTCGCACCAACGCCGTCACCGCCTTCGTCGGACGCCAGACCGTCCGCTACGTGTTCACGGTCGTCCCCACCGAGATCGAGGACCGCACGAGGATCGAGATCACGACGGTGTTCGAGACGTTCGTCCCCATTCCCGTGCTCACCGTCGATCCTCCCTTCGTCGATCTCGGCGCGTGGTCCGGCGTCTCCACCCAGATCAACGTCACCCTGGAAAACCACGGCCTCATCGCCGCCCAAAACGTCCGCTTCACCCTCCCCGAACATCCCGACGTCACGTTCTCCAGCCCGATCACCGCCGTTGGCACCCTTGCCGCCCGCACCGCCATCCAGATCCCCCTCGTCCTCCGTCGCACCGGCGCCGCCCGGGCCTCCCTGGCCGGCCTGCGCTCCGATCCCGAGGCGGATCCCGGGGCCGCCTCCGGGCACGCCCCGTCCGCCCCGCTCGTGGGTGGCGGCTCCACCTACCCGCTCCCGCCCGGCGGACCCGGTCCCGCCACGGCTTCCAACCACCGCGCGTTGCTCGCCGTCCGCCGCGCCGCCCCCGGCTCCGGACCGTGCTTCGCCGACATGTCCTTCGACTTCGACCTCGAATGCGGCCCCCAGGTGAACACTTACCACGTCCCCCTTCGCTTCGATCAACTCCCCGGCAACTGCGCCCCGGGCGCCGCCTGGGCCGAACCCTGGCCCGTCTTCGGTGGGCAGGGCGGCGGCGGCGGCGGGGCAGGCCAGGGCGGCGGATTCTGCCAGAACTGTGGCGGCGTGCCCCAGTTCTTCGCTCCGCCCCGCATCCTCAGCCCTCCCAAGAACTGCGACCCCTGCCTCGCCGGCATCGGCGCCGCCATCGTCGGTTGCCTCGGCGAACTCGGTCCCAAAAAGGCCGGCACCGCGGCCGAATGCATCGTGGAGGCAGGCAAATGCCTCGCCGGCCTGGCCGGAGGCCTCGACTATGACAGCCTCTCCGGCTGCGCCGCCAACGCCGGGGCCTGCGCCGGTGGCGCCGCCGGGTCCATCCTCAAGATCCCCGAGTGCATCGAACCCGCCTCCGCGTGCTTCCCCGACGACGCGGAAGGTGATGGCGGTTCCGCCGCCGGTGCGGCCCTCGCCCTTCATGGCCCACCCGGTTCCCGTCCCCACTCCGCCCAACCCGCCCCCATCATCCCCTCCGCCGCCGAACCCTTCTTCCGCCAACAACGCCGCGGCGCCGCTCTCCTGGAACCGCTTCAGTACTGGCTCGGCGATCCCGCCTGGCTCGAGGTCACCGACGAGGCGGCCTGGAAACGCTGGTTCGACGCCTTCAACGCCAGCACCCCGCCCGCCAGCGACGCCGCCCGCCGAATCTCCGATGCCGAACGCGCCCGGATCCAGCTCGTCCCCCTCCCGCCCCCCATCACCCCCGAAATCGCCGGACGCTTCCTCGACCGCTGGAACCGTTCCCACGACGCCTGGAGTCGCGGCTTCTTCAACGCCAACCAACTGCCCCCCGGCGAAAACCGGGACATCCTCTCCGCCGACCAGCTCGTCGCCCTGTCCACCGAGGCCGTCGCCGCCAACGAGGCCGCCGTCCGCGAAGGCTTCCCTGACGCCCTCTCCGCCACCGTGCTCGCCGGCGAGGAGTTCCTCGCCCGGGCCGACTCCTCCGGCGGCGGCATCTGCGCCCGCGTGACCATCAGGATCGAACAGGAAGCCGTCATCACCCGCGACGGATTCAACGCCTCCCTCGAGATCGTCAACGACACCGACCTCCCCCTCACTCACATCGGCGTCGAACTCCACATGCAGTCCGCCTCCGGCGAGGTCTCCACCCGCAACTTCGCCATCCGCCCTCCCGTCCTCGCCGGACTCACCGCCGTCGATGGCTCCGGCCAGATCGCTCCCCGGACCTCCGGCAAATCCAGCTGGATCCTCGTACCCACCTCCGACGCCGCCCCCGACGGTCCCGTCACCCATCTCGTCGGCGGTCACTTCCGCTATCGCCAGGGCGACCTCGACGTCAACGTCCCCCTCGCCCCGTCCGGCATCCGCGTCCTCCCCAACGCCGCCCTCACCCTCAAGTATTTTCACGAACGCGACGTCCTCGCCGATGACCCGTTCACCGACGAAATCGAGCCCAGCGTGCCCTACTCCCTCGCCGTCCTCGTCGCCAACTCCGGCAGGGGCACCGCCCGCAACGTCCGCATCGCCTCCGCCCAACCCCGCATCCTCGAAAACCAACGGGGCCTGCTCGTCGACTTCAAGATCGTCGCCACCGAGGTCGCCGGCGAACCCGTCACCCCCTCCCTCACCGCCGCGTTCGGCGACATCCCGCCCGGCGAAATCCGCATCGGTCGCTGGCTCCTCCAGTCCTCCCTCCAGGGCCTCTTCACCGAATACTCCGCGTCGTTCGAACACCTCGACGGCCTCGGCGACCAACGCCTCTCCCTCATCCAGGGCGTCGAAATCCACGAACTCATCCGCGTGGTCCAAGCCGACCGCTCCTTCGAGGATCAACGCCCCGACTTCCTCGCCAATGACGTCCCCGACTTCGACGACCTGCCCGATGCCCTCCACCTCAGCCAGGGCACCGTCCAACCCGTCCTGCCCGTCACCAACCCCACCGTCGACCAAACCCCCGACGCCAACCATCTCGTCGTCCAACTGTCCGCCACGTTCCCCGCCCGCTGGGGCTTCCTGCGCATGCCCGAACCCTCCGACGGGCGGCTCGCCCTGCGCGAAGTCCGCCGCGCCGACGGTTCCCTCCTCTCCCTCGGCACCAACGTTTGGGTCACCGATCGCACCTTCGTCGGGCTCGCCCGCCAACCCGTCCCGGAGTATCGCCTGCACCTCCTCGACTTCGCCGGCACCGGCCCCTACCGCCTCACCTATGCCCTGCCCGCGCCGCCCGACACCGCCGCCCCCGCCAGCCGGGTCCTGCCACTCCCCGAGGCGAGCCCCCTGAACCTCGAGGTCCGCTGGGAAGGCACCGACACCGGCGGCTCCGGCCTCGCCGCCTTCGACATCCTCGTCTCCGAGGACGGCGCCCCCTTCCAACTCTGGCTCGAACACACCGTCGAGCGCGGCGCCCTCTACCCCGCGCAGCCCGGACGGCGCTACGCCTTCCAATCCGTCGCCATCGACGTCGCCGGCAATCGCGAAAACCCGCCCGCCACCCCGGATGCCATCACCACCGCCGGCTCGGCCAACACCGCGCCCGTCATCTCCGCCGTGGCCGATCTGGCCGTCGACGAAGGCACCACGGCATCCCTCCAACTCCGCGCCATCGACGCCGACCTGCCCGCGCAACACCTCGCCTGGAGCCTCGGCGCCGATGCCCCCGCCGGCGCCCGCCTCGATGCCGCCTCCGGCCTCCTCACCTGGGTCACCGGCGAGGGAACCGGCCCCAGCACCAACCGCTTCACCGTGACCGTCCGCGATTCCGGTCAGCCCGGCCTCGCCGCCTCCGCCCCCGTGGCCATCCTCGTCCGTGAGGTCAACGCACCCCCTGTCCTCGAGCCCATCACCAACCGGTTCCTCAACGAACTCCGCACCCTCACCCTCCAGGCCGTGGCCTCCGATCCCGACCTGCCCCGCAACGCCCTCCGCTTCTCCCTCGTTGAACCGCCCCCCGGTGCGGCCATCACCCCCGCCGGCCTGCTCACCTGGACTCCCACCCGGCTTCAAGGCCCCAGCACCCACGTCCTCCGCGTCCAGGTGACCGACGACGGCACCCCGCCCCGTTCCGCCACCCGCGACTTCACCGTCGTCGTCCGCGATACCGAGGGCGATTTCGACCTCGCCATCGGCTCCCTCGTCACCCGCTTCCCGCCCGATCCCACCGTTCCCCTGCGCATCAATTCCGGACTCGACCTCGCCTCCATCGCCTTTTCGCTCGAGGTCCGATCCTCCTCGCCCGTCGAACTCCTGCTCGAACCCGTCGCCGCCGAACTCGCCACCGCCCAGGTCGTTCCCACCGGCCCGAACCGGTTCCAAGTCCAGCTCGTCGCCGCTCCCGGCGAAATCCTGCAGGGCAATCGCACCCTGGCCGAATTCCGTTTCCGCACCGCGGAATTGCCTCGTTCCGCCCTGCTCTTCCTGCAACCGCACCAGATCCGCGGCCTTCGCTCCGGCGGCGAAGCCGTCCCCTCCGGTCGCGGCCTCGGCGGGCGCGTCATCCTCCTCGGTACCGAACCGGTCCTCGAGCTCCTCCCCTCCGACCCCACCCGCCTCCAGATCCACGCCCTGCCCGGCGAAAACTACCGACTCGAAGCCACCCTCGATCTGCGCGACGCGGCCACCACCTCCTGGCAGTCCGTCCAGGAATTCCGTCAGGACACCCTCACCGCCCCCGTCTCCATCACCCCCGGCCCCCACCGCATCTTCCGCGTCCGCAGGTAATCAGGCTCCCGTACCCGTTCCCTGTTCGCTGGGTCGGCATCGCAGTTTGGAGCCAGTGAGTGAGTGGAGCCTGAGCTTTTAGATCCATAACTTGGGGACTTGGAGCCACGACTACTAACTTGGCGCCTGAGCTTTTATCAGCCTTTTGTTAAATATATATCCATAGCTTCTATTAAGACACCGGCCGCATCCAACTTGGTGCCTGAGCTTTTAACATTCACTACGTGAGCTTTTGTTGGTCGTCCATGGGCTTCGGCCTTTACGGGGGACCGCGCGCCTGGGCTCCGCGTCCTTTCTCCAACGCATCATGATCCTGCGCCTTCATCGGAGGCCCTCGACACCTGCTGTTAGCTATTTGTCGGGACTTTTATCCGGTACTCGACACGTGCTGTTGGCTATTTGTCGGGACTTTTATCCGGTAAGAACGGCTCTGGCTCCCCGACCAGAAATCCCGCCATGATCCGTCGCGGCGCCGGTTTCCATGGACCCCGGCCCCACCCCACCCCCCGCTCCCCAGCCCGCAACCACCCCGCCCGACTCATGGCAACAGACATGCGGTTTCACCTCCGTGGCCTGCTCCTCGGCGGTGCCGTCGGCGATGCCCTCGGACTGCCGGCGGAAGGACTCTCCGCCGACCGCCTCCATCGGTGGTGGCCCGGGGAGTTGCACCATCGCTTCGCCCTCGGACGGGGAATGATCAGCGACGACACCGAGCACGCCTTCATGACCGCCCAGGCCTGGTTGGCGGCGCGCGGAGACGTCGACGTCTTTCGGCGGTCCCTGTCCTGGCAACTGCGCTGGTGGCTCGCCGCGCTGCCGGCCGGGGTCGGGTTCGCCACCGCGCGCGCCTGCCTCCGCCTTTGGCTCGGCGTGCCGCCGGACCGGAGCGGGGTCGATTCCGCCGGGAACGGTCCGTCCATGCGCAGCGCCATCCTCGGCGCCGTGTTTGCGCAGGATCCGGTCCTTCGCCGCGACTTCGTCCGCGCCTCCACCCGAATCACCCATCGAGACCCACGCGCCGAAACCGCCGCCCGCGCCGTGGCCGACGCGGTTGCCTGGAGCATCGTCCAGGGGGAACGCGCCCGCACCGAGGCTCGCTCGCCCGACCCCGCCCTGCCTGCCGAGTGGTTCGACTCCGCCGATTCCGAATGGCGCGAGCGCACCCGACTGCTGGAGGCGGCCCTGAGCAGCGGCGACTCGGTGGGCGCCTTTGCCGGGGCACTGGGCGTGGCCCATGGCGTGACCGGCTACGCCTACCACACCGTACCGGTGTCCTTGTTCGCCTGGTTGCGGCATCGGGGCGACTTCGCCACCACCCTGACCGCCGCGATCCAGTGCGGCGGCGACACCGACACGGTCGCCGCCATCGCGGGCGCGCTGGCTGGCTGCGACGTGGGCATCGACGGCATTCCCGCCCCCTGGCGCCAGGGCCTCGTCGACTGGCCACGTTCGCCCCGCGTCCTGCTGCGCCTCGCCGACGAGCTTGCCACTCCCTGCGGCAGACCCGTCCCCTGGTGCTGGCCGGGCGTGCTTCCGCGCAATCTCGTCTTCCTCGCCCTGGTCCTGGGACACGGCTTCCGCCGGTGCCTCCCTCCTTACTGATGGCATCCCCCAGCTTGGAGCCCATGCACCGGACTCTCCCCCCGGGATGGAGTTTTGAGCTTTGAGCTTTGAGCTTTGAGCTTGGAACTTGGAACTTGGAACTCGGCGCGAAACCCATCCCCGGACCACCCCCAAGCCGGGCCGGGCGCGCTCGGACGCCCCTCAATTCACCGGCACCTGGGACTTGTCCCGGTAGAACTTCTCGAAGCTGAACTTTCCCGAAGGCAACCGTGGCGCCATGAGGACATTGGATTTCATGGACTCCACATGACCGTCCACGAAGGGGATGGTCTCCCGCTTCAGGTGGCGGTACTGGAGGATGAAAAGATCCTCGTAGGCGAACAGCATCGAGCCCCAACCCTCTCCCGGATTCGAGATTCCCCCCAACGCGTAACTGGCCTTGTGATCGCGGATCTCGGTGAACGCCACGGTGCCTGAGGGTTGGCTCACGGACTCCGGCGCCACCGAGAAGCCCAGGGCCATCACGCCGGTCTGGCGCGGGTTTCCGGCCTGTTGCTCGCCCGACTTGATGTTGGCATTCACCCAATAGTGCCGGCGCCCCTGCTTGTGACTCGGACACGCGATGACGTTCGTGATCGCGCCATACGGCAGCGCGAGTTCGTCCCAGGTCAGGTACCCCTTCGCGTTCCGTCCCGGCGCGTCCATGGAGCCGCAGGGCAACCGACCCCGGTCGTCGTCGGCGTAGAGCAGGCATGCCAGCATGATCTGGCGCGCGTTGTTGAAGCACTTGGTCTTGCGTCCCTGCTCCTTCGCCTGTGCCAGCGCGGGCAGCAGCATGGCGGCGAGGATCGCGATCACCGCGATCACCACCAGCAACTCGATCAGCGTGAAGGCCATCGTCGCGCGGGCCCCAGGGGTCCGGCGCGGGCGGCGGCAACGATCGGGAGGCGTGGATGCACCCATAAGCCGAAGTGTTCTCCCCGCACCATGGGAACCGTCCACGACCGGGTCCAGACGAAAGCCCCCATGCGCCCGTCGTTCGCGGGCGGAGGCCGAGCCGGGGCATTCAGGCCACGCCGCGGCGGCGGGCCCCCATCGAATTTGTCCACCGCCGGGAGGCCGGGTGGCAGCGCTTGACACCGTGGCTTTGTAATGCAAAGTGAGGACGTGAACGACGGCTGGGCGGCACAGAATCTCCACGTCATCCGGACCTTGATGGAACGAGCGGCCCTGTATCGCCGCGCCCTCGCTCCCGTCTCCTCCGCGGTCGGTGCCCTCGGCCTTCTGGCCGGCGCGTTGGGCTGGGCTTCCGACATTGCCTCGGTCCCCGGCTTCGTCGGGCTCTGGACTTGCGTTGCCGTGCTCTCGCTGGGAGCCGCGTTCGTCATCATGCGTCGCCAGGCGCTCCGGGATGCCGAGCCGTTCTGGTCGCCGCCGACGCGCCGCGTGGTGGAGGCGATGACCCCGGCACTCTTCGCCGGTCTGGTGGCCGGCGTCATCGTGGCCTTTTCCGCGGGGGAGGAACCCCGCCGGGCGTGGTGGCTGACGGCTGCCTGGATGTCGCTCTTCGGCGTCGCCGCCCACGCCGCGGGATTCTTCATGCCCCGGGGCATCAAGCTGCTCGGCTGGATTTTCCTCGTCGCGGGGGCGGCGCTTGCCGCCTTTCTCGCCGCGAACCTGTTCGGACCGGGCCAGCCATCCCTGCGCCCGGCTCATCTGCTGATGGGGGCCACGTTTGGCGGCCTTCACCTGGCCTACGGTGGCTACCTCGCCCTGACCGAAAACCGGAACCCCGGCCCGTGAACCCCGAGCCTTTCCTCCAACTGGATCGCGTGATCCACGAGAAGGGCCGCCTCGCGATCATGTCGCTCCTCGCCGCCGCCCCTTCCCTGCTCTACACCGACCTGCGGGACACGCTGCGCATGACGGACGGCAACGCGACGGCTCATCTGCGCACCCTGCTCGAGGCGGGTTACGTGGCCGTCACCAAGTCGCTCGAAGGCGGTCGGTCCTCCACCAGTTACTCCCTCACGGCCACGGGACGCACGGCCTTTGCGGCCTACGTCCACCTGCTGGAGCAGATCGTGGCCCAGACCCGAACCACGTCCGGTTGAACCCCCGGCTCCACCCGCACAACTCCGCGTCCCCGTTGACTTTGCAACACAAAGATCCATCCCCTGACCGATCATGAACCTCCTTCGTGCCCAACACCTCGGCATGTGCTTCGGCGTTCGTGACGCCATCGACATCGCCCACCGCGAGTCCCGCCAGGCCCCCCTCACCGTCCTCGGCGATCTCGTCCACAACCCCACCGTCCTCGACGACCTCCGCCGTCGCGGCATCCGCATCGAACGCGACCTCGACCAGGTCGCCACCGCCGCCGTCCTCATCACCGCCCACGGCGCCTCGCTCAAACGCCGCGCCGCGGTCGCCGAGCGCGGACATCGCGTCGTCGAGGCCACCTGCCCCCTCGTGCATCTCGCCCACGAACGCGTCGCCGCCCTCGTCCGCGACGGCTTCCATCCCGTCCTCGTCGGCCAACGCGACCATGTCGAGGTCCGGGGACTCACCGAGGACCTGGCCGAGTTCGACGTCATCCTGTCCGAGGCGGACATCGAGGCGCTGGCGCCGCGTGCCCGGTTCGGCGTCGCCGCGCAGACGACGCAACCGCCCGCGCGCGTCCAGCAGCTGCTGCGGGCCCTGCGCCGGCGGTTTCCCGCGTCGGAGGTGCGCTTCGTGGACACGGTCTGCCAGCCCACGAAGCAGCGGCAGACCGCCGCGGAGGAATTGGCCGCCGCGTCCGACGTCGTGATCGTCATCGGCGGCCCCCACAGCAACAACACCCGCGAACTGGCCGCCACCTGCGCCCGGTTTTGTCCCCGCGTCCATCACGTCCAGACCGCCGACGACCTGCGCGAGGAGTGGTTTCATCCCGACGACACGGTGGGCATTACCGCGGGAACCTCGACGCCCGACCTCGTCATCGACGGGGTGGAGCGCCGGCTCCGGCGGATGGCCGAAGCTCTGGCACCGCAGGCGGTGAACTCGCGGTCCGTGCCCCAACCCGAACTCGTGCTGGCATGAACGCCCACCCGGCTGCCTTTCCCGCCCGGGGCCTCGCGCTGCTGGCGTTGGGCCTGGGCGTGGCCGGGGACCTGCTCCTCCGGCGCGTTCCCCCGGGGATCAACCTGATGCTCTGGGCCTGGCTCGGCCTGGGCACCCTGTTCGGCTTTGCCCGGCACATGGGCTGGTCGATTCCCCGGGCCTCCTGGCCGTGGTTGGGCGTGGCCGGGCTCTGTGCCACCCTCGCCGCCGTGCGCGGCTCCCCGCTGCTGCTCGCCTTCACGCTCGCGTTCGGCGGCGTCAGCCTGCTCGTGGCCACCTGGATCGTCCACGGCGGCCGCCTGGCCTCCACCTCGATCACCGATCTGCTCGTGAACCTCGGCATTCACGCGGCCCGGATCGGCCTCGGACTGCTCGTTTGGTTTCCCCGTCCGGGTCCGGCGTCCGACGAGGCGCCCCCGGTGCCCGCCTCCACGCCGCGCCCGTACGCCCGCGCCGCCATCGGCGCCCTGGCCGCCATTCCCTTGCTGGTCCTCTTCTCCGCCCTCTTCTCCTCCGCCGATCCCATCTTTGCCCAGGGCGTGCGCCGCGCGTTCGACGTCGATTTCGAACTCCTGCTCAGTCATGCATTTCTGATCGGCCTCTGGACCTGGCTGAGCGCCGGTTTTGGTCGGCGACTGCTGTCCGGCATCGCGTCGCCGGCGGAGTACTCCCTGCCGTTGCGCCCCCCGGAGCGGTCGCCGGACGTCGAAGTGCTGACCGTCCTCGGGTTGCTGGCCGCGCTGTTCCTCGCGTTCGTCGGCATCCAGGCCCGGTACCTCGCGGGGTCGGACGTCCTGGTCCAGCAGACCGTGGGACTTACGTACGCGGAATACGCGCGACGCGGCTTCTTCGAATTGCTGGCGGCGACGGCACTGGTCCTCCCGATCCTGCTCGCCGGTGACTGGGCGCTGCGCCATTCCCCCTGGCGCCGCTCCTTCCGGATCGTGGCCGGCACCCTGGTCGTGCTGATGGGGCTGATCGCCGCGTCGGCGGCCCGGCGGCTGTACCTCTATACCCAGGCCTATGGCCTCACCGAGGATCGCCTGTATGCCTCGGCCATCCTGCTCTGGATCCTGATCCTCGCGGCATGGTTCGCGGTCACCGTGCTGCCCGGACGGCGCGACCGCTTCTGCGCCGGCGCCCTGGTTTCGGCCCTGCTGGTGCTCCTGAGCCTCCACGCGCTGAACCCGGACGCCTTCATCGCCGAACGCAACCTGGCCCGGTCCCGCGCCGGACACGAGTTCGACCTGGAACACGCGCTGCGGCTGGGTCCCGACGCCGTTCCCGTGCTCCTGGCCCACCGGGAAGCCATCCCGGCCGACCAGCAATCCAAGTTTCTCGAATCGCTTCGTCGCCGTCACTGCGGCGACGGTTCCCCGCCCGACTGGCGCACCTGGAACCTCGCCCGTGCCCGTGCCCGCGCCGCCCTGCTCGCGTCCACGCCATGAACGACGGCGCCTCCCCGCCCCTCCAGACCCGTCCCCGTCCACCCGACACGGCGCCCCCGGGCCCGGGGGACTCCGGGGCGGATCCCGGTCCGGGTCCGCGCCGTCCGGATCGGATGCGCACGCGACGCCTGCCGGACTTGAGGGCCCTGCTGGGAATGGTGGCCGGATCGCTCGCCCTCGCGGTGCTGGGCTTCGTCCTGACCCGGCGGTTTTTCCACGGCTATCTCGTGTGGAACCTGTTCCTGGCCCTCGTCCCGCTGGGGTTGGCCATGGGGATGCGCGGGTTGGCAGGCCGCGATAGGACCGGGGCGGCCTGGGCACTCGGCGTGGTCTGGCTCCTGTTCCTCCCCAACGCGCCCTATCTGCTCACCGATTTCATTCACCTCCGGGAAACGCCCCGGGGCTGGGTCTGGGGACACTGGCTGCTGCTGGTCTGGTTTTCCTTCACGGGCCTCCTGGCCGGGTTGTTTTCGGTCCGGATCGTCCACGATCTGCTCGAGGCACGCTGGGGAAGGGCGCGGGCCCTGGCGACGGTCACGCTCGTCAACCTCCTCTGCGGCGTCGGGGTCGCCCTGGGACGATTCGAGCGCTGGAACAGCTGGGACATCCTGCACCAACCCCACGGCATCCTGACGGACCTGCTCCGGCACGCGTCCAACGCGCCGCTCGGCCTGGAGAACGGCATCGCGCTCGGCACCGGCGCCTTCCTCGCCGGCGCCTATCTGGTGGTCTGGACGCTCCAGTCGGACGGGCGTCCCCTTGCCCCCGGCACCCGCTCTGATTAACTCGCGGCGTGCAACGCCCCGCTTCCCCCATTCATGTCGGCCGCGGCGAGACCGACCTGTACCTCCTGCCGCAGATGGCCAATCGCCACGGCCTGATCGCGGGTGCCACGGGCACCGGCAAGACCATCACCCTCCAGGTGCTCGCCGAGAATTTCAGCGCGCGCGGCGTCCCGGTGTTCCTGGCCGACGTGAAGGGGGACCTCTCCGGCATCAGCCAGCCCGGACGCCCCAGTCCCCGCCTCGACGAGCGGGTTCGGGTTCTCGGCCTCGAGGACTTCGCGTGGGGCGGCTGCCCCGTGACCTGCTGGGACGTGCTTGGCGAACAGGGACACCCGGTCCGGGCCACGGTCTCCGAGCTGGGACCGCTCCTGCTCGGGCGCCTGCTGCAACTCAACGAAACCCAGGACGTCGTCCTCAACATCGCCTTTCGCGTCGCCGACGAGCACGGCCTGCTGCTCCTCGA
>CAZSOV010000022.1:0-4761 GCA_964608505.1 uncultured Verrucomicrobiota bacterium
TCGAGGTGGATGCCGGCCTTCTGGGCATTGATCAGGGCCTGGACGACCATTTCGACGTTGCCGCCCGCCAGATGATGCGTGGAGAGGTCGTCGATGGTGACGCCCCGGTCGAGCCCGCCTTCGGACCGGACGCGGATGCCTGATTTGACGGCGTTGATGCGGGCGTCGACGACCATGCCGACGGGGACTTTGCGGAGCTTCAGGGAGACCAGTTCCATGAAGGCGACCGAGGCGCCGGAGGACCAGGCACGGATCCAGATGGCGCCGAAATTCAGGAGCAGGACGAGGACCACCAGACCGACGAGGCCGAGACCGCTGAGCAGGACGAGATAGACGATTTCCATAGGATGTCGGGGTTCGGGATGGGTCGAAAACGGGTTGGGGTTGGGTTGGGCGGCGCGTTGCGTTGGGCGTTGGCTTGGGGCCAGAGTCGGGGTCGGGGAGGGAGAGTATGGATCACGGGGATGGTGTCGGCGAGGCTTCGTTCGGATGGACGGCGCGCACGACAACGCGCAGGCCCTCGATGGCAATGACGCGCACGGGCGTGCCCGGGGTGACCAGGGAACCCTCGGTGATGACGTCAACGCGGCGTCCGTCGATGGAAGCCGCGCCGGACGGGCGCAGCGTGGTGAGCGCGGTGCCGGAACGGTGCAGGAGCGAGGCCGGTGCGGCGCCGATTTCGCCGATGGTCCGGTCCGAAACGAACCGTCGCCCGAGCCGGCTCTGCGGGAAGAACCGGAGCCACAGGAAGAAACCGGCGATGGCGGTGGTGCCGGTGAACAGCAGGGTGAGGTTGCCGCCGGTGATGCCCAGCCGGTCGTAAGCCACGACGACGCCGGCCACCAGGCACAACGCGCCGGCGGAACCGGCCACCATGCCCGGAAGCAGGATCTCCAATCCGACCAGGACAAAGCCGGCGAAGAGGAGTAGTACGACGAGCGTCACAGGGACAGGCTAGGCGCAGAGTGGATTCGCGCAAGCCGGGGGTGGCGGGGAGTAGGCCGCTGGAAGTGGGTTCGGGGCGGCGCCGCCCCGGTCACCTCCGCAGGTACTCGAGCAGGTCCGCGGCTTCCTGGGCCGTCAGCGGCGCGAGGATTCCCTCCGGCATGGCGGACAGCGCGGATTCCCGCGATTCGGCGACGGAGGACATCGGGATCTCATGCTCGACCAGGTTCGCGTCCTTGAGGACCAGCCCGGTGGCGGTGCGGCGCAGGACGAATCCGACCCGCTCGGTCTCGTCCTTCAAGGTCAGGGTGACGGACTTGAACTCAGGCGCGATGACACGCGAGGGGAACAGGAGTTGGTCGAGGAGTTGCTCGCGGTTGTACTTGTTCCCGATGCCGGTGAGGTCCGGGCCGAAGGCGCGCCCGTGGCCGTCGCGCACGTGGCACCGGACGCATTGCGCGGCGCCGCCGAAGACTTCCTGGCCGCGGACGGCGTCGCCGACCAGGGCGAGGACGGACGAGGGCGGAAAATCGGGTCCCAACGTGGCGCGGCGTTGATCGGGTGGCAGCAGGCGCTGGTAGAGGTCGCGCAGCAGCGAATTCGTGTGGTGGCGGGTGATCCGGACGGCGGCGGCGAGGATGGGGGCGGCGACGGGCCGGGCCTCGTTGGCCAGGCGATCCAGGAGCGCGAGCGCGCCGTCCATCGACTCCAGGAGCCGGGGGACGGCGTTCGTGACGGCGCCGGGATCGTCCAGCATCGCCAGGCGAGCGGCGGCATCCGAGGCCACGGGAGGACGCGAGGCATCGGGGGGCGGCGCGAGGGTCCGAATCCAGTCGGCCACGAGTCGCGCCCCTTCGGGATCGGCGAGACGCGACCCGATGTGGGGCATGCGGGCGGTGGACTCGGTGTTGATGCGATAGACCAGGGTCGAGCGCCAGGGATCGCCGCGGGCCACGATGCGGGCGTCGGGCAACCCGAAATCGCCGCGGGTCGGCAGTTCGTCGAGCGCGCGCCATTCGGCGGGCGGCTTGTCGAAGTTGAGGTGCAGAGCGACGCCGCCGCCGGCACCGAACCGATGGCAGCCCGCACAGTTGGCGTGCAGCCAGGACCGGGCCCGGTGTTCGAGCGGGGCGCGGACATCGTGGGGCGGAACCAGGACGAGCGAGGGCTGCGGCGGGTTGCGGGGTTCGAAGACGCCGAGTCGGGCCAGGCGCGCGCTCTCGGATTCCGGCCGGGCCGAAGGGTGCCCCAGTTGTTGCCAGTTGAAGGACAGGAGTTCGCCCGCCCAGACGTTGTGGCAGCGGAAACACTCGGCTCGACCGAGAAAACGCCACGCGAGCTCGCGCCGGCCCCCCGGCGCGGCGGCATCCTGAACCTGCACCACCGTGTTCGTACCCTCGACGGGTACGAGGTCCGCGTCGGATTGGTCCGGACGCCAGCGAAACGTGTAGGCATTCCAGCCCTGGCCATCGAAGTGCAGCATCTGCGTCTCGACCCGGCGACGGGAGCCGGCCTCGCCCCGCACCGTCTCCAGCGAAAGCGTGCGGGCGACCACGGTGTTCGACGGCCAATACCACATGCGCCCCGAGATGACCTCGCGCCCGTCGGCGGTGGAAATGCGTGCGTCACCCGGAATGCCAAGGAGGTGATCGGCCCGGGCGCCGTCGGACCAAAGCGGCGCCAGGACCGAATACGGAACCACACCCGGAGCGGGGAGAAGGGTTCTCGTGTCGGCGAACAGCCCGGTTTCGCCCAGACGACGGGGAAACGCCTCGTTGGCGGGAGGCGCGGGATTGGGGAGGAAACGGTGCAGACCGCCTCCGTAGTCGAGAACGAGCAATTCGCCGTCGTGATCCTCGGCAAACGCGACGGGCTTGAGGGTGGTGTCGCACAGTTCCTCGTTGGACACGACCCGGTCGCCTTCGGTGCGCAGGGCCCAGAACTTCCCGGTTTCCCAGTCTCCGTAGACGAACGCCCCCCGCAACCCGGGCAGGCGGCGTCCATGGTAGGCACGGCCCGCGGTGATGCTGGCGGCCTCGTTGTGAGGCAGCGCCACGACCGGCGGGAGGATCGGGCCCGGGCCCGGGGTCAGGTCGGGACGCACGTGCCGGTTGGGACCTTCGGCGATGGCCCAGCCGTAGTTCCCGCCCTTCCGGATGCGGTGGATCATCTCCCACTGTTCCCACCCGACGTCGCCCGCCCAGAGTTCCCCCGTCACCCGGTCGAAACTCATCCGGAACGGATTCCGGAACCCGAAGGCCCAGACTTCCGGGGCCGCCTTGGGCACGTCCACGAAGGGATTGTCGCGCGGTATCGAATAGGCTCGTCCCGGCTCGGGATGATCCACGTCGATGCGCAGGATCGCTCCCAGCAGATCGGAAATGTCCTGACCCGTGTTCCGGACCCCGTCCGGCGGGTCGGGCGACGCGCCGTCGCCCGTCGAGATGTACAGGGTGCCGTCGGGCCCAAACTCGAGGGCGCAGCCGTTGTGACCGCCGGACAACCAGCGGAGGATGACCTTTTCGCTCGCCGGATCGACGGTGGGCGGGTCGAGCGTGGCCAGGGTGAAGCGCGAGACGAAGGAACCGTTCTCGCGTCCGCCCGGCTCGTTGTAGTTGACGAACAGAAAGCGGTTCGTCGCGAAGCCCGGGTGGAACGTGAACCCCAGCACACTGTCGAATGGCTCATGCCACCGCCGGAGGTCGACCATCAGGTCCGGGCGGATGGCTCGACCGTCGGTCGCCATGCCCGGGGGCGCGACGAACGACCAGATTCGTCCGGATTGCTCGGCCACCGCGAGCCGGTCGGTGCCCGGCAGGCGCGCGATGTCGACGGGGTTCTGGAACCGGATGCCGGGGAAGACGTTCCCGACGGTGTAGGGGGAGGGAGGGTTCGGGGAGCCGACCACCCGGTTGGCTGTCCAGATGGGGCGAGAGGCCGCGGACACGGAGGCGGCGAGAAACCCGATCAGCAGGGCGAACGTTCCCGCGAACCACGCGCGGCCAGGCGCACGTAGGTCGCGGGCCGGGAGCGACGCCAGCCCAAGCCGCGGGGTTGGTGGGAGAACCGTGTGGCCGTGGGCCCCGATCACGCCTTCCAGCACGGAACCGGTGCCTGCGGGTGCCCGCCGGAATCGACCCCGCGCACGCGATCTCGGACGCGCGGTGGATCGCTGTTCCGACACGGCCGGACGCCAGAACGCGGTTGGAGCCGGGGATGGGCGGGGAGCACGAGGGTGAGGCATGGCGGGGCGCGCCGATAGAATCGGGGAAGCCGTCCGCAGGCAATACGCGGACGCCCGGAATCCGAGCGATATCCTGATAAAACCCCTGGGATATGCTCGGAGGGAGGCACAGCACAGGGAGGGCCCCAAGCACAGGGCACAGTGACCTGGGGCGGAATCGGCGCCGGAAGGGCCGGCGCTGGATTTGGATTTGGCCCGGCGGGAGGCACGGTGCTTTCGCCCGCTTTCGCCCGCGTGACCCGGGATCCCCTCGAGGGGATGCCTGCTGCGGGCTTCAGCGGTTGCCGGTGCGTCTGCCGCGTCGGGGGTCAACCGAGGGCGAGCCGGATTGATCGGGGGTCCGGCGATCCGTGGGGTCCGGACGCGGGCCCTGGGAGCGCCGCGGTTCGGAGGAGCCGGGCATGGACCGTCGCTCGGAACGGGCCGGGCTCCGCTCCGGTTCGCGCGGCGTTCGAGTTCCGGGCCGATCAGGGGTCCGGGTCGACTCCCGGTCCTGCCGGCGGGCGGGACGGGGGGCCTCCGGCGCGGTCGGTGCGGGGCGGAATTGGTCCGGGGTCCGGCGATCCGTGGGG
>CAZSOV010000022.1:4861-46579 GCA_964608505.1 uncultured Verrucomicrobiota bacterium
GGGGTCCGGCGATCCGTGGGGTCCGGACGCGGGCCCTGGGAGCGCCGCGGTTCGGGGGAGGCGGGCATGGACCGTCGCTCGGAACGGGCCGGGCTTCGCTCCGGTTCGCGCGGGGTTCGAGTTCCGGGCCGATCGGGAGTCCGGGTCGACTCCCGTTCCTGCCGGCGGGCGGGACGGGGGGACTCCGGCGCGGTCGGTGCGGGGCGGAATTGGTCCGGGGTCCGGCGATCCGTGGGGTCCGGGCGCGGGCCCTGGGAGCGCCGCGGATCGGAGGAGCCGGGCATGGACCGTCGCTCGGAACGAGCCGGGCTCCGCTCCGGTTCGCGCGGCGTTCGAGTTCCGGGCCGATCGGGGGTCCGGGTCGACTCCCGTTCCTGCCGGCGGGCGGGACGGGGGGACTCCGGCGCGGTCGGTGCGGGGCGGAATTGGTCCGGGGTCCGGCGATCCGTGGGGTCCGGACGCGGGCCCTGGGAGCGCCGCGGTTCGGGGGAGGCGGGCATGGACCGTCGCTCGGAACGGGCCGGGCTTCGCTCCGGTTCGCGCGGGGTTCGAGTTCCGGGCCGATCGGGGGTGCGGATCGACTCCCCTTCCGTCCGGCGGGCGGGCCGCCCGCCTGCGGCGGGACGTTCGGAACGGAACGGTGGAGGCTCGTCGACGTGGGGGCGCAACCGCCGGGAATTTGAGTCGGGGCGTTCCTGGGGCCGCGGGGCCGACGGCGCGGGGGGTCGTAGCGGAGGGGATTCGGGGCGGCCTCGATCGGGGGTGGCGGGTCGCCGGGCGGTGGATCGGGCGGGTGTTCGCGTCGGTTCCACGGTTGGGCGGGGCTCCGAACCGCGGTCCCGAAGGGAAGTCCGGGAGGAGGGTGGGAGGCCTTGACGAGGGCGGGAATCCGACGGGCGCACGGGTTTGCCGGAAGCTTTGCCGCGGGTGGCCACGAGCCGGAAGTCCACCTGCTTCTTGAAGCGATTGACCTTGGCGACCTGGACGGTGATGGCGTCGCCGAGGCGGATGATGCGGCGGGTGCGACGTCCGACGAGGTGATTGCGGGCGGGTTCGAAGACGTAGAAGTCGTCCTCGAGGCACGACAGCGGGACGAGCCCGGACATGGCGAGATCGGGAACGTCGACGAAGAAGCCGAAGTTGCGGACGTCGGTGACCAGCGCCGAGTACGCGATGGGTCGGGATTGGAGCTGGGCCTCCAGGAAGGCGAACAGCTTGACGTCCTTGCTGTCGCGTTCGGCGTCGGCGGAATTGCGTTCGGTCAGGGAGATGTGATCGGCGACGCGTTGAAGGTCGGCGAGGGACTGGGGGCGGGGCTCGAACGCGGCGCGGTGGACGAGCAGGTCGGCATAGCGACGGATGGGGGAGGTGAAGTGGGTGTACTCCCGTTTGGCGAGGCCGTAGTGGCCGAGGGGTTGGACGGCGTAGCGTGCCCGCATGAGGGACTTGAGGAAGCCGATGCGCAGGGCAGGCCCGATGGGGATGCGGGTGAGCCGCTGGAGGAGACGCTGGATTTCGGCGCGTTGAGCGAGGTTTCCGCAGGGCACGTCGTGGCTCAGCACTTCCTCGCGATATTCGAGGAGTCGGCGGGCGTCGGGTTCCTCGTGGACGCGGTAGACGGCCGGGACCTTGCGGCGCATGAGATGGGCGGCGACGGCCTGATTGGCGAGGAGCATGTATTCCTCGATCAACTGGTGCGACACGTCGTTCTCGATCCGGTCGATGCGGGCCACGCGACCGTGGTCGTCGAGCCGGATCTTCATCTCCGGGAAATCGAGTTCGAGGGAACCATTCTTGAACCGGCTGCGCCGGATGCGTTGGGCGAGCTCATGAGCCTGGTGCAGCATGATCTCAATGGGCGTGGCGGGATCGCGCTGGAGCACGGCCAGGGCCTCCGCGTACGTGAACCTTTTCCGGGAACGGATCACCGCGGAATGGAACTTCGTGTCGAGCACCTCCCCCTCCGCGGAGAGCAGAAACTCGACGCATTTGGTCAGCCGTTCCACGTCGGGCTTGAGCGAGCACAGCTCGTTGCTCAGCGCTTCGGGCAGCATCGGGATGACCCGGTCGACCAGGTAGGTCGAGTTGCCGCGCTTGCGTGCCTCCACGTCGAGGGCGGTGCCGGGTTGGACGTAGTGGGACACGTCGGCGATGTGAACCCAGAGGCGCCAGCGCTGGGCGCCGACCCTTTCCAGGCAGATCGCGTCGTCGAAATCCTTCGCGTCGTCGGGGTCGATGGTGACGACGTCGTGCGGACGGCAGTCCACCCGCCCGGCGAGGTCGTCCGGGTCGATGACCGTTCCATGGTTTCGTGCCTCCCGGAGCGCCTCGGGCGGGAAATGCAGGGGGAGGTCGTACTGGCGCAGGACGGAGAGCAGGTCGACCCCTTCGGCGTCGGCGGCACCGAGGAGCTCGATGATTTCCCCCTCGGGATTGGAATGGCGCGACTGCCACTCGCGGAGTTCGACGACGACCTTGTCGCCGGTGCGCGGAACACGTCCGAGATCGCGAGGCGGGGCGACGTAGATGTCGTGGGAGATCCGGGGGTCATCCGGCACGACGTAGAGGAACTGGGGACTGGACTGGAGAGTGCCGACGAGGCGGGTGCGACGTCGTTCG
The DNA here is from genome assembly GCA_964608505.1 of uncultured Verrucomicrobiota bacterium. Taxonomy (GTDB): domain Bacteria; phylum Verrucomicrobiota; class Verrucomicrobiia; order Limisphaerales; family CAIMTB01; genus CAIMTB01. Next base: position 7,481 of record CAZSOV010000022.1, read on the forward strand.
AGGATGCGGACCACGGTGCCGGTGGCGGGTGCCGGTGGCGCGGCGCGCGACTCGCGACGGAGTCCCTGCGGCAGGACGTCGCGTCGGACGAGCACCCGATCCTCGTGGAGCGCGGTGCCGGTGGCGCTTTCGGGGATGGCGATCTCGGCGAGGCCGGGGTCGTCCGGCTGGAGAAAGCCCTTGCCCTGGCGGTTCATCCGGATGCGCCCGGGGACCAGGTCGGCGTCGCGGGAGGGGACGTAGCGTTCCCCCTTGGTCCGGGCGATGTCGCCGGACTTTTCCAAGTGCTCGAGGGCCGCGCGGAAGTCAGGTTCCTGTTCCCGCGATAGCCGCAACCGGGTCGCCAGTTCTTCCAGGCCGAGGGGGCGGTAGTCGCGCCGGGAGACGAGGTCGCGAAGGGTTTCGATGAAAGGATTCGATGTATTCAAGTTCGATGCGTCGTGCGATTCGAGTCGGGAGAAACCAAGCTCCGGACCACCGCGGGACCGAGAAATGCACGAAGCGAGAACGCAGGCGCAGAAGACGGACAACGAGCGATGGCGGGGAAGAGGCTCCAGATGCCCTTGTCACTAGTCGAAGGCACCCGGCGCGTTTCGTACGCCATGAGGACTTTGCCCGGAAGCCGGGCGGGAACCAAGCGGTTTTTTCGGCACGGTTCAGCGGTTCAGGCGGGCCCGCAACGGAGGATTCGTTCCCGCCGGGCGGCCTGGACGGCGGGTCGCGGGGGCGAACGGGGGGCGGATCGTCACGTCAAGGGGCGGGCAGTCTTCGCCAATCGGCGGCGGGATGCTGCGTGGGGCGGCGGCGAGCCTTGAGGCGCGTCGCCGACGGGGTCATCGTGGGTGTCCGTCGGATCGCATTCGCCTATGAAACCGCTTCCGTTGCCATTCTGGTGCGTTGTTCTGGCCGTGGGAATCATTCACCTCCCGATCCGGGGGGCAACTTTGTGGGAAATCGGGAAGCCGGAGCGTGGCAACGCCGAATTCGCGCTGGCTTCGACCAATTACGCGGCCTACCGGGACGCCGGGTTCCATGTGGTGGGAAAGGCCGCGCCGGAGCGGGACTGGCCCTATGTGCATCCGGGGCCCTCGGACGCCTGGGCCGGCGGGCAGTCGCACACCTTCACCGTCCTCTTTGCCGTCGGAGGAGACCCGGGAGCGGGCGAGGTCGTGCTGCGGCTTGGGGTGTTGGATGCCCATCCGGCGGGTCCACCCCGGCTCTCCGTCCGACTGAACGAGGAGGCCAGGGAGCAGGTGGTTCCGGCGGGGAGCGGCGATGGGGCGGTGCGCGGACAGTTTGGGGAAGGCCCGACCCGGGTCCTGGAATTCACGTGGCCCGCCGGGACGCTGGTCCGGGGCGAGAACCAGCTGCGGATCACGACCACCTCGGGCAGCTGGTTCCTGTACGACTGGCTCCGGCTGGAGGGCCCGGAGGGCGTCGTGGCCGCCGAGACCCGCGCGACCACCGTCGTCGACGCCGTGCTTTCGGTGCGGGCGTTGCGACGCGAAGGGGAGCGGGAGGTGCAGCCGGTCGAGGTGCGGGTCCGGCATTTTGGCGCGCCGGTCGAGGCGACGGTCACGCTGCGGGGGACGAAGCCGGCGCGGGTGACGTTGGGGAACCGACCGGTGACGGTGGAGTTCGGGGCGGAGCCGGTGCGGCGCCCGACTCCCCGCCGGCTCGAGGTCGCGGCGGAAGGCCGGGTGCTGGCGTCCGCGGAAGTGGTTTTGGAACCGGTCCGCCCGCTGACGGTGTACGTGCTGCCGCATTCGCACACGGACATCGGGTACACCGAGATCCAGACGGCCATCGAGGCCAGGCAGGTGGAGAACCTGCGGAAGGGCATCGAGTACGCGCGTCGCACCGAGGGGTACCCCGCGGGCTCGCGGTTCGTGTGGAACGTGGAGGTGTTGTGGGCGGCCCATCTGTACCTGCACCGGATGGCGGAGGCGGAGCGGGCGGAATTTTTCGAGGCGGTGAAGCGCGGGCAGGTGGTGTTGAACGGCATGTATCTGAACGAACTCACCGGGCTCTGCCGTCCGGAGGAATTGATCCGGCTCTTCGAGTACTCCACGGAGCTGGCCGGGCGGACGGGGGTGCCCATCGATTCGGCGATGATCAGCGACGTGCCCGGGTACACTTGGGGCACCGTGACGGCCATGGCCCACGCCGGGATCCGCTACCTTTCCACCGCGCCCAACTACTTCGACCGGATCGGCGACATCCTCCGGCAGTGGGAGAACCGCCCGTTCTGGTGGATCGGTCCGTCGGGCCGGGAGCGGGTGCTCGTCTGGATTCCGTTCAAGGGCTACGCGCTCTCCCACATTTATCGCTCGTTGAGTCCCGCCCTCGTGACCGAGTTCCAACGCGGGCTCGACACCGCAGGGTACGAGTTCGACATCGCCTACGTCCGCTGGAGCGGGCACGGCGACAACGCCGAGCCCGACCCGTCGATCTGCGAGTTCATCCGGGACTGGAACGCGAAGTACGTCTGGCCGCGGTTCGTCATCTCGGGGACCGGCGAGGCGTTTCGTGCCTTCGAGCAACGCTACGGTGAGCGCCTGCCCGAGGTGCGCGGCGATTGGACCCCCTATTGGGAGGATGGCGCCGGCTCGTCGGCCCTCGAGACCGCCATGAACCGGGCCAGCGCGGATCGCGTGATCCAGGCCGAGGCCCTCGACGCGGTCCATCCGCCTGTCGCCGGTTCCGTGGCGGAGTCCCGACCGGGCGCGACGGAGTTCACGGAGGCCTGGAACCAGGTGCTCCTGTACTCCGAACACACCTGGGGCGCCTGGTGCAGCGTGTCGGATCCCGAGTCCCAGGCGACCCGGGAACAATGGGAGATCAAGCGCTCTTACGCCCTGGAGGCCGACCGACGTTCCCGCGATTTGCTGGCCCGGACCGCGCCGCGCCCGGACCTCGCCGGCGAGGGCCCCGTCTGGTTCGACGTGCGCAACACGACGTCCTGGCCCCGGACGGAAGTCGTCGTGGTCCCCGCCGACCAGGCGGGCCCCGGCAACCGCGTCGAGGACGCCGGCGGCGGGGAGGTTCCCTCCCAGCGGTTGTCCAACGGAGATCTCGCCTTCCTGGTCCGGGACATCCCCGCGTTGGGCCGGGCCTCCTACCGGCTCACCAACGGCGTCGCGCTCGCCCTGACCCCGGTGAAGGTGTCGCCGCCCTGGATCTCGAACGAACGCCTCGCCGTGCGCATCGACGAACGCACCGGGGCCGTCGCGGAGCTCAAGTCGCTGGCCAACGGATTCGACTACGTGGACGGCAGCGACGGCGAGGCGTTGAACGAATTCTGGTTCCTGCCCGGCGACCGCGTTGAGGATCGCCAGCGCAACGGCCCCGTCCGGATGCGCGTCCGGGAGAACGGACGGCTCGTCGGGAGCATCGTGGTGGAATCGGGCGCCCCCGGTTGCCGCGGTCTCACCCGCGAGATCCGGCTGACGGCGGGATCGGACGTCCTCGAGTTGGCGAACCTCGTGGACAAGGAGCGCGCGGCGATTCCCGGGCAGCCAAACGACTGGCAGTTCGCGCAGAAGGGCGGCAAGGAAGCCGTGCACTTCGCGTTCCCCTTTCGCGTGCCCGACGGCCAGCTGCGCCTGGAACTGCCCTTCGGCGTGATCCGTCCGGATCGCGATCTCATCCCGAGCGCGTGCAAGAACTGGTTCACGGTCGGACGCTGGGCGGATGTGTCGAACCGGGATCACGGCATCGCCTGGGTGACCCTCGACGCGCCCCTGGTGGAGGTGGGGGGCATCACCGCGACGCTGGTGGGCTCGCAATCCAATCCCGACGTCTGGCGGAAGAAGGTGGAACCGACGCGTCGGCTCTATTCCTGGGCGATGAACAACCACTGGGGCACGAACTACCGCGCCTACCAGGACGGGCCCGTGACCTTCCGCTTTGCCCTGCGTCCGCACGGTCCCTTCGATGCCGCCGAGAACACGCGGCTGGCCGTCGGCCTCAGCCAGCCCTTGATCGTGGTTCCCCGGCGATCCGCCCCCGCCAGCGCGGTTCCCCGCTTCCAGGTCGAGCCCTCCGGCGTCGTCGTGACCGGACTGAAGCGGAGCCGGGATGGCCGGGCCCTGATCGTTCGCCTCTACGGGGCCTCGGGCGGGACTTCCAAGGCCAGCTTGAAATGGAGCGAACCGCTCCCGGTCACGGTCACCCTCAGCGATACCTCGGAACGTCCCGGCCCGCCGGTGCGCGGGGCCGTGGAGGTTCCGGGCTACGGTCTCGTGACCTTGCGGGCCGAGTTCGCCGCGAGCCCCGTCCCATAGCCCGTTCGGATGCCGGCAGCCGGGCGGGCGGTCACGCCCGCTTCGCGGCCGGAGGGACCTTCCCGCGCGTGACCCGCTTCGCCGCCGGACGGGCGGACTTCGGCTGCTTCCCGGAAGCCGGGGTGCTCCTCCGGGCGGCGAGGGTGGTGGTCGCACCGCCGGCGGTTTTCGGCTTCAGAACGGTCACCTTGTGGACCTCCCCCCGGCGGTCGTACGTGGTCCATTCGCCCACCTGCTTCCCGCCCTCGAACATGCCCGAGCGCAGCCGGGTGCCGTCCTTCCGGTACCATTCCCAATAACCCGTGGGCTGGTCCCCGCGCACCTGGCCGCGCGCCCACACGGTGCCGTCGCGGTGGTACTCGATGTGTTCGCGGTCGCCGCCGCCGCCGCTGCCGGCGGGCGTGTCGGCGGCGATTCGGGCCGCGCCGGTCGAGGTCGGGGCGGTGGCCGCGGGGCGCGGTCGCTGGGGGGCGGTCTTCGGGGGCATGGCGCAAAGTAACGATGCACCGGTCGGGTTGAAGCCGAAAAACCCCGTTCACCCCCGAACGGCGTGGCTGTTTCTTGCCGATGTTCGAACGTTCCTTGTCCGGGTTCGCCGGCCTTTGACCCCCGACAAATCCACGCTCCCGCGGGAGCCGCACCGACCGCGGGCATGGCGGCGGGACGGGCCAGGGGCGGTGGTCAACCCGTCCAACCCATTGTCGGTCCAACGCGTTCCCGCGTTCGCACCCGGCCCGGGAAAGGTCGCGTCCGGACCGGACGCATGAGCTTCGGACCAGGGCTTCATAAGTGGTAACGATGGAGCGGTCGGCGGGGGTGGGGGCCTCGCCCGGCCCGGGAGTGCGGCACCCGCCCCAACCCCTTCGACTTGAAGCGCTGGCCCTCCAAGCTTCGTCCCGAACCACGGCACCAATCTCGTTTGGTCGTTCGGACAACAGGCGTGCAGTCGATCCGGTTTCCGCCGCGGAAGGAGGAACCGGTCGGTCCGAAGAACGACGGTGCCACCGAATGCCAACCCAATGAAAAGCTCGAAACTAACCCGACTCCTCGCGGTGATGGCCTGCGCCTTCCTCGTCGTGGCGTCGTCCGATGCCCCAGCCCAGACCGCCGCTCCACCCGACATCGTCGGGCTCGCCCGTCCTGCCGGCGGCCAGATGCAGCTCTTCTTCCATGGCAAGACCGGACCGTACCGGATCCAGTCCCGTTCCTCCCTGGATCCCGCGGCCCCGTGGTTCGACGTCGCGGCGGCGAAGGTGGCCGAAGTGCAGACGGGAGTCTTCGTCGCGTTGCTGCCGACCACCCTGCAGGACGAGTTCGGGTTCTACCGCGTCGTGAACGAAAACGAGACCATCGCCGAACTGAAGGGCTGGACCTATCTCGTGCAGGTCTCGGCTCCGGCGAACAAGAGCCATTTCGTGGCGGGCGAGAGTCCGGTGATCACGATCACCATCCTCGACAACTTCGCGCAGGGGATCACCCGGGCGTCGTTCTCCACGCTGAACCTCTACATGGTCGGCCCGGAGGATCCGAAGCTGACCAAGGCCGCGGTGAAGCTGCTGAACGCCTCGGTCGACCGCTCGAAGAACCCGCATCACTACATCGATCTCCGGACGAATCCCGACGTCCAGGTCAACGGCAACGTGCTGACGTACACGCTCAAGCCGATCACGGACGAGGCCCCCGGCACCTACACCGTCACGGCCTATGCCGTGCGCGGCGACGACCTGATGCAGCAGCTCATGAAGTTCGCGAGCGTCCAGATCGGCACCGCGACGGTCGAGCAGCCGCTGTTCACCAAGGCCAGCTGCGCCACCTGCCATGAGGGCACCCAGAGCGGCAAGATCTACATGCACCATGCCGACGTCGGACGGAATCCGTTCGGCAGCTGGTCGCTCGACTATCAGCCCGAGAAATCCTGCAAGGCCTGTCACAACAACGATGGCTATGCCGCGTTCACCGATGCCTCCGCCCCCGGCGGACGGCGCTCCGACCACATTGTCATCCGCGCCCACGGCGTCCACATGGGCGAGGGACTCAAGTCCTATTTCAACACCAACAGCGTCAGCGGCAATTTCCGCGACTACCTCGGCGTCGTGTATCCCGCCAACGTGAAGAACTGCACCACCTGCCACGTCGACGACCGGTGGAAGACCGAGCCCACCCGCCTCGCCTGCGGTTCCTGCCACGACAACGTCTGGTTCGGCGGGCGCGCCGAGGTGCCGGGCGGCATGGTTGCCCACACCGGCGGCTCGCAAAGCGGGGATCTCATGTGCGGCGTCTGCCATGACGCCGATCTCCAGGGGCTCGGCAAATCCGTCTCTGGCGCCCATCTCATCGCGCCGCCGCCCTTCAAGAACGTCGTCTCCCTCGCGCTCTCCCAGCCCGCCAACGGCAGTTACTACGCCGCCGGCGACACTCCCGTCCTGACCATCAAGGTCACCGACGCCGCCACTGGCGCCGTCGTCGATCCTGCCGGCATCAAGGAGCCGCAGATTTCCACCAACGTTCAACCCACCGAATGGCGCAATGCCGACCTGTTCGTGTCCGGCCCGCGCGCCTACACGGTCCCCGTCCTGACCACGGCTGCCGCGCTGAAGAGCACCACTGTCAGCCGCGCCAACAACGACCTGCGCGTGCGCAAGGACCCGGCCAACGACGACAAGGCCGCCACCCGCACCGCCGACGCCATCCTGTACCAACTGTCCGACGTCAAGGACCTGGCGCCCGGCACCTACACGGCCTATGCCGAGTTCCGTCCGGCCACCGGCCAGGGCGGCTACGCCATGCTCAACTTCCAGGTGGGCTCCACCAATATCGAGCCCCACATCACGCCCGCCTCGGCCTGCATCAGCTGCCACGCCGACGTCCGGATCCATGCCACCTCGCGCGCCAACACCATGACGCCCGATCTCTGCAAGGGGTGCCATGACTACGGCCACCAGATGACCGGCAAGACCAACTGGACCAACTCCCAGTGGGGCTTCGGCGTCTCGCCGCTCGTCCGGCGCGTGCACGGCGCCCACTACGGTCGCTACTTGCACAAGGGCAACGAAAACGGCGGCGGCGGCCTCTCCGAGATCATCTTCCCGCAGGACGTCCGCAACTGCACCAAGTGCCATTCCGATCCGAAGAGCACGACCTGGAATTCCTCGCCGTCCCGGCTCGCCTGCATGGCCTGCCATGACAGTACCGCCGCGACCACCCACGGCAGCCTGACCACCCTCGACCCGACCCCCGGGGATCCGTTCAGCGGGGACGAGATCGAGACCTGCACCATCTGCCACGGCGCGGACAGCGAGTTCAGTCCGCAGAACGTGCATCGCATCGCCAACCCGTACGTTCCGCCTTACCCGCGCGAACCCGAGGAATAGCACCCTCGGCCATGCCCGGACGCCCTGGCGGCGGTCGGGCCCGGCCCGGGGCGGGATGTCCCGGGCGAAATCACCAGGCACCCTTCCTTCGCGGAAGGGTGCCTTTTACTTGCGCAGTCCGGTCCGCGACGGCGGGCCGGGTCGCGAGGCGATCGAGGCAGGCGAAAGGAGAAGGGGAGACCGGCGACTCGGCACTCGCCGGCCCCGCATTGGAGGGCGGACCGGTGGCTTTACGGAGGGCACGGCCCCCGCCCACCATACTCCGGACGAAAGGGAAGCCCCACCGGCGAATACGGCCGCTGCACGGAACTCCCGGGCACGATGTCGCGGACCGGCAGGGAGTTTCCCGGAGCCGGTTTCACCGAGCATCGAGAAGCATGGCATGAAGCGACGCAGGTTCCGCGACCTTCGACCGCGGCCACCCGGCGGCGAGCATCATCACCACGTCTACGTGGTCCTGCTGGACCCGGCGGCCGGCAGGTTGCGCGCCGTCCAGGCGGCCAATCCGAACCGCGACCCCGCCAAGCCCTGCGTCTATGTGGGCATGACCGGATTGACGCCCGAGGAGCGCTTCGCCAACCACAAGGCCGGGGTCAAGGACGCCTACGTGGTGCGGCGTCATGGCGTGCGGTTGATGCCGGAACTCTACGATTACCTGAACCCGATGCCATTCGAGGCGGCCGTGCAGATGGAGATGGACCTGGCGGAAGACCTGCGACGCGCCGGCTACACGGTGACGGGCGGTCATTGAGGCCGCGCGACCGACCGGCGCCGTCCCTGGTGTTCAAGCGTGCGCGATCCACGACCTCTCCCCCTCGGGGGTGATCGTAATGCAATAGTTACGAGACACTGATTGACATGCACCCCGTCGCCTCGCGAGGGTCCGCGCGCCGTTGCTTGCCCCTGACGAACCAGGCGGTGAATGACGGGCGTCGGTCGGCGGTCGGTTGGCGGTGCTCCCCAATTCCATTTCGCAGCCCCGATTTGTGCTCGCCTGACCCTCCGCTGGGGAGGCGAACCCGATGCCCCGCATGGCCAACGTCCCTCTCCACTCCTCCGCGAACCCCTGCAGTGTGCCGAAGCGACGGCACGCCATTTGCCGGCTCCGGTCCTCCCCGCGGCGCTGGCTGGTCGGCCTCGGGATCGGCCTGGGCGGGTGGCTCCTGGCCGGTTGCCGGCAGGAACCCGCCGCTCCCACCGGAACGCCGGGCTCCAACGACGTGGCGGTGGTGGCCGGACGTCCCATCCGCGTCGAAGCATTCCGGCAGGAACTGGCCCGGCGCGCCCCGGGAACCACCCCGGAGGCGGTTCTGGATTCGTTGCTCCTGTTCGAGGCGACCCTGGCCAGGGCGCGCGCGGCCGGCTTCGACCGGGAACCCGACACCGCGGCGGCCCTGGAGCAACTGTTGGTCGCCCGCTATCGGGAGCGCGAGGCGCCGGACGTCGAGGCCCCGGAGGTCCGGGAGGAGGAGATTCAGGCGCTGTACGACGCCCATCCGGAACGGCACGTCCTGCCGCCCGCCGTTCGGGGAGCGGTGTTGTTCCTGAAGCTCAGTCCGAAGGCCGCGCCCGAGCAACGGGCCGCGTTGCGAACGCGCGCCGGGGAACTGCGGGAGCAATCGATCGCCGGCGACGCCGCCACGCGCGAGCGGTTGGTGCGCGAGAACTCCGAGGATCAGGCGACCCGGTACCGGGGCGGAGATACCGGCTGGCTGGTGTCGGGCACTCCGGGGCAGGGGTGGGAACCCGCGGTGGTCGAGGCGTTGCGCTCCCTGGCCGAGCCGGGGGACCACGCGCCGCTCGTGGAGACCCCGAAGGGGCTTTACCTCGTCCGGTTGATGGAGACCCGCCCGCCGGCGACCCGTCCGTTGGGGGAAGTCCGCGAGGTCCTGCGCCGCCAGTTGCAGCGCGAGAAACGCGAGCTCCGTCAGGCGGAGTTCCGCGCCCGGATGCTGGCCGGTCTCGAGATTCGCACCAACCGGTCGGTGTTCGAGCGGCTGGCACCCCTTCCGAAGACCGCGGATCGGCCCCCGGCACTGCCCTGAAGTTTTTCGCCTCCTCGCCTCCTTCCAGGACCCGACCCGCCGCGTTCGCAACCGTCGCAACCGAGAACTCGTTTTATGAAGATGCCCTCCCAAACCACCGCTGGCCGGCTGTCGCTGACCGTCCGGGCCTGCCTGCTGGCCACGGTCTGGACCCTGGCGGCCCTGACGCCGGCCCGCGGCGAGCCCAGCGCCAGCCAGACCCTGACCCTCCAACCGGGTTGGAATGCCGTGGCGTTTGCCGTCCTGCCTCCCAACCCGGACCTCGACGTGGTGTTCAACGGCATCGACGTGGACAGCGTCTGGGCCTACGACAATGGGCTGGGCGCGCCGGATTTCATCCAGGAAGTCAACGAACCGGCGTTGCAGAAGGCGGGTTGGCGTTCCTGGGTTTCGAGCAGCCGACCGGAGGCCTTCCAGAACGACCTGTTCCGGCTTCAGGTGAACCGGGCCTACCTGGTGAAATTCAACGGCGCCGCCGCCGTCCCGCTCACCCTCGCCGGACGTCCGTCGTTGAGGCCGATCGCCTGGCAACCCGACACCTTCAATTTCCGCGGGCTCCCCGTGGACCCCGCCGCGCCGCCCACCTTCGGCACGTTCTTCCGTCCGTCGCCGGCTCATTTCTCGACGGCCACGGGATTGGTCGCCATCCATCGGCTGAGCGGTGCCGGAACCTGGCAGCCGGTTCTGGCGACCGACCTGGTGCGCGCCGGCGAAGCGTATTGGATCTATTGCCAGGGCGGCTCCGACTATGTCGCCCCGTTGCACCTCGCGACCGACTTCGGCGACGGCCTGGATTTCGGGGTGACGGCCGAGGATCTGGGACTGAGTCTGCGCAACCTCGGCACGGGGCTGAGCGTCACGATCCGCGACCTCGCCGCGCCCGCGGTGAACCCGTTGTCCCGGGCCGTGCGGCTGGACGATGCCACGCTCACCTGGCCGAACTTCGTCTCGCCCCTGGTTCGCACGCTGGCCGGTGGCCAGGCGGTGGTGGAACGCCTCGCCGTCCGCCGGGCGGCGATGACGTCGGACCTCTACGAAACGGTGCTGGAAGTGGCCGACGACGCCGGCAGCCGGTTCCTGGTGCCCGTTTCGGCCCGGCGACCGTCGACACCGAGCGCCTCCCTTGCCGGTTCGGGCGGGGCGGCGTCCTCCCGCGGCCTGCGCCTGGCCGGGCCCGCGCTCGCCGCGCTTCCCGAGGCGGTCGCCCACGCCGGGTTGTGGGTTGGCACCGCGGTCATCCGGGGGATCAGCGAGGCGCACTCCGGGCCCCTGACCACCAACGTGTCGATGGGCTTCACCGTCCAGCTGGAAACCAACGTGGTGACCCGCATCGTCACCACCAACCGCATCCCGAACGGCCTGAGCCGCACCAGCGTCTCGATGACGCCCACCCCGTCCGGCAGCGAGTTCCGGTTGCGCCTGCTCCTGCATGTGGACGGCACGGGGCGGACCCGGTTGCTCAAGGAGGTCATCCAGATGTGGAAGAACGGCACCACGACCAACGACGCGCAGGGCTTCGCCGTGGTCGACAAACCGGGTCAGGAGGTGCTGGTGACCGACGATGCGAAGATCGGGCAGTTTACCGGCATCACGGCGCGCGATGGCGTCCCGGTGGGCCGCCGGCTGAGCACCGCGGCGTTCGATTTTCCCGACAACGAACTCCCGCTTGGTGGTGATTTCGCCCTGGGCTCGGCCCTGCGCGGCACCAACTCGATGTCCGACACCTTTGCCCGGAACCCCTTCAAGCACCGCTACCATCCCGACCATCAGAAGGGATACGATTTGAAGCGGATCATCGAGTTCGAGCTCTCCCCGCCACCCCCCAACCCGCCCCCCGGCTACGGTGAACGGATCGTGGAGGGCACCTATCGGGAAACGGTCACGGGCCTGCACCGGACCAACATCGTGGTCGCCGGCTCCTTCCAGCTGAACCGCGTGACCACCATCGCGGAACTCAATCCCCAACCTTAAGCCTCGGCCTGATCTCCCACCCATGAATCCGCGAATGGCGAATGGCGAATGGCAAATGGCCAACGGACGCACCCGGGCCCCGGGCATCCGGCTCCTTCTTCAAATCCTGCTCCCGATGAACCGCTTTCTCCGATCTTCCGCCGGCGCGTTACGGAACCTGCACCCGGCCCGTTTCCGCCCCGCTCTGGCCGGCTGGGCGCTGCTCCTGCTTTCGGTGGCGCTGCCGGCGTCGGCGGTCACCATCTCCGGAACCGTCACGGCCACCCAGGGCAACGTCGCGGGTGCCACCGTGTCCCTCACGCGGGGGTCCATCACGTCGGTCACCCAGATTCCGACGGACGTCTCGGCCAACTTCAACGCGACCGGGATCTCCGCGGTGGACTTCCCGACCAGCGTCGGGTCCGCCTTCAGCAGCGTGTGGGCGGCGGCCCCGGCGGACCGGATCGCCGCCAAGTTCTCCACCACCTTTGTCAGCGGCCTGGGCGGCAACTACCGGTTCTGGACGCAGTCCGATGACGGCAGCCGCCTCTACGTCAACGGAACCCTGGTGGTCGACAACGACGGACTGCACGGCATGGCCTGGCAGGAAGGCACCATCGCCCTGAGTGCGGGCACCCATACCGTGGAGGTGCTGTTCTTCGAGCAGGACGGTGGCGCGGGACTGAGCGTCTGGTGGTCCAATTCGGGGACTTTTATTGGCATCGCCGATTTCGGCGCCCAGGTCATGGCGGGAAGTCCGGTCGGGCATGCGCTCAACCTGTGGGACGCGTCGTTCTGGACCATCCCCTCGGATACCCTGACCACCACCACGGCCGCGAACGGCAGCTACAGCTTCACGGTGGCCTCGTCCAAGCTGCCCATCACCGTCACGCCCAGTTTTCCCGGCGGGACCTTCTCCCCGGCGTCGGCCTCCGGTTCCTCGAATTTCACGCTGACCGATTCGCCGCCCACGATCAGCGACATCGCCAACCAGACGACCCCGGAGGATGCCGCGCTCAACGTGTCGTTCACGGTGTCCGACCGCCAGACCGCCGCCGGCAGCCTGACGGTCTCGGTGACGTCGAACAACCACGACCTGATCCCGCCCGGCAACGTGACGATCACCGGCAACACCGGCTCCCGATCCGCCGCCATCGTGCCCGTGCCCAACGCCAATGGCACCGCCACGCTCACCTTCACCGTGACGGACGCGAACGCGCGGACGGCGTCGGACAGTTTCCTGGTCACGGTCAACGCGGTGAACGATCCGCCGGTCCCGCGGTACGACACCAGCCGTCCGGCGGACCAGAGGATTGCGGTGCCGGACTTCGGTACCGTCGCGCCGACGAACGAGGTCACCATCGAGTTCTGGCAGTTGACCACGGCCCAGGCCAACCAGAGCACCTTCACGCTGATGCCCGACGACACCGCCAACCGGATCAACGCGCATCTTCCCTGGGGTGACGGACGCATTTACTGGGACTGGGGTAACGTCACCGGGGCGTCCCCCGGCCGGCTTTCGTACGTTCCCCCGCAGTCGCCGGTCGGGCAGTGGGTGCACTTCGCGTTCGTCGCCAGCCAGAGTGGCAACTACATGAAGATCTTCCGCAACGGCGTGGAGGAGGCTTCCAAGGCCGGGATGACGCCGTTCGTCCGAAAGACCGGTGACTTGCTCCTCTACACGGTCGGGCGGTTGGCGGATTTCCGGGTCTGGAACGTCGCCCGGTCGGCCCGGGAGATCGCTGAGAACCTGGGTGCCCCCGTGCCCCCGGGCTCTGCGGGGTTGGTGCTCAACTTCCGGTTCGAGGGGAGCGCAGGAAACCGGGTCCGCGACTGGGCCGATGCCACGTCCAACCCCTTCCAGGCGGGCACCCAGACCGGCGTCATCGTGACCGGGCCGGCGTACTGGGAAAACACCGAGCCCACGCTGGCGGCGAAGCTCGGCGTTCAGGCCTCGGAGGATTCCCCGAAGCTCGTTTTTCTCCCCGGGTTCGACGTCGAAACCGCGATTCCGACCTACAGCAACGTCAGCGCGACCCGCGGCACCCTTACCCAGATCAGTGGGGGCCTCTTCCGCTACACGCCCCCGCCCAACACCTCGTTCGCCTTTGGCGCGGATACCCTCACCTACACCCTCAACGATCTCACGGTCACCAGCAACGCGGTCATGCGCTTGCAGGTCAACGCGGTCAACGATCCCCCCGTCGTCGGTCCGGGAACCGCGCTCGACTTCGACGGCACGAACGAGCACCTCGATTTCCCGGACGGCTCGTGGTTTGGCGGCACCTTCACCGTCGAGAGCTGGGTCTTCCTGCGGTCCTACGCCCACTGGTCTCGCCTGTTCGATTTCGGCAACGGGGCGGCCAACGAGAACGTGCTCGGCGCGCTGTCCCAGGGCGGCTCCGGCCAACCCGGCCTTCATATCTATCGGGGGGGCATCTCCCAGTATGTCGACTCGCCGGAGACCCTCCCGCTCCACACCTGGACTCACCTCGCGTTCACCCGGGACGCCGCGGGCATCGGGCACGTCTTCATCAACGGCGTCGACACCGCTTCGGGACCCATTCACGCGCCCAACGCCGTGACCCGCACGAACAACTACGTCGGACGCAGCAACTGGGACATTTACGGCGACGCCAATGCCAACGGGAAGATGGCCGAGGTGCGGATCTGGAACGTGGCCCGCACCGCGGCGGAGTTGCTCGCCGCGCGCCATGCCTCCCTCCCGAACAACACCCCCGGCCTGATCGCCGCCTACCACCTGAACGAAGGCTCCGGCGTCACCGCCTTCGATGCCGCGACCGGTGATGGCACGCAGAACGCCACGCTCCTCGGCCATCCGGCCTGGCTCCCGGTCGACGGGCCGCTCGCGTCCCTCGCGCTGAATGGCACCAGCCAGTACTCCCAGACCCTGGACAGCCCGGCGATCAGCGTCACCGGCCCGATCACCGTCGAGGCCTGGATCCGTCCCGCGGCCATCGGGACCATCATGGGCATCGTGGAGAAGTACGAGGTCGAACAGGGCGGTTACATTCTGCGCCTGGAACCCACGGGGCGAATCAGCTTCTTCACCCTGGACGGCGCCGCGAGTTCCGCCCAGTACAACGCGGTTGCAGGCAACTCCGTTCTCTCCGCCAATACTTGGACCCACGTGGCCGGCCAGTGGGACGGAAATGAGCTGCGGGTCTATGTCAACGGGGTCCTGGACGGTTCCGCCATCGTGGGGCGCAATCCGAAGGACGGAGGCTCGCCGCTCATCATCGGGGCGGTCGGAACCAGTCCCCACTCCTTCCGGTTCAACGGTCGGATCGGCGACGTCCGACTCTGGAACGTGGCCCGGACTCCGGCCGAAATCGCCGCCTGGCGCGGCGGCGTCCCGGCCAACTCGCCCGGCCTGGTGCTGAATTACCGTTTCACCGAAGGCAGCGGCGCCGCCCTGAACGACCTCGCGACCGCCGACGGCGCCCAGAACGGGGCCCTGATCGGGACTCCCTCCTGGCCCGCGACCCCGGAACCCACGCTCCCGACGCTTCAGGTCGTGCGCTACACCGAGGACGTCCCGGTGGACCTCGTCCTGCCCGCGTTCGACATGGAAACCGCCTCCTTGACCTACTCGGGCGTTTCCGTCAACCAGGGCTCCATCACCCAGCTCTCGGGGAGCCTCTTTCGGTACACCCCGCCCCCAGGTTACAACGGTCCGGCCACCATCAGCTACACCGCGAGCGACGGCACCACGGCCCTCGCTGCGAAAGTTTATTTGCAGGGCATCACGGTCGAGGACGGTCCAACCCTGGCGGTGATTCCTGCCCAGACCGTCGGCGAAGGCTCGCCGACCTCGACGCTGACCATCGCGCTGACCGACGGCGACCCCGAGTTGACTCAGAATCTCAGCATCACGGCCACGTCCAGCGATACCACGATGGTCCGGCATCCGGGCGTCATTTACACCAGCCCCAACGAGACCGCGCAGCTGACCTACAAGCCGCGCCCCGGCAAGAGCGGGGTGGTCACCATCACCGTGGTGGTGACCGACGCGGTCAGCGGTCTGACCGCCACGCGGACCTTCAATCTGACGGTGCAGGCGGTCGATGACTCCCCGAACGTGGGACCCGCCACCGCCCTCCAGTTCAACGGCGTCAACCATGTCCGCGTGCCCGCCTTCGGCACCGTCGCGCCGGTGGGCGAGATCACCGTCGAGTTCTGGCAGCACGCCACCGCGGCGGCGGCACAAACCTCCTTCACCCTGGATCCGGCCAACGGCGCCAACCTCATCCAGGCCCAGGTCCCGTGGAGCGACGGCCGGGTTTACTGGGATTTCGGCAACAGCGGCAGCGGTGTCGGGCGGCTCTCCTACACCCCGCCGGTGCCGATCGTCGGCTCGTGGCAGCACTTCGCCTTCGTCGCCAGCGCCAGCGGTAACTACATGAAGATCTTCCGCAACGGCATCGAGGAGGCGACCAAGCCCGGCATGACGCCGTTCACCCCCTTCAGCGCCAATCTTCTGCTGGGAGGGTTCGTCGGCCAACTCGCCGAGTTCCGCATCTGGACCACCGCGCGCACCGCACCCGAGATCCTGCAGTCGATGCACGCTTCGTTGACCAACGGCACCCCCGGCCTGCTGGCCTATTACCGTTTCAACCAGAAACCCACCCTGGTCCTGACCGACTTCGCGTCGCTTCCCGCCCAGGGCGGTGCCCAGGACGGGGAGTTGGTCCCCGATGGCACCGACACCGATCCCCTGTGGCAGACGCCCACGGGAGATCCGTCGTGGCAGGTCTCCGACCCCGCCTTGAAGGCCCTCCAGATCGTCCGCATTCCCGACGGGACCTCGACCAACCTCTTCCTGCCGGCGTGGGATGCCGAGAACGGCCTGACGTTGACCTGGCAAAACGTGTCCGCGAACACCGGCGCCGTGGCCCAGGTTTCCGGCGGCCTGTGGACCTACACCGCCCCGGTGGGCCACGACGGCCCGGCGGTGATCAGCTACAGCGTCAGGGATTCCGCCAACCACGTCACCAGCGGATCGGTGAACCTCCGGGTGGTCATCGCCCTGAACGATCCCCCGACCATCGTCTCCATCCCCAACGTCGCCGCCGAGGAGGATTCACCCCTCATCGAAATTCCCTTCACCGTGAATGACGATCAGTCGGCCTCGGCACTGATCATCACCCCGGTCCTGCTTTCCAACGCGGAACTGATCCAGTCCGTCTCCGTCCCCGCCGGCGGGAACTTCCGGACCCTCCACGTCGTCCCGAAACCGGGCGAAATCGGCACGGTTCACATCCGGTTGCTGGTCCAGGATTCGGGCGGCAAGACGGCCGAGACCGAATTCGATCTGCGCATCGAGCCGAAGCCGGCCTTCAGCGTGTTCGATCTCGGCGTGTTGCCCGGCAAGTCCGCCAGCTTCGGCACCGCCATCAACGACCGCGGAGCCGTGGTCGGGTATCAGGCGGACACCGCCGATCTCGAGAGCAACCCGGTGGCCTTCTTCTACAACGGCATCGAGAACGGCGGCGTGGTCGACAACAACCCGCCGGTCCAGATCGGACCCGCTCCCTTGAGCACCCCCTTCCGCGCCTGGGCGGTCAACAACGTCTATGCCGCGGCCGGTGCCGGCAGGACGGGCGGCAACACCGAGGCGTGGATCAAGGAAATCGAGGGCTCCGTCCTCAGTCGCGGACGTTTGTCCGGCTCCCTCGCGGAGGCCCGGGCGATCAACGATGGCGGATTCCTGGCCGGGTTCGCCACCCTGGCCGGCGGCAAGCGGCGCGCCTTCCTGTACTCGCCCGGGGCAGGGGCCCTGACCGACCTCGGCACGGCACCGTTCCCCTTCAACGACCAGAGCGAGGCGTTCGGGATGAACGCCAGCAACCACCTCGCGGGCTCCATCTTCGCCGCCAACGGCAACCGGCGCGCCATGCTCCACCGCGACGGGGTCATGCTCCCGCTCTTCAACGTGCCCGACGACACCAACAGCGTGGCCTACGGCGTCAACGTCTTCGATCAGGCGGTCGGCGCCACGACCTCGTTCGCCGTCGGCGATTCCGCCCTGCGATTCGACGGCGTGGACGATGCCGTCACCCTGACGAACCTGCTCACCAACCCCAATCCCGGCACCCCCCTGGTCGCTGGCAATGCCGCCCACACCGTGGAGGCCTGGATCCAGGTCCGGCAACTGCCCGCGGGCCGCTCCCTGCCGCTGCTCCTGGGCAATCCCGCCGATGGTTCCCTGCGCTGGCTCGTGGGTTCCGGCGGCAACTTCCGCCTGGGTTTTGTCAGCGCCGAAAATACCCATACCGTCGTGCCCCTGACGGTGGGCGCCTGGGTTCACCTCGCCACCGCCTACGACCCGCCGTCCTCGAAGATGGTCACCTACGTCAACGGGGCACCGTTCCACACGAACCTGATGGCCGGCGTGAACCTCCAGGGCATCCCGTTCAAGCTCGGTCAGGCCCAGCTCGGTCATGCCTTCTTCAACGGCAGCCTCGACGAGGTCCGCGTCTGGCGGACCACCAGGACGGCCGCGGAAATCGCCGCCCAGTACACCAAGCGCCTGGTCGGCAACGAACCCGGCCTGGTCGCCTACCTGCCCTTCGACGAGGGTTCCGGCACCACGCGCATCGCCAGCGTCGCGGCCGGCACTCTCGAAGGCCTGCTCGCCGGAAGCCCCGAGTGGACCGTGCGCGGGGGTCTCCCGTCGCCGGAACTCACCGTCAGCGATCCCGTGCTCCAGCTCGACGGCGTCAGCAGCTTCGCCGCCCTCCCGAGTATTCCGCTCGCGAATGCCTCGTTCACCGTCGAGTTCCGCGCCCGGCGCGGACAGTTGGGCTCGCTCGACATCGCGCTGTCCCAGGGCACTTCCACCGCCAACCAGGGGTGGTACGCCGGGTTCAGCGGAGGAAACACGTTCACCTTCTCCTTCTTCGGCAACGATCTGAACACCTCGGCGACGTACGCCGATCTCGACTGGCATCACTGGGCCTGCACCTTCAGCGTCGCCAACGGAAGCCGCAGGATCTACCGCGACGGCCAAGTGGTGGCCAGCGATAGCGTCGGCACCGCGTTCCAAGGCAGCGGTCCGATCCGCGTGGGCCACGCGCCGTTCCTGGCGGACAGCTGGTTCAAGGGCCTGATCGATGACGTGCGCATCTGGAACGTGGCCCGTACCGCGGCCGAGATCGCCGCCGATGCCGACACCCGCCTGCCCGGCAACACGCCGGGTCTGCTGGCCAGCTATACCTTCGACGAAGGCGGCGGCGATTCCTCCCTCAATCGCGTCGCCGGCGCCGCCGCCGCGTCGCTGCAGGGGGCCGTCGGCTGGGCGGGTCGCGACACCGGCACCCTGCGCGCGTTCTTCTACGACACCACGTCCGGGCGCCTGAATTCCCTCGGCACCGTTCCCGGCGGCACCGCGAGCGAGGCTCGCGCCGTCAACGACTTCGGCCAGGTCGTCGGCACCGCCGTCAAGGGCGCCGGCACCCGCGCCTTCTTCCACAGCGCCGGCAGGCTGAACGACCTCAATGATCTCCTTCCCGAGATCGAACAGCTCGACCAGTGGAACCTCGAGTCCGCCGCCGCCATCAATCGCAGCGGCGCCGTCGTCGGCACCGGCACGCACCGCGGCCTCAAACGGGCCTTCCTTGCCGTCCCCGCCACCGTCATCGGGCGCCCGGTCATCCGGCCCCAGGGCGCCGTGGATCGGCTGCCCCAGATTTCCATCCTCAAGAAACACCTGCCCGACGACTCGGCCGTCAACGCGTTCTATTGGAGCGACACCGAGAAGAAGCTCTACGCGATCCGCCCGGTGACCGCGAAACTCGAGTGGTTCACCTCCCTGTCCGATACCGTCGGGTCCGGCGAGAACCTCACGGTGAACAGCGAACGCATCGTCAGCGTGACGGTCAACGTCTGGCCCAAGCAGCCCATCATCCACGTCGCCGGCGCCCCCGTGGATCTTCAGCCCGCCTTCACCGCCGCCACCTATACCTTCCAGTCCCTCATCTACGTCACCAATGGCGCCACGGTCGAACCCAGCTCCAAGGTCCTGAGCAGCCCGAATCCCGGTTACTCCGTCGTGTTCTATCTCCGGACCGAAGGGCAACCCGCCAACCCCACCCTGCAGCGCCCGCACTTCGACGTCGTGCGCACCGTCGACTGGGACGATTCCCACGCCGGCCTGACCGGGGTGGACTGGACCATCGGCAGCGAGGTCACCGAGGCGGGCCATACCGAGTACGACGCCAAGAACGGCTTCGTCCTCTTCCCCAATGCCGCCTACGACGCCGTCGGCACCGAGGCCGCCTACGACCGCGGCACCCGGCTCGGACCGATCCTCCCGGTCAACACCGAGAAGCCCGGCGGCAATCTCAACGCCAATCCGGATCCCCTCGTCGTGGTCTGGTACCGCACCAACCGCATCGGGGTCGCCTGGGCCAGCGTGCCCGTTCGCTACAGTCTGGACTGGCCGGCGGACGACGTCGCCCCCCGCATCGTCATTGCCAGCCTCCTCGGCTCCGGGAATCTCTCGGCGGCCCAGTACCCGGCCAAGACCATCTACAACCAGCCGGACCTCACCCAGCCCGGGTTCAACCCGAACGAGGAACACGCCTACATGCCGGAGAACGTGCTGTTCGCGATCCGGAACGATCTCAATGCGATCCGGAACTTCTCCAAACCGTACGCGCTGCTGAAGTACCGCGACCCCTCCACCAGCCGCTGGCGCATGAAGGTCTACAAGGTGGTCGCCGAACAGGCCCCGTATTTCTTCACCTACGCCGGCACCGTCGGCAAGGAGGTCCAGCCGCCCCTGCCGCTCAGCCTGATGCCGGGTTGCGCGAACTCCTACATCCAGCCGCCCGATTCCCAGGTCGGCTGGGAGGATTACAAGGGCAAGGTCTACGCCCGCATGGCCGGTCCCGAAGGTTCCAACACGAACCTCATGATCCGGTGGTTCTATCCCATGCAGCCCGGGTTCTTCCACCCCGACGCCACCCTCGGCGTCGGCGATTGTCTGGCCTGGCTCGACCGTCGCCCGGCCGGCGAGCTCCGTTCGCCCAACGCGGGCACCGGTGCGCCGGGCACGCCCCTCGACGTGGTCTACGACATCCGCTGGGACGATCATCCCACCCTCCAGATCGGCGAGACGCTCATTCATTCCAAACGCGGGATGCCCGACGTCTTCAACATGGCCAACGCCCAGGTGATCTTCGATTCGCTCAGCCCCGACAATCCGGCCGGCCTCCAGACGCTCACCCGGTTCTACGATCCGCTCAGTGCCCGCACCATCACCGACGGCGTGGTCATCCCCGACGCCCTCAAGCGGCAGAACATCGCCGGCAGGAACTACTTCATCGACCTGCCCTGGATGCTGAAGCTCCGCCTCAGCCACGATCCGGTGAACAACTGGCTCTCCTTCGGCGGGTATCTCGACGAGAAATTCGGTGTCGGCGAACCGCTGCTCCTTCCCAACGTGCTCAGCGAACGGGAACGGGACCGGATCAAGAAGCTGGCCGATGGCGACGGCGCCTGGGCCGCCCTCATCGACCGCCTCTATGACCTCACCCGCAACCCCAACGGCGTCGATCTCTCGCCCCAGGATGGTCTGGCGGACAAGGCGCTGCGCGTCGGACTGACCACCAACCTGCAAGCCCAGGTGGTCTCCGAGGTGTTCAGTGGCGGACCCAAGGCCCTCACCGCCGGCATCGGCGGCGTGCCCAACGCCGAACCCGAACCGGGCAACGCCCTGAACTTCAACGGCACCACCGGCTTCGTCACCGTCGGCACTTTGGGCGGTGCACCCATCAACCTCGTCGGCACCCCGTTCACCATCGAGTTCTGGGCCAAGGTGAACGCCCCCACGACGGAGCAATACCTCGTCGGCCAGCCCGGCGGAGCGCCCGATCTGGGTCGGTTGCGTATCGGCTTCCGGGATGGCGGCAAGTTCGCCTTCGACCTCGGCACGACTCCGGCCTCCCTCTCGCTCTTCATCACCTCGTCGGCCTTTGCCGATTCCGACTGGCATCACTGGGCCTGCACCTTCGATCCCGAAACCAAGGTCCAGTCCATCTACCGCGACGGCGTGCTCGTCGCCACGCGGACCCATGCGTCGCTGACCTACTCGGGCGTCGGCACGCTCGAGTTTGGGCGGTTCGGCACCCAGTTCCTCGGCGGTCAGATGGACGAAATCCGCGTCTGGAAGACGGCCCGCACCGGGGCCGAGATCCGCAGCCGGATGAACAAGCGGCTGCTGGGCGTGCATACCGCGCCCCCGGCCGGACCCGGCACCGAGCTCAAGCTCGAGATCCTCTACCGCTGCGACGAAGGCTCCGGCGCGCTCGTGAATGCCTGTCTCCCCACCCAAACCGGCTACGCGGGCACGCTCTCCGCCGGGGTGACTCGGGTGGACTCGACGGCTCCCACCGGCATCCCGCCGCGATACCTCACCCTCGCCGAAAACAACGACCCCAACCTCGCCGGACTGCCGGTCGCCCTGCACGTCATCCGCGTCGACGACGGCCCGTTCCTCGGTGATCTCAAGGTCCTGCCCGGCGACAACGTCTTCGACGAACGCCTCACGCTGCGGCACAGCAGCGATTTCGGCGGCGATCCCGGCCCGCTGACGTTCCAGTGGTACTACAAACCCATCGGGGCCGACTTCGATCCCACCGACCTCCCCGTCGTCACCAACGCGCTCTCCGAGTTCCCGAGCGACATGCGCGGCTGGACCGTCTACGGGAACTTCCTGCCCACCACCGGACGCGGCGTGAATTTCGTCACCACCGGCGAGGGCGGGGAGTCCGGGTTGATCACCCTCTCCGACAACGCCTTCGTCTGCCGCTACCGCGGCTTCGGCGTAAATCTCCTCAGCGCCAACGCCTGGAGCGGCTGGGTGGGCGATCCCTCCGGAACCCCGGAGCAACCCCGCGCCGCCCTCGCGGAAGGCTGGGTCAAACGCGTCATCCGCGGCCTCAACCCGTTCGATGCCCGGACCGCCGACTTCCATTCCTCGCCGACGGTCACCTTCGCCTCGATGCTGGTCCAGCTGGGGCAGCGCTACGAGGGGCCCATCGCCTTCAATCCCAGCGCCGACGCGATCAACAGCATCGGCTTGATCGAGGCCTACACCACCGTGCTCCAACGGGCCCAGGGCCTGAGCATCGACGGCGTGCCGCAGGTCGACTTCAACCCCGCGAACAACGCCCTGCTGCTCGCCGCGACCAAACTCGGCGACTTCTACATGGTGCTCGGCAACGAGGCCTTCGCGGATGCCAGCGATCCGACCATCGGGTTCGCCTCCGGCAGCAAGGAGTACGGCTCCTTCGCCTCCAGCATCTTCGCCTTCCAAAACCAGCTCGATTCGTTGCTCGACGAGGAACTCAACCTCCTCCGCGGCCGCGACGACAGCGCCGCCGGCGTCGGTGCCCGCCCCGTGTACAACCGGCTCTTCTGGAACTTCACCCTCGGCGACGGCGAGGTCGCCTATCAGCAGAACTACAACATCAGCGATCAGGATCGGAACGGTTTCATCGACGAGAAGGACGCGCGCACGCTCTTCCCGCAGGCCCACGGCGACGCCTGGGGTCACTACC
Source organism: uncultured Verrucomicrobiota bacterium (assembly GCA_964608505.1). Classification (GTDB taxonomy): domain Bacteria; phylum Verrucomicrobiota; class Verrucomicrobiia; order Limisphaerales; family CAIMTB01; genus CAIMTB01. Next base: position 30,721 of record CAZSOV010000022.1, read on the forward strand.
TCCAGGCGACCAAGCAGCACTACGCCCTCCTCCGCCATCCGTTCTTCACCTGGATCCCCCGCAGCGAACTCGTCAACGTCGCCGGCGCCGCCATCAAGGTCGACTTCCTCGACGAACGGAAATTCGCCCTCGCCGCCGCCGCCAAGGCCAAGGCCGGCGCCGAGATCGTCGATCTCACCTACCGGCTCAACTACGTCGATGATCCCGCCGGCCAGTGGCAGGGTTACAAGGACACCAAGCCCGACCGCGCCTGGGGCGTCACCGAATGGGCCCGGCGGGCCGGCCTCGCCGCTTACTTCGACTGGCTCGCCGGCAACACCATCCTCCCCAGCGTCGATCCCAATCCCGCCCATACCGGCATCGACAAGATCGACCGCCGCACGGTCCGCGAGTTGCACGAGATCCCCCGGCACTTCGACGAGATCCAGAACCGGCTCGATCAGGCGGACGCGGGTCTGAACCCGCTCGGCCTCGCCAAGGGGGTGGTGCCCTTCGACATCGATCCGTCGCTCGTGAGCGCGGGCCATACCCACTACGAGCAGATCCAGGACCGGGCGTTGAAGGCGATGAACAACGCCCTGGCCGTCTGGGACGAGGTCAACAAGGCCACCCAGTCCCTGCGCGCGAACCAGGACACCGTCGAGGACTTCAGCGCGAACGTGGACGATCAGGAGCGCGACTATAAGAACCGCCTGATCGAGATCTTCGGGTACCCCTACGCCGGCGACATCGGGCCCTCCAGGACCTATGCCAGCGGCTACGACGGCCCGGACCTCATCCATTACATGTATGTCAACACGACGGAGCTGAACGGCGACACCGCGCCGCCCAGCCAGTCGTTCACGGCGTTCTTCTCGCCCCTGCTCGAGGAGTTCGACGCGCAACACGTCGTCTTTCCCGCCGACGGCGCCCTCAACAAGAACGGCGTCGAACTGGGCAACGGGGTCATCTCCGTGACCTACCCGTTCTCGGCCGGGGGCAGGAAGGGGCTTGGCCTCGTCCCGCCCGCCACCTGGGGGCAGCGCCGGGCTCCCGGCGAAATCCAGCTCGCCCTGTCCGATCTCGTGCAGGCCGAGGCCCGCCTGAAACAGGCGGTCCACGCCTATGACGACCTCGTCGCGGAGATCAAGCTGTCGGTCGACGGCCTGGAGGCCACCTTCGACCTCGATGCCGAACAGCTCCGGATCGAGAACAAGCGCGACGACAAGATCTACCACATGCGGAACAGCATCCTCGCGATGCAGACCCTCGGCATCGCGATGAACCGGGTCTCCGAAATCACCGGGGCCGCCTCCGAGATCACCGTCGAGTCCCTCCCCAAGGTCCTCGGCCTCGCCAGCGACGTCACCTCGCCCGCCCGCGGCATCGTCCGTCTCGCCGGCTTCATCGCCGACAACATCGTCGACCTCGTCGCCGACGGCGCCGAGTTGACCATCATGTCCCTCGAAGCCGCGCAGGCCGACGTCGAGGCCGCCGCGGAAACCGAACTCGCCACCCTCGACGAGGAGCGCGCCGCCCGCGAAGCCCTCGCCGCGGTCACGCTGCTCCTCCGACGCGAGGCCGGACTGCGCCTCGAACTCTATACCCAGCGCGAGATCGTCAACCAGACCGCCGGCCGGTATCTGGCCGCGGTGGCCAAGGGACAGCGGCTCATCGACGAACGCGTCGCCTTCCGCAAGCGCGTCGCCTCCCGGACCACCGAGAGCCGGTATGCCGACATGACGTTCCGCATCTTCCGCAACGACGCCATCCAGAAATACCGCGCCACGTTCGACCTCGCCCAGCGGTACGTCTACCTCGCCGCGACCGCCTACGACTTCGAGTCCAACCTCCTCGGCACCGACAGCCGCGGCGGACGCGCCTTCCTCACCGACATCATCCGCCAGCGCGCGCTCGGCCAGATGCTCGACGGCCAGCCCGTGGTCGGGCGCACCGGCCTCGCCGATCCGCTCGCCCGGATGTCGGGCAACTTCGACGTCCTCAAGACCCAGCTTGGGTTCAACAATCCCCAGACCGAGACCGGGCGCTTCTCGCTGCGCAACGAATTGTTCCGCCTCAAGGACGGTTCCGACGGGGACTGGCGCGCCCAGCTCGAGACGCGTCGGGTGGCCGATCTCTGGAGCGTCCCCGAGTTCCGGCGCCATTGCCGGTCGTTCGCCCCGGAGTCCGCCGGTGCCCAGCCCGGCATCGTGATTCGCTTCCCCACCACCGTCACTGCCGGCTTGAACTTCTTCAACTGGCCGCTCGGCGGGGGCGACAGCGCCTACGACTCCAGCCGGTTCGCCACCAAGATCCGCAGCGCCGGCATCTGGTTCACCGGCTACAACGGCCTAGGCCTCTCCCAAACCCCGCGCATCTACCTCGTGCCAGCCGGCGCCGAGGTCCTCAGTTCGCCCACGGCCAATGACTTCGCCACCCGCGAATGGCGCGTCATCGATCAGGCCCTGCCCGTGCCCTTCGCCATCGGCGCCAACCGCCTCGGTCAGGCCGCCTGGATCCCCGTCCACGACTCGCTCGGCGGCAGTTTCGCCGAGATCCGCCGCTTCGCCAGTTTCCGCGCCTACCACGACAGCGGTGGCTTCAATCCCAACGAGGTCACCAGCGATTCGCGCCTCATCGGACGCAGCGTCTGGAACACCGAATGGATGCTCATCATCCCCGGCCAGACCTTCCTCGCCAACGCCGACGCCGGGCTCGATGCCTTCATCGCCTCCGTCGAGGACATCAAGCTCTTCTTCCAGACCTATTCCTACTCCGGCAACTGAAACCACCAGCCCGATCACGATATGAACCTGTTCAATCTCGAAGGAACTGCGGCTGGCGGGTGCCGACCGGGGTCGCCTCTTTGTTCGCCGTGGCAGGCCGCCGGGTTTTCCCTCCTGGCCATCCTCCTCGGCCTCGGCCTCGGCCTCCCAGCCCACGCCGGACTGCCCGAACCCGGCGCCCGAATCTTCGGCTCCATCGCCCTCGATGGCGTCGTCGTCACCTCCGCCAACACCTCCGTCATCGTCGAGGCCCGCCGCACCCCGGACGGCCCCCCGGTCGCCAGCTACCAGATGGGTTCCCAACCCAACGCCGGCAATTTCTATTCGCTCCGGGTTCATGCCGAGAACCTCGGCCCCCTCGTGAATCCCGAACACGTCCTGCTCGGGTCCACCCTCCACCTCGTCGTCCGCGATCCCTCCGGCGTCCGTGACCGCAAAACCTTCACCCTCGCCAGCCGCGGCCTCAGCGCCCGCGTCGACTTCGGTGCCGTCGATACCGACGGCGACGGCATGAGCGACGCCTTCGAGTTGGCTCACTTCGGCAACGCGACCGGCGGCAATCCCAACGCCGATCCGGATCTCGACGGACGCCCGAATCGGCGCGAGTTCCTGCAGGGCACCAATCCGAACGTGGCCGACGGTCGGCACCCGGCGGACCTGGCGCCCGCGGACGACCGCCTCGCGCTGAACGAGGTGACGGATTACATCCTGGCCTGGAAGACCGGCGGGACCTGGCCGGTGGAACCGGCCCTGACCGCGCCCAACATCGTCGATTACGTGACCCGCGCCGGCGCGCTGTGGAAGGGCGGGGAAACCTACGTGTTCGACAACACGCCGCCGACCAATGCCCCGATGTGGTGGGTCAACGTGGCGACGCCCGCCGCGCCGGCCCTCGCCGGCACCGAGGGAACCGCCGAGGCCGCGTCCGACTCGTCCGCCGGCACGAAGCGCGGGTTGACCCTGATGTCGGTCGCGACGAAACCGCACGCCGAACGCAGCCTCCCCGCCAGCTACCAGCCGAACCAGGCGCTGTCGGTCGTCATCGAGGCGATGCCCGTCGAATCGACCCGCGCCTATGCCGTGGTGGAAACGCCGCCCGCCGGATGGATCATCCGCAACCTCAGTCACGAGGGACGCTGGGACCCCGTCAACCGCCAGATCAAATGGGGCCCGTACTTTGACCAGACCCCGCGCCGCCTCGCGTACGACGCGGTGCCGGGACCGGAATCGACCGGTCTCGCGGCGTTTTCCGGGCGCGCCAGCTTCGACGGGCACGGGTTCGCGGCCTCGGGCTCCGCGCAGGCGTGGCCGCCGGGGCAGGGGCCCGCACCGCGGTTGGTGGCCCGGCTCGGACCGGCGGGTCTGCTGTTGGAACTGCAGGGCGAGGCCGGGTCGCGGTACGAGGTGGAATCCTCGGACGACCTGCTGACGTGGAACGGCGGACCGACGGTGACGGCGGACACGGCCGGCAAGGCCGCCACCCAGGTCGGGGCCACCGGCGCCGCCCGGTTCTTCCGCCTGAAGCCCGTCCAATGAACCGGACGCCACCCACGCCGGACCTCCGGAGCCGCGGACCGACGCCCCGCTCCGCCGGGGCCGTCGTCGGCGTCGCCGCCACCAGCCCGCCTTGGCGCCTCGGCCTCCCGGGCTGCCTCCTGCTGCTCCAGGTCCTGGGCTGGATTGCGGCGGGCGCCGCGACGGTGACCTCCGTGCTGCCGGCGCATTTCACGCCGGGCGTGGCCTTCGGCGTGCAACTGACCGCGACGCCCGATGCCGGAACCTCCGTCTACCTCGTCGAGGAAACACCCCCGACCCTCTGGGTGGTCAGTTCCATCTCGCATGGCGGCACGTTCGACGCCGCGGCGGGCGCGGTGAAATGGGGCCCGTTTCTCGACGCCACGCCCCGCGTGTTGTCCTATCAAATCCAGCCTCCGACGGGGGCCGCAGGCACGAACCGGTTCGCCGGACGGGCCACGTTCGACGCGGCGCTGGTGACCGTGGGTGGCGCCCGGGAATCGGTGAAGTTTCCGGGAACGCTCGCCCGTACGCTGCCGGTCGACTATCTGCCGGCAGCCAGTCTGACCGTGACGCTGGCCGCCACCCCGGCGGCGGACGTCGTCGTGTGGGCCGTGGAGGAGGCGATCCCGTCCGGCTGGGTCCTGAGCGCCATCTCGCACGACGGCGGTTTCGATCCCGAAACCCACCGCATCCGCTGGGGCCCGTTCCTGGACGCCGTCGCGCGGACGCTGAGCTTCACGCTGGCCTCGCCTGCCGGGGCACGGACGAACGTCGAGTTCCGGGCGGAGGCGCGGTTCGACGACGCCACGCTCGCCGATGCGGCGTCCCTGCCCATCCGCGCCAGCCAACTGACCCGCGTCGTTCCGGCAACGTACACCCCGGGAGTGGCCTTCACGAGCAGCCTGACCCTGACGCCCGCGCCGTTCGTGGCGACGGTGCTGCTCGAGGAGGATCTGCCGGCGGGTTGGACGCCGACCGACGTGACGGGGGGCGGGGTCTGGGACCCCGCGAATCGAAAGCTGAAGTGGGGTCCGTTCGCGGGTCCGGGGCTGGCCCCCGCGAACTATACGTATCGATTGACGCCCGCGAACGACGCGACGGCGCCGTTGCCCTTGAACGCCATCGCGATCTTCGACGACCGGACGGTGACGCGGGCGACCACGGTGACGCGTCTTCTCGCGAACCCGACGAGCACCCTGGTGCGCGCGCTGCCGCCGGTCTATCGGCCCGGTCAGGCGCTGACGGTGACCAACCGGGCGGCCCCCATCGACACGGCTCTCGTGTATGCCGTGGAGGATTCGGTGCCCCCGCACTGGAACGTCTCGGGCATCAGCCACGGAGGCACCTTCGATGCCGTGAACCGGCGGGTGAAATGGGGCCCCTACTTCGATGCCACGGCGACGGTCCGGGTCCTCACTTACCAGGCGACGCCGCCCGGCGACGCCTTCGGCACGGTGACGTTCCAGGGGAGCGGACGCTTCGACGGGGTGGACGTGATCACCGGCGGCCCGGCCAGCCTCGCGAACGCGCCGGCGACGGTCGTGCGCGCCCTGCCATTCGGCTACCGCGCGGGCGTCGGATTTCAGGTCACCCTGACGGCGTCCCCGGTGCCCGGGGTGACGACCTACGCGGTGGAGGAGAGGGTGCCGACCGGGTGGGCGGTGACCGCGCCGAGCGACGGGGGGGCATTCGATGCCGTGAATCAAAAGGTGAAGTGGGGCCCGTTCCTGGATGCCAATCTCCGCCCGCTGACCTACACGATCACGCCGCCGCCCGGGACGGTCGGGACGCACGCCTTCGCCGGGCTGGCCCTCTTCAACGGCATCGAGACCGCGGTGACGGGTCCCGGCGAACTCGCCCCGACGTTCCCGCGGGTGGTGGGACGACGGATCTTCTACAACCAATCGGCGTGGGACGGAAACGCGGCGGCGGCGGATGCGCGGGACGACGCGGCCATCGCCACGGACAAGACACCGCTGCTGACCGGTCAGAAGGCGGGGTTCGCGAACTACACGAGCTACACGCGGGGCATCAACGGGATCATGGTCGACCTCGAGTCCATGCCGGACGGAGTCGGCCCCACGGCGGCGGATTTTGCTTTTCGCATCGGCAACAACGGCACGGTCGGAGGCTGGGCGGCCGGCCCGGCCCCCTCGGCCACGGTGGTCCGGCGCGGGGCGGGCGAGGGCGGGAGCGACCGGGTGACGGTGGTCTGGGCGGCGGGCGCGATCGCGAAGCGCTGGCTGCAGATTCGGGTGAAGGCCACCGCGGCCACGGGCTTGTCGGCGGACGACGTCTTCTATTTCGGGAACGCCGTCGGGGAAACCGGGGATCAGCCCGGCGTGAACGCGATCGTGAACGCCACGGACGAGATCCTCGCGCGGAGCAATCCCCGCAGCAGCTTCACGCCGGCCCCGGTCACGTTCCGGTACGACTTCAACCGGGATCGGTTGGTGAACGCGACCGACCAGATCGCGGCGCGGCTGAACACCACCAGCGCCTTTACCGCGCTCCAGTTGATCACGCCCGCGGTGCCCGGCGCGCCGGCCCTCGCGGGACGGGGACAGCCCGAGCCGCCCGACCCGCGCGAGGACGGACGCGAGGCGCCCGGTCCCTTCGGAATCGTGACGCTCCAGGACGGACGGGTCGTGGTCTACGCCCGCGGCGCCGGGGCGCGCGAGGCGCGACTGGAACGAAGCCGGTTGGGAGCGGGGTGGGAGCCCGATCACTCGGAAAGCGGCTGGACCGGGGACGAGGAACGCTACTGGCTGCCCGAATCGTCCGCCGCGGTCGAGGGCATGTTGTTCCGGCTCGCTCCGCGTTGAGGCCGTCGGCGGACCCCGTCCGCGCCGCGACGACGGCGATTCGGGGGTTCCTCCAAGCCGCCGCTCAGGGCGGCGGACGCGGGGTCACGAGGCGGAAATAACGTCCGTTCGGCGTCGCACCCACGGGCAGGGTTTGGATTCGGGCGGTCGATTCGGCGGCGAACTCGGCCACCCGGATCCAGCGACGCGGCGGTAGTTCGTCGCAGGCTTCAAGGGCGTAGCTCCGCAGGGGCAGGGCGTGGAAGCGGAGTTGGAGGTCCGTGCCGGTCCCCGAACGGGCCACATCCAGGCCAAGCACGCTCCGGGCCTCGGCGGGATCGGTGCCGGCGATGAACTCGGCCTGGTGCGTCGCCCCGTCCGAGTCCGGATCCAACCCGGCATCGCGCGGATCGACGGGATCCAGGCCGTGCGCGGTTTCCCACGCGTCGGGCAGGCCGTCGGCGTCGGTGTCGGCCAGGAAGACCAGACTCGCGGCGCGGGAGGTCACGCCGTCGGGATGTTCGGCGTTGGCGACGACGGCCCGGAATTCCGTGGACGGCGGTTGGGCGTGCGGGAGGGAAAGGAAGGTCAGGTGACGGTCGTTGACCGTGGGATCGGAGCCGGCCAGATCCACGCCGTTGCGCTGCCAGCGGACGCGGAGGGGGAGGGAAGCCGACGGATGCACGGCCACGCTGAACGTGACGGGTTGCCCGGGAACCGCTTCCTGGGGGAGGGGATGCAGGACGATCACGGGCGGGTCGTCCGCGCCGGGGGAACCGCCCGGTTCGGTGCTGGCGCGCCAGTAGGCCGGATCGGCGGACGACCCCGCACCCGAGTCCTCGCGCGGGACGAGGGAACGACCGGACCCATCGGCGGCGGCGGGCCAGGGTGGGGTGTCGTCGTAGGTCAGGGCCAGGACGGCACGGCCCTGGGTGTCGACGAGTCGGAGCAGTTCGCCGGCGTTGTTGAGCTGGCCTTCGAAGGTTCCGTGAATGCTCAGGCCCGGATGGCGCTCCCGCAACGCCTCGGGACGGCGGGCCAGCACCAGGAAGGCCCCGGGCTCCAGCCGGGTGCCCGGCGTGAAGGCGAACGTGACGGCGTTGGTCAGGGAAAGTCCGCCCAACTCAAGCGGGCGGGTCCCGGCATTCTTCAGCTCGAGGAATTCCAGGTCCTCCCCGGACCAGGTCCCGGACGGAGCCGGGTGATACATGATCTCGGAGAGCACGAGGGTCGCGAGATCCTGCGGCAGGGTGAAGATCGCCGCGCGCAATCCGCTCCAGACCGTGCCGGCCCGGGAGCGGGCCAGGAGGCGCGTGGGGCCGTGGAGAACGAGGGGACCGGTGTATACACGGGCCGAGGGGGAGATGGCACCGCCCGGGGCACGGGGATCGGTACCGTCGGTCGTGACGTACAGCGTGCCGCTGGCGGCGGCGAGCACCACGCCGAAGCCGTCGGGCACCTCGCCGCCCGGCACGTTGATGGTGGGCGGGGCGATGTACTGGCGGTCGATCCAGTCGGCGCGTTGGCGCAGCCAGGTCTTCATCTGCCCGAGGCGCCGCGTCCATTCGGCGGTGCCGGGCATGCCGTTGAGCAGCGCCTTCTCCGGCGTGATCTCGGCGGCCTGCCGGTCGACGAGTCCGTCCATGGCCTCGGCGGCGAGCGGCCCCGCGCGGAGCGCCCACCAGCGGTCGATGTGGGCCTGGGCAAAATCCGGGTCGGCGAAGAGGCGCGCGTACCAGAGGCGGTCCGACCGGTGGAGGAGGCTGCCCGTCGGACCGCCGGAGACATGGTACGAGGCCCAGTTGTAGTCCCAGGCGGGCCCCATGCGCAGCCGTCCGTCGTCGCCCTTCCAGGGGAACATGCTGATCAGCAGGCCATCCCCGTTCCGGGTCAGGGTGTTGAGGATGAAATAGTCGATGAAGTCGGGGACATCCAGGAACTGCCGGTAGCCGCGGGCCGGATCACGCCAGAGCGCGTCGTCGTAGAGCACGTCCTCGAACCGGCGGAACCACTGCTCGATGGCGGCGCGTTGGACGGGAGTGATGACGTAGCCGTTCGGGTTGTCGAAGTTGATGAAGGCGTTGGGTTGCTGGGGTTGGTCGTCCCCCGGCACCGAGGCGTACGCCGTGTCCGGCTGGGTCTGGAGGACGCGGTTGGCGCCCGCGGTGTGGAAGAACGAGGGGCGCGTCGTGCCGTTGGGCGCGGGCCAGCCGGTCTCGGGTTCCGGGTCCATGCGGTTGATGTTCAGCAGCCAGCCGCCCGACGCGCCGTCGGGGGAAAGCCGCTGGAAATCGAGGCGCTCCCCGCCGCGGGCCACGCGTTCGACGATGGCATAGATCCCGCGGCGATCCTCGAGGCGCAGGTCGCCGCCGTCCTCGTTGACGAACGCCTCCACCCAGCGGAACCGGACCGAATAACCACCGAAGCTCCGGCTCAGGTCGTAGGCGAACGTGTTGAAGAGCAGGGTGGGGTCTCGGCTCGGATCGGCGTCCGGATAGTACAGGATCCAGTCGGCATGCGCCGGCAGGCCGAGCGGCGAGACGTCCCGTTCACCCCCGGCCTCGTCCATGGCCTCGACGCTGTAGGGTTTCTGGCGCCATTCCGAAGAGTAGGCGCCGCGCCCGCGGATTCCCACGCGGCTGAGCATCTGGGGCACCTGCGCGAACGTCGCGGTCCCGGTTCCGGAGGCGCGGTCGAACGTGGCCCAGGTGGCGGGTTGCCGCGGTACCTGGCGGAGGCCGGCGCCGGTGGTGTTCCAGCCCTTCTGCCGGATCGGGCCCGCGCCGAAGTTCTCGATCACCAGCAAGGGCAGGGGGGAGCTGTAGCCCGCGAGGTTCGGGGCGATGCGGAGGTAACTTTGACCGGCAACCGGGCCGGCGAGGCCCTGCGCCAGGGCCACGGCCCGCACATGGGTGGATCTCGTGATCGACACCGGGCCGGTATACCGGGTGCCGTTCGAGCGTCCGGGCTCCGTGCCATCCAGCGTGAACAGGATTTCCGCGTCGGGATCGGGATGGCTCAGCTCCACCACGAGCGTGTTCGTGAACGTGCCCGAGCCCGGCGCGATTCCCACCCCGACCGGAGGCACGGGACGGTCCGGGTTCGGTTGCCCGGGGGTGGGTGCCGACAGAAACCCGGCGGTTCCGGGATCGCCGCCATGCAGGCCGTACGCGACGTCGGTGGTCTGGGCCGGATAGGCGGGCGCGAACGCGTGCTGCCACGCGCCGCCCGGACCGGTGAGCGCCAGGTACTCCCCGGCGTTCCCCAGGCGGAAATTCGCGTGGAGCGGACGTCCCGGCACCGTCCGGTCCTTGCCCGAGGCAAACACAACCACGAACGCCCCCGGCGCGACGGAGATCGGTGGAAAGCGCCAGCGCCCGGGATTCAACGCGTCATCCGTGAGGGTGCAGCCCTCGAGGGAGACCGGGGCCGCCGTCGGATTGAAGATCTCGATCCAACCCGAGTGCTCGCCGTCCTCGTCGGCCAGCGTCGACCGGTCGTCGGCGACGAACTCCGAGATCACCGGATGTGGGGCCGGAGCGACCTGACGGAGACCCAGCGCGGCCTGGACCCGGCCGGACCGGTTGGTGGCCTCGAGCACGAGTCGCAGCGAGGCCGCGGGGCGGAGCGTGACCGTTCCCCGGCCCTCGCGGGTGAACGCCCCCACGTCGCCCGGCACGGGATCGATGCGAATCCCGAGCGCCCCCTCCACCCGCCAGTCGAGGCGCACGGCGTCGCCCGGGGCGAAGAAGACGCGGTCCGCGGAGAACTCGTGGAGCACCGGGGCGGGAAACACGCCGTCAAAGGCCTGGGCGTGGGCGCGGATCGTCGATTCGGGAAGCGGTTCGTCGTAGACCGTCAGGCGGTGCAGCGTGCCGGTCATCGCCTCGCCCCCCGACGGGTTGGAGCCCAGCCAACCGGCGCCGGTGGGCATGGCAAAGGCCGGATCAACCCCCGCCGATGTGCCCGCCAGAACCCCGTTCCGATAGAGGCGCAGGGTGCGCGTGGCGGAGGTCCATGCGTACACCACGTGCGTCGGCTCCACTGGGGTCGGCACCGCCGGCGTGAAGCTGTAGTCGCGGACGCCCAACTGCGTGAACCCGAGCTGGCCCGTGCCCGGCCATTGGGCGAAGCGCAGGTTGCTCGACGCGTTGGCCCCGACCGCGAGGTAGGCGCTCTGCGACGCCGGATCGCCGTTCACGATGAACTCGAACGTGGCGTCCCCCGACACCGTCCCGAAGTTCCAGGGAACGCGGTCGACGCCGTTGAGCGTCACCGCGGAAGTCCGGCGCGATACCGGCACGAGCCCGGCGGCGGCATCGCCCGCGATGGCGGCGTCGTAGTCGGCCAGCGAGGCCCCGGCCTGGAACGAGGCGCCCACCGCGGTCAGCCACGCCGCGAGCGCCGTCCACCCGCCCCGCCACGCCGCCCTCGCGATGCAGGAAGCGATCCGAACGGCGGCGGCAAGGGGCGGAGGGTACATCGGCTCGGTTCTATCGATGGTCCCGCGACCATCCCGCCCCTTGCTATCACCGACGCTTCCGGCGGGACGAGGGAAGATCCGCCAAACTCAGCCCGCCGACGCGCGGACGCCAGGGCGATGGCGTGGAACCCGTCGCGGGCCGCATTGCCTGCGTCGCGGACCCGAACCGATCCGCCCTGCGCTGTGGGGCCGGCGACTGCCGAGTCGCCGGCATCTCTTCTTCTCCCGCCTCCTTCGATCACCTCGCGACTCGGCCCGCCGTCGCGCAGACGCCATGGCGTGGAACCCGTCGCCAGCCCCGCCGCCTTCGTCGCGGACCCCAATCGGTCCAACCTCCGATGCGGGGCTGGCGACTGCCGAGTCGCCGGCTTCTCCTCTCCTGCCGCCTATTTCGATCGCCCCCGGCCAGGATGCTTCACCGACCCGGTCACTCGCTGCGGAGCAATTCCACCGGTTCCACCGACGACGCGCGGCGCGCGGGGAGCCACGCGGAGACCGCGGCCACGGCCACCACGCACAACCCGGTACCCGCCAGCACCCACGGATCGCCGAGCGACACGCCGTAGAGGTGGCTTGCCAGGACACGATGGGTGGCCAGGGAAAGGACCCAGCCGAGAAGGGCTCCTGCCACGCCCATCGCCAGGGCCTCGCGCAGCACCAGGCCCACCACGCCGCCCCGCCCCGCCCCCATCGCCAGCCGGATGGCCAGTTCGCGACGGCGCTGGGCCACGGAGCAGGCGAGCACCCCGTAGAGCCCCAGCCCAGCCATGCCCGCCGCGGTCACCCCGAAACCCCCGATCAGCCCGAGCATCAGACGACGGGGCGTGAACGAGGAATGTCGCGCGTCCGCCAGCGACCGGACATCGCTGATGGCCAGCCTCGGATCCACCTCCCGCGCCGCCCCCGCTAACGCGCCGGCCACCGCGCTCCCCTCCCCGCGGACACGCACCACCATCGAGAACCGTGCCGTGTTGTGGCAGTGCGGGACATGCACGGACAGGGCCGCCGCGTCCTCGACCCGGCTTCCCACCACGTCGGCCACCACCCCGACCACGCGCCACGTCTTCCCGAGCATCGTGAGCCGCCGGTCGAGCGCGCTTTCCGTCCCGAAGAAATGGTTCGCCGCGGTGCGGTTCACCAGCAGCACGCGATCCGCGTCCGGGCGGTCGTCCGCCTCCTCCAGGACCCGGCCCGCCAGCAACCGCATGCCGAGGGATTCGTGAAAGCCCGGCGAGACGTAATTCACCCGCACGATCGGATCCTGATCCCCCCGCGGACGTCCGATCACCCCCACCCGTTCGCCAAACGCGCCGCCCCGGAAGGGAATGCCCATCCCCGTTCCCACCGCCTCGACCGAGGGCAGCGCGCGAATCCGCTCCCGCAACCGCACCGACAGCGCGTGCCGGGCGCGATCATCCGGAAAAGCCGTCTCCGGCAGGGTCACCTCGAAGGCGATGGCGCGGGACGGATCGAACCCGGGATCCACCTGGACCGCGTGCGCCAGGCTTCGCAACAGCATCCCCGTGGCGCCCAGCAGCACCACCGTCAACGCCACCTCGCCCGTCACCAGCAGGCTCTGCGCCTGCCAGCGACCCCGCGCCGTCGCCCCCCGGCTCCCGGACTTGAGCGAATCCACCAGGTCCGGACGCCGCATGCGCCAGGCGGGCAGTCCGCCCGCCAGCACTGCCGTGATCCCCACCAACAGCGCCGAGAACGCGAACACGCGCCAATCGGGCCGCGGCACCGCGTCCTGTGCCACCACGTCGGACGCCAGCACGGTGATCCCCCGCGTCCCCAGGACCGCCAGACCCAGTCCGATCACCCCGCCGAGAGCGGCGACCAGCAGGCTCTCCACCAAGCCCTGCCTCAACAACCGGCCCGCGCCTGCCCCCAGCGCGGCGCGCACCGCCATCTCCGACTGCCGCGCCGTCGCGCGGGTCAGCAGCAGACTCGCCACGTTTGCGCACGCGATCAGCAGCACCACCGCCACCGCCGCCAGCAAAATGCCCACCACCGACCGGGACGGACGCGCCACCCGGTCCACCAGCGGCATCACCTTCACCCCCCACGCCTTCTTGTACGCCGGATACGCGGGCGCCAGCTGCTGGCGCAGTTCCCGCAGCCGCGCGTCCGCCTCCGCCACCCGCACTCCCTGCGCCAGGCGCCCATAGACGCTCGCCCAATGCTCCGACCGGCTGAAACGTCCGGCATCCGACCGCGTCGCCCGGATCGGTTCCACGAACTCCACCGGGAACGGACTCAGGATGCCCCGCGGAAAGAGACCCGCCGGGAGGATCCCCACCACCGTATGCGTCTCGCCATCCAGCGACACCGTCGACCCCACCAGCCCCGGGCTCTCCCCCCACCGCCGCCGCCACGCCTCCTCCGTGACCAGCACCACCGCCTCGCCGGCCCCGGGGCCGTCCTCCTCCGCCCGAAACGTTCGCCCCGCCCGCGGCGGCGCCCCCAGCACCCGCAGGAAGTCCGCCGAGGCCTGAAGCCCGTACACCGCGTCCGCTCCGCCGCCGGTCGACAGAATCCGGCGCACCGGTTCCATCAACGCGATCCCCTCGAACCCCGGCACGCCCTCCGACCAGTCCAGATAGACACCTCCCGACACGCCGTTCAGTCCTCCGTCCGGCAACGTCTCGAACATTTGCACCATTCGCTCCGGCTCCGAATACGGGAGCGGACGCAGCACCAGCGCGTCGAGCGCACTGAACACCGTCGTGCACGCGCCCAGGGCCAGGCCCAGCGTCGCCGCGGCAACCGCGACATGGATCGGATGGCGCAACCACTGACGCAGGGCGAACCGGATTTCGTTCATCATGGCGGGAGGAAAGGGGAGGTCCCGGACCCCGACGTCCGACGCACCTCACCCAAGTTCGAAAAGCACGCGGCATGCCAGGTGCCGGTTGCGTTCCCTCCGAAGGGTACCGGTTCCAACTCCCCACGCCCACCCGGGCGAGCCCGGCCTTCTCCCCTCGCGTCGCGAACGCCACCCAAGAATCCCGTTGTTGGGACAACCCCATCCCGACCGCGAAACGACCACCGTTCCAGTCCGCCCGCGGGCCGGCTTCTCAACGTGCGCGCGTCGGGTTTGCGGACCGCATTCGCCTCGCCGTCGGACGACGGCAGCTGCGGAGGGAGGCGCGACACGGGCTTGGGAGTGGCGAGGGTGTCGCGTCGAGTCGGGGGTGCGGGGGCGGTTCAGGGAGGGGCTGGTTCGTAGCCGATAGCCGCCGACATAACGAGGCGGAGCGTGGGGGGTGAATGAACAAGGTCCGCCTCGTGATCTCGTCGGCTAGGAGGTGCCGGTGCGCGAAGTGCCTGGTTCGTAGCCGCCGACATGAGGAGGCGGGGTGCTTCTGGAAGCCGAACCGGGCTTCCACGCGGACGCGCTGCTCTTCGACGTTGACCGGAACCCAGCCCCGTTCGCGGAGGGCTCGAAGGATCTCGAAAGTCGGGACGAACGCGTGCCGGGTGCTGAGGCCCGCCATGGGCCCGGGCGAGAAGTCGTTCGGCGCCTGGGCGCGCAGATCGGCAATGGGCAGGGCTGGCGACTTGAAGTTGGCCGTCGTCGGACGGGCGGGATGCGTACGCACGAGGCTCCTGGGGTCGCCGCGAGTTGAACCCCTGCGTGTACGTTCCCTGGAACCACTTCATCCCCGCCACCAGATGCCCCTCCAGCGTCTCCAGCCGCAGGCGATTATGGTCCCCATCAGCACGTACGCGTGCACGCGCCAGCCTGCCTTCGCGCAGCCTTCGCCCAGCGTGTCCTGGAGCATCCTCGGGTCTGTATCCGACCGGAAGATCGCCTGCCCCTGATTCCCCCTGGCAACCACGTGGTACACCGCCCCGGGGAACTCGATCCGCACCCTGCGCGCCGAGGTTCACCCACCTTCCACTCCTCCCGCCGTTTCCGTCGCTTTCCTCGATTCTTAAATTCCGGGACCCCTTTATGGCGAGCGCGTGTTCAGCTGTCTCTTCGCCGAGCGCCGCTCCGTCGTGTCAGATTTGTTCGAGCAGCTCGCGGTGGACGACTTCATGGAGGAACTCGGGCAGGGCTGAGGGGAAGATGACTTGAGTCCCGTGTCCCTCCTGGTTCGCTCCCCGTCCCCCGCGTGAAATACCCGTAGCGGCTGCCCACCACACGCGGACGAGACGGTCTCGAGGATCGCCAGCGGCTGGCCGGCCTGCTCACGCAACGCGTGCGCCCGTCCTCAGAGCCTGCCTGAAAATTGCGATGCGCCCTGCGGCGAGGGATTTTGGCGCTGGCCGAGGCGGTG
>CAZSOV010000023.1:0-43610 GCA_964608505.1 uncultured Verrucomicrobiota bacterium
AGCAGCCGCCCTCGATGTTGAAGATGCCGCGGTCGCTCCAGCAGTGTTCGTCGTCGCCGATGAGCAGGCGGTGGGGATCGGCGGAAAGGGTGGTCTTGCCGGTGCCGGAGAGGCCGAAGAGGAGGGAGGAGCGGTGCGTCTGGCGGTCGGCCGTGGCCGAGCAGTGCATCGAGAGGATGCCCTGCTTGGGCATGACGTAGTTCATGATGGTGAAGACGCCCTTCTTCATTTCGCCGGCGTATTCGGTGCCGAGGATCACCATCTCGCGGGCCTCGAAGCACAGGTCGATGCTGGTGCGGGACGTCATGCCTGTGGTGTGCGGATTGGCGGGAAACTGGCCGGCGTTGTAGATGACGTAATCCGGTTCCCCGAAGTGGGCGAGTTCATCGCGCGTGGGGCGGATGAGCATGTTGGCCATGAACAGCGCGTGGTACGGGCGGGCGCAGATGACGCGGATCTTCTTGCGGTGCTCGAGATCCCAGCCGGCGAAACCGTCGAAGCAGTACAACCGTTCCCGCGTGTTGAGGTAGTCCTTCGCCCGGCGGCGGTTGATGTCGAAGCTGCGTTGTTCGATGGGAATGTTGACCGAACCCCACCAGATGTCCTGCTCGCTCTGGGCCGATTTGACGATGTGCTTGTCCTTCGGGGAACGCCCCGTCTTCGAGCCGGAATACGCGACGAGCGCCCCGTTCTCCGCGATGCTGCCGTCGCGGTCGAACCGGATGGCTTCCTCGTACAGGCGGGCGGCGGGAAGGTTGCGACCGATGCTGGCGACCGTGATTTCGTGGTTCTTGAGGTCGAACGAGGAACTCATAGGGGTCCGGTGGGGGCGTTGGGCGTCGTCGGGGCATGGCATTCGTCCCGCGAACGACCATAAGTTCCGCTGTTTGTGAAACTGGGTCAACACCAAGTTTGCTAATTAGTTCGCGGACGGAACGTTGTCGATCCGGGCGGGGTTTGCTTGCATCGGGCCCATGCTGATCATCACCGACGAGCGCTGCGCCGCGTATCATTCGCCGGGCCACCCGGAGCGGCCCGAGCGGATCACGAGGACGCTGGCGCGGCTGCGATCCCAGACGGAGCTGAGGCTGACGTGGGGGGCGCCGGCGAAGGTGGAGCCGGGAGCGCTCCTGCGGGCGCACACGGTCGACCATGTGCGGCGGGTGTCGGAGGCGGTGGAGGACTTCGACGGGGACACGCCCGCACACCGGGGGATCATGGATCACGCGCTGCGGGGCGTGGGGGGCGCGCTGGAGGCGATGGCGGCGGCGCGGCGGGGGCAGCCGGCGTTCAGCGTGTTGCGGCCGCCGGGGCATCACGCGACGCGGACGCGGGCGATGGGGTTCTGTTATTTCAGCACGATGGCGATCGCGGCGCTGGAGGCGCTGGATTCCGGGGTGCGCCGGGTGGGGGTGTTCGATTTCGACGTGCACCACGGCAACGGCACGGAGGCGGTGCTGGCCGGGCACAAGGGGGCCTACTTCGCGTCGGTGCACCAGCATCCGTGCTATCCGGGCACGGGAACGGCGGACGTGGCGGACAACTGCTTCAATCATCCGGTGGCGCCGCAGTTTCCGCGGATGGAATACCGGAAGACGCTGAGCCGGGCCCTGGAGCGGTTGATGGCGGGGAAACCGGAGCTGGTGGGGGTGTCGGCGGGATTCGACGCCTACGCGCGGGACCCGATCGCGCACGAGACGCTGGAGGCGGAGGATTTTCACTGGCTGGGGAAGGAGATCCGGAAGCTCGGAGTGCCGGTGTTCGGCATCCTCGAAGGCGGGTACAGCAACGACCTGCCCGACCTTGTTTTGGCCTACCTGCGGGGCTGGTCCGGGGCATGAATGCGGGCGCGCCGCCGGGGTGTTGAAGTCAAGTGAACAATGGCCGCGCGCACTTTTTCAGAGGGGTCGCTTTACAGTGCCGGGTCGGTTTCTAGGATGCTCCTGCTTACGCGCGATGGTATTCGGGACGAGGCCGGTGCTTGCCTGCGCTGGCGCTGAGCGGGGCGCCGGGGATCGGGGCGGGGTGTGGGTCGGGCGGCCGAAGGCGTCGCGCGGTGCAAAGCCCAATCCACGACCCACCCATCGGCCCCACCGTCGTCCCGTCAACCCATGAGCACCCCCAATCAGGTTCTGGAGCTGGCGCGAAAGGCCGGGGCGCGCATGGTCGACCTCAAGTTCGTCGACACCTTCGGGGGCATGCAGCACTTCGGCGTGCCGACCGGGGAACTCACGGCGGAGGCGTTCGGGCACGGGTTCGAGGTGCACGGGTCCTCGATCCGGGGGTGGAAATCGGTCGAGGTCGGCGACCTCTTGGCAATTCCGGACCCCGCCACGGCGTTCATCGATCCGTTTTGCGCGGTGCCGACCCTGTCGTTGACCTGCACCCTCGCGGCGACGGGGACCCGGCAGGCCCATGCGCGCGACCCGCGGGGCATTGCCCAACGCGCCGAGCAGCACCTGGCCGGATCGGGGCTTGCCGATGGCGCGGTATTCGGGCCGGAGGCGGGCTTCTTCCTGTTCGATGACGTCCGGTACGAATCGCGGAACAACGGGTGTTTCTACTCGGTGGATTCGGAGGAGGCGGTTTGGAACACGGGGCGGGACGAAATGCCGAATCTCGGGTGCAAGATCCGGCACGGGGAGGGGAGATTCCCGGTGGCCCCGGTGGACACGCAGCAGGATTTGCGGACGGAAATGGTCCTGGTGATGGAGCAATTGGGAATCCGGGTGGAACGTCAGCATCACGGCGGGGCGACCGCGGGGCAGGGGGAGATCGGTTTTCGCGGCGACACCCTGGTGAAGACCGCGGACACGATGATGCTGTCCAAGTACGTCATCAGGAACGTGGCCCGGAAGCACGGGAAGACCGCGACCTTCATGCCGAAGCCGTTGTTCGGGGACCACGGATCGGGCATGCCCACGCACATGTCCTTGTGGAAGAAGGGCAAGCCGTTGTTTTCGGGGTCGGAATACGCCGGCCTCTCAACCGTGGCGCTGCATTACATCGGCGGGCTTCTCCAACACGCCCGGGCGCTGGCGGCGATCTGCAATCCGACGGTGAACAGTTACCGGCGGCTCGTGCCCGGCTCGGAGGCGCCCCTGAGCCTCGGCTATTCCGCCCGCCACCGCTCCGCAGCCATCCGCATCCCCACTTCCAGCGACAACCCGAAGGCCAGGCGGGTCGAGTATCGCCCGCCGGACTCCGCGGCCAACCCCTATCTCTGCTTCGCGGCTTTGCTCATGGCAGGTCTGGACGGCGTCCGGAACCGGATCGATCCCGGCAAGCCGTTGGACCGGGAGCGATCCGATCCGCCGGCGGAAGAACGCACGGCGTCTCCGAGGATGCCGGGGAGCCTCGACGAGGCCCTGGGGCACTTGCAGGAGGATCACGGATTCCTGCTCGAAGGCGACGTGTTCGGGCGCGATTTCCTCGAGACGTGGGTGGAACAGAAGCGAAAGGAAAGCGACGCCGTGCGGTTACGCCCCCATCCCCATGAATTCCTTCTCTACTACGATTGTTGAACGGGAGCCCAGGTTGTTTACGGGCGCTCCGTCCGAGGGGCGCCTTTTTCGTCTCCGGGTACGTAAAACCCGCAGGTTTCCGACCTTGGATGGCGATGTGAACAACCGGTGCACAACACTTAATACATTTGCCTCGCGCGAAGTTCGTCACGCTCCTAAAAAACTCCCGCTCCGCCCCCATGGGTGCCGTTCGTCGGCCCGGGTCCCGTCTCCATCCACCGGCATGTTAAAGATGATTTCTAAATGGCTTTGTTCCAGCAGCTTGGATTTATTTTGCTCCATCGGATCGGGCGAGGACAGGCCATGGTTCCGGGAGGTTTTCCAGGGATGCTTTCCCGTGCGGGGGGCCGAAAAACGCCGGGTGACGACCGTGCAACTGCGGTCAGGTGAATAAGTTGGCATTTGACGCTCCCAATCCCCCCGTGCAACTCATGGAATCCTCAGCCCAGACGCTCTGGTCGGCAGCGTTGGCGTCGCTCCGCTCGGTCCTGAATCCCGAGGTCTTCCGTCTCTGGTTCGCCCCCATCCAGCCCTTGGTCCTGGCGGAGGACCAATTGACGCTCGGGGTGGCCAATGATTTCTCCGGCGTCTGGCTCGGCGAGAACTACAGCGACATCATCCAGAACGCCCTCCAGGTTGCCGCGGGACGGGAAATCCGGATCTCCTTCGTGCCTCAGGAACCGGCGGCCCGTCGCCCGGGCACGCCCGCGTCCGCGGCCCGGACGGTCCCGGAAACCGCGCCGGCCACGCGGGAGGTCGAAACCTTGGAGGCACTGCCCGATGGGTCGCTTTTCGATCCCAAGAACACCTTCGATACCTTCGTCGTGGGGAACAACAACTTCGCGCATGCCTCGGCGCTGGCCGTCGCCCAGAGCCCCGGGCGCGCCTACAATCCGTTGTTCCTGATCGGCGGGGTCGGCCTCGGCAAGACGCACCTGCTGCATGCCATCGGGCAGCATGTCTGCTCCCAGCGGCGCCAGGCCAAGGTGGCCTACGTCTCCACCGAACGGTTCACCAACGAGTTCATCGACGCCCTCCAGAACAACCGGTTGGTCCGCTTCCGCCGCAAGTTCCGCGAGACGGACGTCCTGTTGATCGACGACATCCAGTTCCTGGCCGGCAAGGAACGGATCCAGGAGGAGTTTTTCCACACCTTCAACGCCCTGCACGAGGCCCGGCGCCAGATCGTCCTGACCTGCGATCGTCCCGCCAGCGAAATCCAGGGCCTCGAACAACGCCTGATTTCCCGCTTCGAGTGGGGCCTGGTCTCGGATCTTCAGCCGCCCGACATCGAGACCCGGCTCGCCATCCTGCGCAAGAAGGCCGAGCAGATGTCCTTCCACCTCGCCCCCGACGTCGCGCAGTTCCTGGCCGAACGGATCCGGACCAATGTGCGCCGGCTCGAGGGGGCGCTGACCCGGGTGGTCAGCTATTCCCGTCTCACCGGGCAGGGCACCACCGTGGACCGCGCCCGCGAATTGCTCCGCGACGTGCTCAGCGAGGAGGGCCGTTCCAGTCTCACCATCGATCTCATCATCAAACGCGTCGCCGACCACTACGACCTCCGCGTGGCCGACATCCTCGGACGGCGGCGTCCCGATCACATCGCCTTCCCCCGGCAGGTCGCGATGTACCTCGCCCGGACCCTCACCGAATCCTCCCTCGCCAGCATCGGCGATGCCTTCGGCGGACGTGATCACGGCACCGTGCTCCACGCCTGCCGTGCGGTCACGGATCGCATGGAGACCGACGCCGGCGTGCGCAAGGCGGTCCATGGCCTCGACCGCGATCTGCGCTGCTGATCCGCGCTGCTGATCCGCGCGGGCTCCCGGCCTTCGCGGCGAGCGTTGAGTACGGGTGGACACCAGTCCCGGTGTCGCCCCCGCCCCCATCCTCATCCCCGTCCGGGCTGCCTGGTTTCCCGGACCGATAGCCCCTTCCCTCGAGGGGCGTCAGACGCCTCGACGTCCCGTCGCTCCGGCGTGTCGATGCCTCGACGCCGGATGCGCCGCAAGCGCTCGGCGTCCTCCTCCATCCCCTCCCGGGCGGACGTTGCCGCGGCTCCCACGCGGTTGGGGTGAACACCCCAAAGACGGAACGCCCGCGTTTCCTGCACAGTGTGCCGGTCGAAGCCGGAGCAATCCGTCCGTCCATCGGTCACAAGGTTCAATCGCGAGTCAAGCAGAGGAGACACTTTCATGAATCGAACTTCCATCGGAGACCCCATCCAGTCCGCCGCCAGAGGCCGGCCTTCGGCCCGAGCCTTCGCGGCTGCCATGGCGATGCTGACGGGAATGGTCCTGTTTCTTGTCGCCGCGACGACCACCCACGCGGCCCAGCGGCCCCCGGGCTGCACCGGCAGCGGATTGGGCATCCTGCTCTTCACGGATGCCGGAGACGTCCACATCGGGGACACCCTGCGCTACAGCGTCACGGTGCTGAATGGGACGGGCACGGGGCCGCTCGTCTGCGACGCCAGTGAAATCCAGGCGTTCGTGGTCACGCCGGACGGGGCATCCCATCCCGTCGCATTGCGCCGGACCGAGTTGCACAGCGGCGAATCGGACTATTACCCGGACGTGGTCAGCTACGTGGTCCGCGCCCAGGACCTCCAGGCCGACGGCACGGTTCGCGCCACGGCGACGGATACCGGGGTGATCCACCAGAACGACACCAACAGCCAGGGCGGCGCCAACCAGGGGGTGAACACGGAAATCAAGCAGCCGTGCCTCCGGATCGAGGCCACCTGCGTGGGGGGCGTGGGCGAGAACGGACTGATCACGTTCGCGGGCACGGTCCGCAACTGCGGAAACATCGCCCTGGTCGGAATCACCGTGACCAACACCGTGGACGGACGTCCCATCGGCGTGGTGGTCATTCCCCGGCTGACCCCGGGGCAGAGCGCGCCGTTCAACGGTGGCTGGATTCCACTCAATCCCTGCGCGCCCGCCACCGCCGCGCTGACGGCACGGGCCACCGACGATGTCCTGAGTCCCGTCGTGGTGACGAGTTCGGTGAACGTCACCTGCTCGAACGTCCTCAACCCGGGCATCAAGATCGCCAAATTCTGTCCCGTGACCCCGGTGAGTCCGGGCCAGTCGTTCGTGTTTTCGGGAAGCGTGAGCAATTCGGGTAACGTCACCCTGACCAACATCGTGGTGCTCAACAGCCGCCCCGCGGGTGGCACCCCGGTGTTCACCCTGGCAACCCTCGCGCCCGGCACCTCGGCCACCTTCACCGGCAGTTACCTCGCGCCGACCAACTGTTCCGTGGCGGACACCCTCGACGTCAGGGCGTCCTCCCTCTGCGGCAGTCCCGTCGCCGACTCGGCCACGGCCACCTGCCCCATTCTGACGACGCCGCGGATCGCCGTCACCGCCGCGTGTCCGACCACGCCGGTGCTGCCCGGCGGGACCCTCGTCTACACGGGCACCGTGCGGAATACGGGGGATGTCACGCTGAACAACATCGTGGTGGTCAGCGACCGCCCCGGCGCCAACACCCGGATTTTCACGGTGGCGACCCTCGCCCCGGGAGCCTCCGCCAACTTTTCGGCCACCCTCACCGCCCCCGCGGCTGCGTGCGCCATTCCCACGACGGTCGGAGCCTCGGCGACGGACGCCTGCACGGCGGTCCCCGCCTCCGACTCCGCCACCTTCACCTGCCACGTGGTCACCGCGCCGGCCCTTGCCGTCGTGCTGGCGTGTCCGGCGACGATCTCCGCCGGCGGCGGCCCGATCACCTACACCGGCACCGTGCGAAACTCCGGCAACGTCGCACTGATCGACGTCGTCGTGCGCGGGGACCTGGCCTTGCCGAACCCCGTCGTGCTCAATCTCCCGACTCTTGCGCCCGGCGCCTCCGCGGGTTTCACGGCGACGTTCAACGCCCCCGTCGACACCTGCTCGTTCACCGGGACCGTTCAAGTCTCCGGAACCGATGCCTGCAGCTCGGCTCCCGTGACCGCCAGCACGTCGGCGACCTGTCCGCTGGTGACCACCCCGCGCCTCGTGGTGACGCAAGACTGCCCCACCTCCCCGCCCGGCCTGGGGGGCGTCCTCTCGTATACCGGAACCGTCCGCAACGCCGGTGACGTCACCCTGACGAACGTCGTGGTGACCAGCGACCGCACCGGCTCGGCGACGGTCTTCCGCGTGACGATGCTCGCGCCCGGCGGCGTCGAGAACTTCACCGGCAGCTACGCGGTGCCCGGCGGCAGCGCGTGCACCATCACCTCCACCCTCACCGCCAGCGCGAACAACGCCTGCAACGGCGCCCGGATCACGTCCACCGCCCCGGCCACCTGCCTTGTGCAGGGCGCTCCGAACCTGGCCGTCACCCTCGCCTGTCCCGTCGGCCCGACGCCCCTGGGCGGCGTCCTGGCCTTCACCGGCACCGTGCGCAATACCGGCAACATCACGCTGACCAACGTCGTGGTCCGGCGGGACGCCCCGGGAACCGGCGCCATCGTCTTCACGGCCGCCGTGCTCAATGCCGGCGCCGCGGCGAATTTCGGCGGCAGCTACACGGTGCCCGCCACGGACGCCTGCTCCGTGGTCACCTCGGTCAGCGCGACCGCGAGCGAGAACTGCGGGGGCACCCCGGTCGTCGCGACGGCGACCCTCGACTGCCCGCTGGCGACGCTGCCGCGCATCGTCATCACCCAGACCTGCCCGACGGGACCCTCCGGTCCGGGAGAGTCGGTGACCTACACCGCCAGCGTGGCCAACCCCGGCAACGTGACGCTGACCAACATTGTGGTCGTCAGCAGCCACCCGGCGCCCAATACCGTGGTCTTCTCCCTCGCCACCCTCGCCCCCGGAGCCTCGGCCAGCTTCGATCACAACGTCCTCTCGGCCCCGGATGCGTGTTCGGTGTCCTCGACCCTGTCCGCCAGCGGCCAGGGCCGCTGCAACGGCCTGGTCGTCCAGGGTGGCGTCACCACGACGTGCCCGCTGGTGGTCGCGCCGAGGATCGCCGTCACCAAGAACTGTCCGGTCACGCCGGTCACGGAAGGCGGCTCGCTGGTGTTCACGGGTACGGTGATGAACACGGGCAACGTCACTTTGACGGACGTGTTCGTCTACAACAGCCGCCCGGCCGCCAACACCCGCCTCGTCGGACCGATCAGCCTCGCCCCCGGTGCGGTCACCAACTTCACGGCCAGTTACACGGCCCCGCTGGACGCGTGTTCGGTCACCGATACGCTCACCGCGACCGGCCGCGACAAGTGCCTCGCCACCTCGGTCACGAACACCGTCACCACCTCCTGTCCCGTCCTCACCGTCCCGCGGATCGCGGTCACGCTGGTCTGTCCGGCGACGCCCTCGATGACCGGCGCTCCCATCACCTACACGGGATTCGTGCGGAATGCCGGCAACGTCACCCTGAATGACGTGACCGTCGTCCATGGCCAGGCCGACCCCGGCGTCGTTCTCCGCCGGGCCTCCCTGGCTCCCGGTGAATCCGCCGGTTTCAGTGCGACCTTCCTGTCGCCCTCCGACGCGTGCGCCGTGTCCGGCACCGTGGTCGCCACCGGCAGCGATGCCTGCACCGCCGTCAGCGTCAGCGCCAACGCCTCCGCCACGTGCCCGCTCCTCACGGCCCCGAAACTCGTCGTCACCCAGGACTGCCCGGCGATCCCGCCCGTCCTTGGCGGCATTCTCACCTACAACGGCAGCGTCCGGAACACGGGGAACATCACCCTCACCAACGTGACCGTGACGAATGACCGCAGCGGCGCGGTGCCCGTCTTCTCGGTGGCCTCCCTGGCCCCCGGAGCCATCGCCGCCTTCACCGCCAGCTTCCCGGTCCCGGCCAACGCCGGCTGTTCCCTGACCTCGACCCTCCTCGGGGCCGGCTTCGAGCCCTGCTCGGGCACCCGGGTCACGGCCAGCACGTCGGCCACCTGCCCGCTCGCGACCGTGCCGGGCATCCGCGTGACCCAGGCGTGTCCGGTCACCTCCCTGGAACCGGGTTCCCTCCTGAAGTACACCGGGAGCGTGGTCAACACGGGCAATGTCACCCTGACCAACGTCGTGGTCGTCAGCAGCCGTCCGTCCGCCGGGACGGTGGTCTTCACCGCCCCGACCCTGGCGCCGGGCGCCACCGCGACCTTCTCCGGTACCTACCAGGTGCCGCTGGACTGCTGCATCACCACGAGCACCGTCCGGGCGAGCGCGGCTCCGATCTGTCCCGGACCCGCCGTCACCGATTCGTTCACGGCGACCTGCACGGTCACCGGAACCGCGAAGATCGTCGTGACCAAGGTTTGTCCCTCCCTGCCCGTGAAACCGGGCGAACGGATGGAGTTCAAGGGCACCGTCAGCAATGCCGGCAACATCACGTTGATCGACGTGACCGTCGTCAACAACCTGATGGGCCCGACCCCGCTGCTCGGACCCGTCGCCCTCGCCCCTGGCGAGAGCCTCCACTATTCCGGCGAGTACATCATGCCCGCGGATTTCTGCGGCCCGGACACGGTGACCGCGCGCGGCTTGAACGTCTGCACCTACGCCGAGGTCACCGATGCCGCCCTGGTTCCCTGTGCCATCGTGACCACGCCCCGCCTGGCCGTGACGAAGCACTGCCCGACCCAGCCCGTCCTCAAGGGCGAACTGTTCACCTTCACCGGCACGGTCGCCAACACGGGTGACGTCACCCTCCGCGACGTCTTCGTCGTCAACAGCAAGCCGGCCCCCGGCACGGAGGTCATCGGCCCGATCACCCTGGCACCCGGCGAATCGCGGGACTTCTCCGGAAGCTACCGTGCCGCCCCGTGCTGCTGCGAAACGGTCGATACCCTCACCGCGCGCGGTCAAAGTCGGTGCACGACCGAATCGGTGACCGCGACGTCCACCGTCGTCTGTCCGCTCGTGTCCTCCCCGCGCCTGGCCATCCAGGTGACCTGCCCGACCTCCCCGGTGTCGGTGGGCGGCACCTTCCAATACTCGGGCACCATCAGCAACGGCGGCGACGTCGTCCTGACCAATGTCCTGGTCTCCGCCACCCAGCCGTCCGGCAGCGGGCCGGTGTTCGGTCCCATCGAGCTCGGGGCCGGCGAGACGAAGGCCTTCAGCGGGAGCTTCACCGTCCTCGCCGGACTCGATCCGTCCAACAACACCGTCACCGTCCGCGGACAGGAGATCTGCGACGGACGGTTCGTCAGCGCGAGCGCTGATTGTTTCGGGCCGGTCGACCCGACCGTCCGCATCACCGCCGTGAGGCTCCAGGCCGGGAACGTCAGCGTGTCCTGGTCGAGCATCCCGGGCAGCATCTACGTCCTGCAATCCAAGCCCGACCGCGACGCCGGATGGACCGACGTCGAGGGCGAGGTCGTGGCCACGGGCGTGAGTGCATCCAAGTTTCAGCCGGTCAACCACCTGACCCATCTCCTGTACCGTGTGAAATTGGTCCAGGAGTAGTCGATGGGAAGACTCGCTACGCACCAAACCCGATCGGGGACGGGCGGAAGTCAATTCCGCCCCCCTCGGTCGGGTTTCGGTCGAGGCGGGGCAGGCAGGCCGTTCCATTTAACCGAATCCAAAGGAAAGCGATCACGATGAAAACGACATGGAGAGCCGCGGTGGTCTGGGCCGGGGCCCTGTTCGCCGCCTTCGCGGAGGACGCCCCGAAGATCCAGTTCGACCGACTGGTCTATGACTTCGGGAAGACGGGTCAGGTCGAGACGGTGACCGGCACGTTCCGCTACTGGAACGAGGGCGACGGCGTCCTGCGAATCAAGCCGCCGGAATCCTCCTGCGGCTGCACCGTCGCGAGTCTGAAGCCCGACACGCTCGTCCCCGGCGAAACCGGGGAACTGGGCTTCACGTTCAACCTGGGGAAGACCCGGGCCATGCTCGAGAAGCACATCACCGTGCTTTCGAACGACCCAGCTTCCCCCGAGGTCCGGCTCGTCATCCGGGCCGATTACACGCCGCTTTACGAGGCCATCCCGATGATGGTGTCGCCGCTTCTGGCGCGGGACGGCAGGCCCACGAACTTCCTGGTCGCGCTGACCCGCACGGACGGCAAGCCGCTCCGGATCCGCAAACTCGAGCCGTCCAAGCCCTGGATCACCGCGGCCCTCGAACCGGGACCGGCCGGGGACAGGACCAACGCGGGCGTCCGCATCGAGGTTCGCTCCGATGGCCAGCCCCGCCGGTTCAGCGAATACGTCCAGGTCTACGACGTCGCCCAGACCAACTCGCCGGTGACCATGATCTACGTCTATGGACAGGTCTTGGGCGACCTTGCACTCACTCCTGAGGCGATCTACTGGGACCTTCCCGAGCCCGCGAAGCTGAAGGCGCCGCTCGCGGACGCCATCGTCACCCGCCGGGTCACGATCCGGGCGGTGGATGGCCGGCGCTTCGAACTCGGGAATCCAAGGAGCACGGTGCCCGCTCTCGAACTGGAGCTCACGCGCCAGGAGAATGGTGCCGCCTACGAACTGAGGGCGAAACTGTCGAACCCTCCGGCCCAGAGCCTGGCCGGTCGGGTGACACTGGACAGCTCGGTGGCCACCCAGCCGAGCGTCGAGGTGCCGTTCGTCGTCCACGTCGCCAAACCGTGACGGCCAGGAGCACGGGCGCTCCGCCACGAGCCCCGGCAGGCGGGGAAAACCGGCGGCTGCCGCGAGCGGAGCGTCGCGGTGCCGTCCAGCGGCTCGAAATTCAAAGCAGGGCAGCCGAGTCCCGATCCAGGAACAGCGTGCACTGGGGCTGGGTGCGGAGGTAGGACGCCGGGCAGGCGGTCGAGACGGGGCCCTTGAGGGCGTCGCGCACGGCCTGGGCTTTGCGGGTCTCCGGGGCGACGCACATCATCTTCCTCGCCACGCACAGCGCCGGGACGGTCAGGGTGATGGCGTAGGGGGGGACCGTTTCCAGCGACGCGAAATGGCCTTCCTTCACCTGCTGCATCTTGCAGGCGTCGTCGAGCTTCACGAGCTTGACCCGGTGCGGGTCGTCGAACCGCGCGACCGGCGGGTCGTTGAAGGCGATGTGTCCATTCTCGCCGATCCCCAGGCAGCAGAGATCGATGGGCTGGGCTTCGAGGAGCGCCGTGTACCGCGCGATCTCGTCGAGCGGCTGGTCGGCGTCGCCTCCGAGATAATGGAAGGCCCGCGGGCGGACGAGGGATTCCACGCGTTCCTTCATGTACTTCCGGAAGCTGGCCTTGTGATCCGCGCCGATGCCCAGGTACTCGTCCATGTGGAACAGGGTGACCCTGGACCAGTCGACGCCGCCAAGACTGACGAGGCGGGCAAGGAAACGGATCTGGGAATTGCCCGTCGCCAGAATCGCGGCCGCACTCTCCTGACGGGCCAGAACCCCGCTCAGGTATTCCCGGACCTCCGCCGCGACGGCTTCCGACATGTCCTCCTGGTTGGCGTACACGCGCACGGGAAGGGAATCGACGACGAAGGCTTGGACGGGCTGGGACATGGGGAGGAGGTTGGGCTGCGGGTCTGGTCGTTTAGCTCGTTTGGGACGGCGACTCTACGAGCAAGCCCAGGATTCCGGCAAGCTAGTCGAGCCGGACGCCGTCGATGGCCAGCGGGTCGAACCGATACGTGTGGTCCTTCGCCGCCCATGCCATCCCGCGCAGCAGCAGCAGCCGGAAGTACGGGTCGTCGAAGGTCCACGTGTAGTGGCCGAAGATCGACACGAAGACGCGCGCCGGCGTGCCCTCGGGTTCGTAGGTCCAGAAAACCGGGACGGTCTCGACGGTTTCGTCGCCGGGGTTGTTCCGCCGGTCGTCCCCGCGATGGATCTTCTCGTCGGACGTCGCGAGGACCCGGACCTTGCGCGGATCGCCGATGAACGGCCAGTAGGGTTCGTCCACGAACCGCATGACCTTCGGCAGTCCGAGGGCGACGGGATGATCGGGCAGGGCGAGCGCGAGGTCCACGCCGCCGTGCCGGTACGACGCCGACCGGTACGACAATCCGAAATGTCCCGCGTGCCGGTGCCAGTCCTGGTCGCAGCCGATGGCCCAATGGATCGTCACCAGCCCTCCGCCGCGGGCCTGGAATTTCCGGATGTCCTCAAGCTGGGCGGCGTCCCACCGGGTCTTGAGGTAGAACACGGCCAGATCGACCCCCTCCCATTGCGCCGCGGTCGGCCAGGGAAACGCGGTGGCGACCGTCACGCCGGGGGCCTTCGCCAGCAACGGGGCCCATTGCTTCTGCCAGAGCGGGTAATCGTGCTCGCCCGGTCCGTGATCCTTCGGCCCCGCGACCAGCAACACCTTGAGCGCGCGCGCCGGGGCCGGGGAGACGGGGGCCGCCTTCAGGATGGCTTCCACGTCCGAGCGCTTCCGGGGCGGCGGAGCCTCGGCGGCGCGGGCGGACGCCGGGAACAGGACGAACAGCAGGCCGGCGGTCAGGAGGAGGGCGCGGGTGGCGATCATGGGCGGGGATTCCGGGACAAGCATGGATTCGCGGAAGGCCGGGAGGCAATCCGGGAGGCCGGGAGGCCGGGAGGGGGCGCGACGGAACCGGGCTCTCCCGCGGGCTTGACCCGGCGGGTGCGGGCTCCGAGCCTGCCCGCACGCTTGGTTCATGACGCACGCTCCGTTGCCACACCCGGGATTGCTGGTCGCCTTCGAGGGCATCGATGGCACCGGAAAATCGACGTTGATCCAACGCGTGGCGGACGGCATGACCGCGCGAGGCTGGGGTGTCGTGACAAGCAAGGAGCCGACGGATGGCCCCTGGGGACGGCGGATCCGGGCCACGGCCACCTCGGCGATGGGGCGTCTGTCGCCGGATCAGGAACTGGAGGCGTTCCTTCAGGATCGACGGGAACACGTGGCGACCTTGATCCGTCCGGCACTGGCGGCGGGCCAGTTGGTGCTGCTGGACCGGTATTATTATTCGACCATCGCCTACCAGGGCATTCGGGGACGTGATCCCGAGGAATTGCGCGTCCTGAACGAGGCGTTCGCCCCGCGTCCGGACCTTCTGGTGGTGCTGGATCTCGATCCGGCGAAGGCGGTGCTGCGCATCCGGGGACGCGGGGATCAGGCAAACCATTTCGAGCGGGTGCATCTGCTTGAAAAGTCGAGGGCGGTTTTCCGGTGCTACGTGCACGAGGGACCGCGACCGTCACCGGACGGGCGGCCCTGCTGGACGATGTTGCTCGACGCCTCGGAGCGGCCCGAGGTGCTGGCGGGCCGCGTCGAGACCCGGTTGGAGGAGATCCGGCGTTCGCGCACGCCGGCGGTGTGACGGTGCCTGGTGGCGGCGTGCATGGCGTGGTCCGGCCACGATTCCGTCGTACCCCCTTCCACGCGCCCCTGATCCATGGCTTTTCCTGCCGGGCTTCGATCCGTACTTTCCGGACATGCGCTTTGTTCCCCCGATTCCGAGGTGGCTGGTGGCGTTGGGCGTCGCAATCTCCG
Organism: uncultured Verrucomicrobiota bacterium; assembly: GCA_964608505.1. Lineage (GTDB taxonomy): Bacteria > Verrucomicrobiota > Verrucomicrobiia > Limisphaerales > CAIMTB01 > CAIMTB01. The sequence goes on from CAZSOV010000023.1 coordinate 14,931, forward strand.
GTTGGTGCGCGGCCCTTCCGGCGCCGGGCGCGGCGGCCCTGATCGCGGAACGCGTCGTGCGGGTGGACGGGGACGGTACGCGCTGGTTCGACGCGCGTGACCTGGCGGTGGACGGCCAGGGATGGCCCGCGGCGGGGACGGCTTGGACGCGCCTGCCGGATCGCGCGAAGGGCCAGGTGCCGGACTCGGTCTGGGGGTTGAGTCGGCATTCCGCGGGCATCGCCGTGCGGTTCGGGACGGATGCCGCGACGCTCCGGGCGCGCTGGGTGCTGACCTCGGGCAACCTGGGGATGCCGCACATGCCGCCGACCGGGGTGAGCGGCCTGGACCTCTACGTGGCCCTGGAGTCGGGGGAATGGCGGTGGCTGGCGGTCGGGCAACCGCGGCAGCAGACGAATGTCGTGTCGCTGGCGAGTGGGCTGCCCGCGGGTTGGCGCGAATACCTGCTCTACCTGCCGCTCTACAACGGGACGAGCGTGCTTGAACTCGGTGTCCCGCCGGGCGCGTCCCTGGCCCCGGGATCGCCCTGGGGCGAGGGGTCGAGGAGGCCCATCCTGTTCTATGGCACGTCGATCACCCACGGAGCCTGCGCGTCCCGCCCGGGAATGACGCACGTCGCCATCCTGGGGCGCCGGCTCCAGGTTCCGACCCTCAACCTCGGGTTCTCCGGAAGCGGGCGCATGGAACCGGCGCTGGCCGAACTGCTCGCGGACCTGGACCCGAGCGTCTACGTGCTGGATTGCCTGCCGAACATGAAGGCCGCGGAGGTGACCGAACGCGTCGCGCCCTTCGTCCGCCGCCTGCGCGCGGCCCGTCCCGCCACGCCCATCGTGCTGGTCGAGGACCGGTTCTATCCGGACGGCTTCCTGCTCGAGGGCCGGCTTCGCCACAATCTCGAGAATCACCGCGCCCTCCGCGAGGCCTACGACGCGCTCCGGCGCGAGGGCGTCAAAGGGTTGCACTACGTCCCGGCCACCGACCTGCTGGGAGCCGACGGCGAGGGTACCGTGGACGCGTCCCATCCGACCGATCTGGGATTCATGAGGCATGCCGACGTCCTGGGGAAGGTTTTGAAGCCCCTGATCCGGAAGGAAACGCGGAGACGCTGAACCGCCCCGCCGGGACGGACATCGACACGCCCGCGAGTCGGCCAATACCATCGTCGGGATGAACCCCATGCTGGTCCCGCCCCCGGCTGCCCCGCGTTTCTTCGAGCTCCGGTGGGCCCTGGCCCTGGCAACCTTTCTCCTGGTTCCCGCCGTCGCGTCGGAGGCGGGCGCGGAATCACCCCTGCGCAAACAGCTCGAGGGCTCCGGGTTCAAGATCGCCCACGAGACGTACGTGGACGGCAACTGGGAGATCTTCGTGATGAACGCGGACGGGTCGGAGCCCGTGAATCTCACGCGCACTCCGGACCAGCACGAGCACTACCCGCAGGTGTCGCCGGACGGCACGCGGATCTGCTACTCGGTGGACACCGGCGAGGGCCGGGAGGCGGTGCGCAGTTTGTGGGTGATGGACGCCGACGGCGGCCATCCCCGGAAGCTCGTCGATCACGCGCGGGAACCGTTCTGGAGTCCGGACGGCCAGCGGATCGGTTTCCTGCCGCAGGAATACCCGAAGTTCAACGTCATCGATTACTACACCCGGGGGATGAGTTTCTATCGCCTCTCCGACGGCGCGGTCGTCCCGCACCCGAATTCGGCGGCGTTGCATCACCTTTACAACCCGTGCTTCGCCCCGAACGGGAAGTGGATCGTGGCGACCGTGCATGCCGGGATGGGCGTCGACCATGGCATCCTGCTGATCGAGGCCGAGGGCTCGCGCATCGTCAATCTCGGCATCCCGGGCTGCCGTCCGTGTCTCAGCCCCGACGGGCGCCAGATCGCCTGGGGCTCCGGTGACCACGAACTCGTCCTGGCCCCGATCAGTCTCGACGCCCCCACCCCCGCGGTGGGCCCGTGGCGGTTGCGCATCCAGCACGCCACCGAGGAGACCTATCACGTCGATTGGTCGCCCGACAGCCGGTTTGTCAGCCTCAGCCTCGGCCCCGCCAGCAAGGGGGACCCGACCAAGAAGGGCACCTTTCAATCCGCGTGCGAGATCGTCGGCGTGTATGCCCCGGGCTGGAACCTCCAGGCCGTCTCCGCCGAGCGCGAAGGCGTGATCGACCTGGCCCGGGCCACCGAGAAGGACGTGCACGTGTTGACGAGGAACGGCTCGAGCAACAAGGAATCCGCGTGGTTCCGGCCCCGGAGGTCGAAGTGAACGGCGTCACTGCTCCGTGGCTCCGGCTCCGGCTGCTCCTCGGCGGCGCCGCACTGCTCCTGATCCTCGCCGGTTGCGGGCCGTCCGAGCCTCCGTCGACGACCGAACGGACGCCCGGGCCGACCGCGCCGGCCGCCTCCGGTCGCGAGCCGTTCGGCGTGGTGACGAGCTCGGGCATCGAGATGGTGTACCTGCCGGGCGGGGAGTTCGACATGGGCTCGGACCGCGGGAATCCGGACGAGGCGCCGGTGCACCGGGTGCGGGTGCAGGGCTTCCTGATGGACCGCCACGAGGTGACCCACGAGATGTTCGTCCGGGTGCAACTGCCCGATCCGTCGCGCTGGCAGGAGAATCCCAAGGGACCGGTGGAGCGGTTGCGGTGGCGGGACGCGAAGCAGTACTGCAACGAGCGTTCGTTGGCGGAGGGCTTGCAGCCGTGTTACGACGAGAAGACCTCCGACTGGGACTGTCTCCCGGCGGCGAACGGTTACCGGCTGCCGACGGAGGCGGAGTGGGAGTACGCGGCCCGGGCGGGGACGACCGGGGCCTACGAGTTCGGTGGTGCCGACCGCCTGAAGCAGTACGCGTGGCATGCCGGCAACGCGGGCGAGAAGACGCATCCCGTCGGGCAGAAGAAGCCCAACCGCTGGGGACTCCACGACCTGTACGGAAACGTGTCGGAGTGGTGCGAGGACGTGTACGACGCGAAGTACTACGCGAGCAGCCCGACGGAGGATCCGCAGGGGCCGCCCAACCCGGGCCGGGACGTGAAGCGGGTGATCCGGGGAGGGAGCTGGCGCTCCAGCCCCGAGCAGTGTCGGGTCTCGTTTCGGAAGGGCGAGGCGACGGGCGACAGCGACGCCTGTTTCTCCACGGACTTCTGCGGGTTCCGCTGCGTGCGGCGGATCGCGGAGAACGAGGCACGGCGGATGACGGCACCGGCAAAGCCCTAGCGCATGCTGTTCCACACCTGGCCGTTCCTGGCGTTCCTGCTGGTGGTGCTGCCGGTCTATTTCGCGCTGCGAAAGACCCGGCTCTGGCTGCCATGGCTCACGCTTGCGTCCTATTTCTTCTACGGCTGGTGGAATCCCTACTACCTGTTCCTCGTCTTCTACTCGACGGTCCTCGACTACTGCCTGGTGATGCTCATGGACCACTCGCGCCCGCGCGAGGCGGGTTCGGCCGGGTTCGCGGCGTCGCTGGCCCGGGGATGGCGGACCGGGGATCGCGTGTTGCGCACGGCGTTCGTCGTTTCGGCGGCGGGCACGGCAGGCATCCTGGCGACGGCGGCGGCGGGGCCGCCCAGCCTGCGTCCCGCCCTCGTGCTGCTGGGCGGCCTTGTCCTGCTCATGGCGTTGGGCGCGTGGCTGGGAAGCCGCCGGATCTGGCTCCTGATCAGCCTCGTCAACAACCTCGCCCTCCTCTTGTTCTTCAAGTACGCCGGGTTCGTCGTGGAGAACGCCAATGCCGTGCTCGCGTGGGCGCGGTGGTCCTGGCGGCTGCCCGATCCCGCGACGCTCATGCCGCTGGGCTGGGAGTATCTCCTGCCTGTGGGGATCTCGTTCTTCACCTTCCAATCCCTCAGTTACACCATCGACTTCTATCTCGGCCGCGTCGAACGGGAGCGGAACTTCCTCCGGTTCGCGACCTTCGTCTGTTTCTTTCCCCAACTGATGGCGGGTCCCATCGAACGGGCGCGCCATCTCCTCCCCCAGTTCCGCCAGTTCCCCGCGGTGCGCCTGCGGAACTTCACGGACGGCGCCTCGCTGTTCCTGGTCGGCCTCTTCAAGAAGCTCGCGCTCGCCAACTACCTCTCCATTTACGTGGACCGCGTCTACGGCGATCCCGCGGCGCACGACGGCGCGGCGCTGTTCCTGGGCACCGTGGCGTTCGCGTGGCAGATCTTCTTCGATTTCAGCGGGTACACCGACATGGCCCGCGGCGTCGCCAAGCTGCTCGGCTTCGACCTCATCCTGAACTTCAACAATCCCTATCTCGCCACCGGCCTCGGCGAGTTCTGGGCGCGGTGGCACATCGGGTTGTCGTCCTGGTTTCGGGACTACGTCTACATCCCGCTCGGTGGCAACCGGCGCGGGACCCTGATCACGTACCGGAACCTGTTCGTGACGTTCCTGATTTCCGGCGTCTGGCATGGCGCGGCCTGGACCTTTGCCATCTGGGGGGCGTTGCACGGGTTGGGGGTCCTGATCACGCGGGAACTGGAAGGCTCGCGGACCTACCGCGAACGGGTCCCTCGGTGGCTCAAACAGGCCGGGGTTTTCCTCTTCGTCACCCTGACCTGGGTGTTCTTCCGGGCCGAATCCCTGTCCGACGCGTGGCTCATCCTGCGGCGCGTGTTCACGTCCGCCTGGCGGAACCCCCAGATGCCGCTGCTCATGATGCTCCTCGTCGCCGTCGTGTGGGCCTACCAGGCCCTGTACGAATCGCGCTTCCGCGCCTGGCTCGCCCGCGGCCCCGTCCGGGTGGCCCTCGCCGTCTCGATGGTCGTCTACATGTGCCTCTGTTCGTCGGGGGGCGGGGCCTTCATCTATTTTCAGTTCTGAGCACCGCGATGCCATCCCGATCCCATTCCTCCCCATGCCCGCCCGCCGGCCTCCCGGAACGGACGGCCTGAACGCATGAACCCGCCGCCGAATCCCGCTTTGCCGCCGCCCGCGCCCCCCCCGGCCCCGCCCGTCTTCGGGGTCAACGAGATGCGGTTGGGCCCGAGGGAATGGCTGGCCACGGTGTTTCTCCTGGTCCTGATCGCGCTGCTCGTGCCGAGGATCTGGACGCGCGTCGAACGTTTCGAGACCGGGCCGGACTACCGCCTCCCGTACGCGCTCAGTCGCGATTACTGGCTGTATGCCCGGCGGTTGGCGGGCATCGAGGATCCGCGGGCCGTCGCGGTGGTGGGCGATTCGGTGGTGTGGGGGGAATACGTGCAGCCGGACGGCACGCTGTCGCATTTCCTGAACCGCGAGGCCGGCACGACCCGCCGGTTCCTCAATGCGGGCGTGAATGGCATGTTCCCGCTGGCCCTGGAAGGCCTGATGGCCGACTACGGCGGCGCCCTCGCCGGACGCCGGGTGATCGTGCAATGCAATTTCCTCTGGATGAGCAGTCCCAAGGCGGACCTCAGCACGGAGAAGGAGGAATCGTTCAACCACGCCCGCCTCGTGCCCCAGTTCTCGCCGCGCATTCCGTGTTACCGCGCCGACGCGTCCGAACGCCTGGGCGCGCTCGTCGAACGGAACGTCGGCTTCCTCCAATGGGCCGGGCATCTCGAATCGGCGTACTTCGGCCAGAAGGGGATCGTCGGGTGGACCCTCGCCGACGACGGCGGAGACCCGCCCCGCTACCCGAATCTGTTCCTCAATCCGCTGCGCCAGATCACGCTCGTGGTGCCGCAGGCCGATCCCCGGGATCCTGAGCGCGGACCGGCGAGTCCGCGCCATCGCTCCTGGACGAACGGGGGAGGCGGGAAGCCCGTGGAGTTCGAATGGGTGGACCCGAAAGCCTCGCTGCAATGGCCGGCCTTCCAACGGCTCGTGCGCAGGCTCCGGGAGCGGGGCGCCGACGTGTTCGTCCTGGTGGGGCCGTTCAACGAGCACATGGTCGGAGCGGGCGGGCGCGAGCGGTTCGGTCGCCTGAAGGACGCCGCGGCGGCCTGGCTGACCGACGAGAGCATCCCCCATGCCGTTCCGGCGCCGCTGCCCTCGGAATTGTATGCCGACGCGAGCCATCCGTTGACCGAGGGCTACGCGTTGCTGGCGAAGGGATTGTGGGAAGCGTCGGCCCTGCGGGACTGGCTGGGTCGCGACGGACCCTGACGCCGGGCGTTTCAGTTTTCCCGGGGCCTGCCGATGCCAGTTCCGGCGCGGCACATCCAAAGGGCGAACAGGTTCCCCCGGCCTGCCGGGCCGCTTGAGTCATGCGCATCGGCACCCGTATCGTCCTGTTGAGCACCGTTCCGGTGGCCCTGATCGCGGTCGTCCTCGTGACCGTGGTGACCACCCAGGAATCCCGGCTGCGCGACCAGTTGGGCGATCGCGTCCTCAAACAGGCCGTGGAGCAGACCCGCGGACTGGTCCGGACTCTCCGCGCGGTGTGCGCCAGTTCGGATGCGCGGACCGATCGCCGGCTTCAACACGGCCTCGCGCTTACCCGGGCGCTCCTGTCCGAGTTGGGCCCCGTTTCCTTTGCCGACGAAAGGGTCCGCTGGGAGGCCGTAAACCAGTTCAGCCAGGACGGGACCACCGTCCTGCTGCCCAGGATGATGGCGGGAAAGACCTGGCTGGGGCAGAACCGCGCTACCAACCAGACCTCCCCGGTCGTCGACGCCGTCCGGCGCTTCACCCGCGATCCGGCGACGGTCTTCCAGCGGATGAACGAGGACGGGGACATGCTGCGTGTCTGCACCAGCGTGGTCGGAACCAACGGCGCCCGGGCCATCGGAACTTTCGTCCCCCGGCGGAATCCGGACGGCACCGAGAACCCCGTGGTGGCCGCGATTCTTCGCGGCGAATCCTACCGGGGCCGCGCGTTCGTGGTCAGCGACTGGTACTCGACCCTCTACGAACCCCTGTGGGACGCCGAACATCGGAAGGTGGTGGGGATGTTGTTCGTGGGCTCGAGCCTGCGCGAAATCGCCGCGGACGTGCGCCAGACGGTGCTCGCCCAGCAGGTTGGAATCACGGGCAGGATGTTCGTTCTGGGGGCCGCGGGGGACGAGCAGGGCAGGTACCTGATCTCGCCCGACGGACGGCGGGATGGCGAACGGGTCTGGGAGGCTCGCGACGCCTTGGGTCGCCCCGTGTTCCAGGACCTGATCCGAAAGGCGCGCGAAGGTCGCGAAGGTTCGGTGGCCACCGAATCCTGCGTCTGGACGGAATCCGGCGGCGCCCGCGAACGACGCGAAACCCTCGTCGTGACCAGTTACGAGCCCTGGAACTGGGTCATTGGGGCCGGCTTGAACGAGGTCGATTTCGACGAGGAACGCAACCTCGTCTCCCGCGCGCTGGGACGGCTCCAACGCTGGGTGTCGGTGACCGGGGCGGTCCTGGTCGTCCTGGTCTCGTTGCTGGCCGCCCGCTCCAGCCGGTCCCTGGTGGCCGCCATCGAAGGGTGGGTCGGGCGTCTCTCGCAGATGGCGCGGCGCGTGGCCGAGGCCTCCGCGACCGTCGCCACCTCCAGCCGGGAATTGGCCGACGGTGCCAGCGAACAGGCGTCCTCCCTGGTGCAGACTCGCGCCGCGGCCGAGGAACTCGCGCGTTCCGCGGCAACCACCGCCGGAGGCGCCGAAACCGCCCGGGACCTCGCTGGCAATGCCCGGCGCACGGCGGAATCCGGGCAGCGGTCCGCGGCGGACCTGGGGACCGCGATGGAACAGATCCAGGGCACGAGCCGCGACATCGCGAAGCTCAACCAGACCATCGACGAGATCGCGCTCCAGACCAACCTCCTCGCCCTCAATGCCGCCGTGGAGGCCGCGCGCGCCGGCGCGGCAGGGCAGGGTTTCTCCGTCGTCGCCGACGAGGTGCGGGCACTCTCCAGGCACAGTGCCGAGGCCGCCCACGCCGCCTCCTCCGGCATCGAGGGCGCGAAGGCCAGCGTGGATTCGGGTCTCTCCAGGGCCGCCGAGGTGTCGCGGTCCCTCGACGAAATCGTGCGTCGCACGCGCGAGGTGGATGGCTGGGTCGAAGGCGTGGCGCGCACCGCCGAGGATCAGAAGGAGAGTCTCCGCCAGATCGGTCAGGCGCTTTCCAGGCTCGATGCCGTCACCCAGGGAACCGTCGGAAGCGCCCGGGAGAACTCCGTGGCCTCCCGGGAACTCGACGAGCTCGCCGGCGACCTGGGCCAGGCCATCGACGGACTCACCGAACTGCTCCGCGGCACCGCCGCGTCCCCGAACTCTCCCGGCGGCATCGGCGGTGTGCACCGCGCTGCCGGCTCCGACCCCGCTGCCCAAACGCGCCCCGCTCCCCGACCGGGTTCGATCCGGGTCGGGCCCGAGCGCTCGCGGGGAATCCGCCCCCGTCGGCAATCGCCGCGCGTCGCGTCGCGCTAGGTCGACGACCCAGGGCGTTGGGGCCCGCCACGGCCGAGTCACGTGGAAATCGAAGCGCGCCGAAGGAACGCAGAAGCCCGCGACTTGGCAATCGCCGGCCCCACAACGCGGTCTCGCACCCGACTTCGTCCCTCGCCCCGGGGCATTCGCCCCCGCGCCTCAGGACGTTCCGCTCTGGGCATGGGCCGCCGATTCGGGTATCTCCCCGGGAAACCCGCGCGCATGTCCATGACCCATTTCCCAGCTCGGTTTGGTTTCGACCTCCGCATCCTCGGCGGTCGGCTTGTATCGTTGCTTCTGGTCCTGGCCTCCGTGGCCTCGCCGGGTGCGCCCGGTCCCCTGGCGGGGGCCTTGCTCGAGGTGAAACGGGTCGTCTTCCTCGGCGACAGCATCACTTACGCGGGCGAATGGACGGAGTTCGTCGAGACTTGGGTGCGTACGGCGCACCCGGAGCCCGCGGTCGAGTTCATCAATGTCGGGCTGCCCAGCGAGACGGTGTCGGGATTGTCCGAGCCCGGGCATGCCGGGGGGGCGTTCCCGCGCCCCGATCTCCACGAGCGCCTGGACCGGGTGCTGGCCAAGGCCCGGCCGGATCTCGTCGTGGCCTGTTACGGCATGAACTGCGGGATCTATCACCCGTACGACGACGCGCGCGCGGCGGCGTTCCAGGCGGGCATCCGCAAGCTGCGCGAAAAGGCCGCCGCCGCCGGGGCCCGGGTGATCCATCTGACGTCGGCCCCCTTCGATCCGGTGCCGCTGGGGAAGGGCGTCCTTCCCGCCGGGTTGCCCGAGTACCGACAGCCGTTCGAGGGATATGACGGCGTGCTGGAACGCTATTCGAATTGGCTGCTCGAGCAGCGCGCGGCCGGCTGGATGGTGATCGACGTTCACGGACCCATGGCACGGTTCCTCGCGGAGCGCCGCCAGGCGGACCCGAAGTTCCGGCTGGCCGGCGACGGCGTCCATCCCACCACGCAGGGCCATTGGCTGATCGCGCGCGAGGTGCTCCGGGAACTGGGCGCCGCGCCGGACCTGCTCGAGTCGGATCACGCCTCCGCGTTGCGGGCCTCGCATCCCAGGGCCGCGGAGGTGCTGGCCCTGGTTCAGCAACGCCACCGCCTGCGACGCGATGCCTGGCTGTCGGACATCGGGCACCTCCGCCCCGGCATGGCGAAGGGAAAACCGGTGGAGGAAGCCGAGGCCGCCGCGAAGGAGATCGGCGCGAAAATCGCGGCCCTGCTCGCCCCTCCGTTCCCGGGACGTCGTTCGGAGTGGAACGGTTTTGATCGCTACGATTTCGAGGTGGGCGGGCGTCCGGTGCTGGTCGTCGTGCCGCGCAAGCCGGCCCCGGGCCATCCGTGGGTGTGGCATGGCGAGTTCTTCGGACATAAGCCCAATCCCGACATCGCGCTCCTCGGCAAGGGCTTTCACGTCGTGTACCTGAGCGTGCCCGACATGCTGGGAAGTCCGAAGGCGGTGTCCCGCTGGAACGCCCTGTACGCGGAACTCACCACCCGGTACGGGCTCGGGAAGAAGCCGGCGCTGGTCGGGCTGAGTCGTGGCGGGCTCTACTGCTACAACTGGGCCTCCGCGAATCCGGACAAGGTGTCCTGCATCTACGGCGACGCGCCGGTCTGCGATTTCAAGAGCTGGCCGGGCGGCAAGGGCGTGGGCCCGGGCTCCCCGCGGGACTGGCAGCTGGTGCTGCAGGAGTACGCCTTCAAGTCCGAGGCCGAGGCCCTCGCCTACCTCGGCAATCCCGTCGACAGCCTGACTCCGCTGGCCCGTGCGGGCGTGCCGTTGCTCCACGTCTACGGCGATGCCGACGAGGTCGTTCCCTGGGAGGAAAACACCAAGGTTGTCGCCGAACGCTATCGCAACCTCGGCGGCATCATCACCCTCATCGCCAAGCCCGGCGGGAAACATCACCCGCACGGACTCGACGATTCCACCCCCATCGTCGAGTTCATCCTGCGCCACGCCGGTCGTTGAACGCCCCCCCTTCGCAGCCGGCCCCCGACGCGAAGTCTTCGACGCCCCGATCCCATGAATCCGGCCCCCTCGACCCGGCGGACGTTCCTCCAACACGGCGCCGCCGCCGTCGGGTTCCTGGCCTCCGGCATCGAACTCCCGGCCGCGGACGCCCGCCCGACGGGCTCCCGGCGCCACGGCCTCCCGCCGCACCTTCCCCAGGCCGTCCCCGGTGTTCATGTCTACGCTGACCGGGAAAGCGCCCGGCCCGGAGACGTCGTCGAGTTTCGCCTCAGCGCGGATCAACCCGTGGCCGCCACGCTCTGCCGGCTGGGCCTCGAGGTCGACGATCCCGCGGGGGACCAGGTCCTGGCCGATTTCGGATCGCTGGCGCCCGGCGTTCAGCCGATTCATCCGGGCTCCTACGTGCACGTGGCCAGGGGGCTGCCGGACGGATTGCAGGCGTTGACCCTCGAGGCCTGGGTCCGTCCGTGGCGCGTGGATCGCCTCATGGGAGTGGTCAGTCAGGAGGACAAGGAATCCTCGGATGGCTGGGCCTTGGGCCTCGGCCGGGACGGCTATGTCGGCGCCTACCTCGGCGATGGCGCGTCCCCGGACGAGGCGCTGGTGCACCGGACCGCGCCCGGCACCGTCCGGAAGGGTGTCTGGCACCACGTCGTGTTGCGCTGGGATGGGCGGGACAAGGAGATTTGGGTCGATGGCCGGCGCGTGGCCGGTTGGGCCTTCGCCGGGCCCCTGAAGCCGGGGCCGCACCCGATCCGGATCGGCGCCATGGGCGAAGCCGGCGCGACGACCCGGTTGCTCGACGGCGACGTGGCGGGGGTGGCGTTGTACCGGTCGGCCCTCGCACCGGAGTCCATCCAGCGCCGGCACCAGGGACGTGGACGTACCGTGGCACGAGGACGGGATCTTCTCGCCGCGTGGGACTTCGCCGAGGAACGCGGCGAGCGCGTCGGCGATGGCTCGGGGCGGCGACGACACGGTCGGATCATCAATCATGGCACCTGGATGATCGGCGGGCCGAACTTCGATGCCTCGGTCCAGCGCTTCGCAGACTACGACCCCGCGCACGACACCGGGCGCGGCCACGGATTGCGGCTGGCCAGCGATGACCTCTACGACTGCCGCTGGACCACGACCTGCCGGTGGCGGGTTCCCGCCGACGCAAGATCGGGATTGCATGTGCTCCGGTTGCGCTGGCGCAGGGACGGACGGGAGTTCCTTGGGCACGCGACGTTCATCGTGCGCCGCTCCCCCCGGGCCCGTCCCGCGCGGGTGCTGCTCCTCGCCGCGACGAATACCTGGCGGGCCTACAACGCGTCCCCATTCGGAGTGCCCCAGCCCGGACCACGCCAAATCTGCGGCACGGGCGGCCTGCCCGACGCCTCCGGTGCCCCTCCGGCCTTCTCCTTTTATCGGGGTCACGCCTCGGGGCAGGGTACCTATCAGGTCGGTCGGCTCGTTCCCTGGCCGTCCGCGGGTCCGTACCTGCGCTACGGCGAGGCCACGGATTACAGCCATCTCGCCCGCGCGGATCGCTTCGCCCAGACCTGGCTCGAGCGCGAGGGCTATGACTACGAGATGATCGCCGATTCGGATCTCGACCGGGACCCCGACCGCCTCGGACGCCATCGGGTCCTGATCATCAATGGGCATAACGAGTATTGGTCCACCGCCATGTACCGGGGGCTCGAGGCCTTCCTGCGCCGGGGCGGACGCGTCATCGTGCTCAGCGGGAACTCCCTCTTCTGGCGGGTCAGCTACAGTCCCGATGGTCAGATCATGGAATGCCGCAAAGTCGACGCCCCCGGGGACCAGATGCGCCCGGACCAGCGCGGCGAGGCCTGGCATAGCCACGACGGACGGCGCGGCGGCTTGATGCGCGAGTGCGGATTCCCGGGCTGGAAGCTGATCGGACTCGAAACGCTCGGCTGGAACAATCAGGGCAACGCGAACAACTTCGGTCCCTGGATCGTGGACGAGGTCCGGCACCCGGTCTTTCACGAACCCGAGGAGACCGGGTTGAAGCCCGGGGATCGCTTCGGTTGGGCCGGGGAGGGCCGCATGCCGATGGCCAACGGACACGAATTCGACGTCCGGTTGTCCACCCTTGCCGCTCTCGCCGAAGGGACCGTGCCGCCCGGGGCCGTCATGCCGTCCGACCCCCCCGGCATCTGCCGCCTCGCGAACGGCGTGATCCCGTGGCAGCACGGCGGCGCGGCCTTCGATTACTTCTTCCGACCGATTCATCCCGCCAACCAACAGGGCGGCGAAATGATCTGGTGGGAACGCGGGGATGGCGGCGTCGTGTTCAATGCCGGAACCATCGGCGCGGGCTGGGCCCTGCACGCCGACCCGCGTTGGGCCGCCCTCCTCCGCAACGTCCTGCACCGCTTCGGCGTGGACCGTGCCGCCTGACCGCCCGCCGGACGTTCCGTCAGAAATGCCAGGTGACCCGGCCGTACGCGGTGCGTCCCACCTCCGAGAACTGCGTCGAAATGAAGGTCGGATTGAACTCGCGATGCGCGGTCTCCAGCAGGTTCTGCCCCACCACCGACAACTCGAGGTTGGGGCGCGCACGCCACGCGAGCCGGACGTCCAGCGTCGCGTAGTCCGGAATCGAAGAGCCCGCTATCGAGAGTCCGGGGATCTTCGCTCCCGCCTTGTCGAGTTCGCCCACGTACCGCAGCCACAGGTCCAGTTCCAGGTCGCGGACGAGCACCATGTTGGAGCGCAGCCCGGCCTGATGGCTGGGGCTCGAGATCGACGACCTGAGGGTTGGCAACTGGCTCAGGGGGTCCGGGCGCGTTTCCAGATCGGCCTCGAGGAACGTGTACTGCGCATGCAGCCGCCACCAGGTCGCTGCCTGCCACGTAACGGCCAACTCCCAGCCGTAGGTTTTGCCCCAGGCGCCGTTGTCGATCACGCCGATGCCCTGCAGGTAGTTCGGTGCCGCGCTGAAATCGACGTAGCCCCGGGAGGCGCGCAGGTCGTCGTAGTGGTTGATGAACATGGCCGCGTCGATCGACAGGCCCGGGGCCGGTTGCACCCGGTACCCCAGCTCGTAGGCCACCACGTTCCCGGATCGGAATGACGGATCGCCTTGGAGCGCGACAATCGCCGGCAGGGGAACAACCGGAGGCGACGCCGGCAGGACCGTCAGGTTCACCCGCGAGTCGTGCTCGATCTGGGTGGGTACCCGGACCGCCCGGGAAACTGATCCCCAGAACGTGTGCCGGTCCAGTGGCGTCCAGGTCAGCCTTCCCCCGGGCTCGAACTCGAAACCGGTGTAGTCGTTGTGCTCCACCTTCGATCCCACCGTCACCTTCAGGCGGTCGGGCAACAGCGTGATCTCGTCCTGCGCGAATAAATTTCCGGTCTGATCGGATCGTGAATGCCGGGTCAGGACCAGTTCCGGACTGTCCTCGAGACGGGAGTCACTCGACCGCATCCCCCCGCCCACGACGATCTCCTGTCGCTCGGCCAGCAGAAACCGGTAGCGCAGGTCCAGGTCGTAGGTGTTCCGGATCTCGGACACCAGGGGGGTGTCGAATCGCGATCGGTCGTAGTACAGCTGCGTGGCGAGTTCCGAATCGTCCGAAAATTCGTGCGTCCAACGCCCCACGACGTTGCCGCCGTCCTGCTCCCAACTTCCCGGACGGGCAGACGCGTAGCCCGTGGCCGGCGGCGGCACCTGGAATTGGGGGCGTACCATCGACGAGAACATGCCGTCACCGCGCAGGCCAAACCCGTCCCCCTGGAACGTGATCAGATCCGTCTCCGTGGGCCGCGAATCCAGTCGCAATCCGCCCTGACCCTTCCACCAGCCGTCGTGGCCCGGCGCTCCCCCCACCTGATCGAGATCATCCCAGAGGTCGTACTTGCCGTAGATCCGGAAGTAGGTGCTCTCCCCGAGTCGTCCCCCGTACCGCACCGACGTGAAACCCTCCGGTTGCATGCCGCCCCCGCCGTCGAACAGCCAGCCCTGGGTCTCGTCCGCGGTCTTGGTAACGATGTTGATGACGCCGTTGACCGCGTTCGCACCCCACAACGTGCCCCCCGGACCCCGGATCACCTCGATCCGGTCGAGGTCCTCCAAAACCGTGTCCTGGGCCGCCCACAGCGTTCCCGAGAAGAGCGGCGTGTAGACGCTCCTCCCGTCCATCAACACCAGCAGACTCTGCGCGAACGTGTCGTTGAATCCACGCGCCGACACCGCCCATTGATGGGAATCCACCCGCCCGACCTGAATGCCGGGCGCCATCCGCAGCACATCCGGAAGCGCGCGGGCACCGCTGTGGCGGATGTCGTCTCCGGTGATGACCGTCACTGCGGCTCCAGTGCCCGACAGCGGTTCAGACTTCTTGGAGGCGGAGGTGACCTTGATTTCGAGGAGCTCCTCGACGCTCAGCTCCTTCAAGGCCTCGAGCCCGTTCGGAGCCTGGCTTTCGGCGGCCCGGACGCCCTCCCTTCCGGCCATGGCGACCAGCATCCAGACCACGTGCCACTTCCTTGCCGACCCTGGGCTTCGTTGCTTGCCGAACATGCAAAACCTTCCGGAGCGCTTCGAACAATCGCGAGAAACGACACCCACACCCCGTGCGGACATCCAACGCCCGGAGCCGGACGCCTGTGCGTCGGGTTTGCGGCACCGCATCGCGGATTCTGCCCCTGGCTACTGTATCGGACCATAGGTGAAACCCTTTAGCAGCACCCCCTGAACCACCACGTACGCGAAATCGAATACTGAATAACCACCTGAACTCGCTGGGCTTCCTTCCATTCCTTAAATAAATACTCAGGCCATAGGTCCGCATCGACCTCCGCCGCCGGTGCGCCACCCCGGACCTCCCGGGGGTATCGCGTCCAGAACCCACGCCGCGGCCCATGAACCACCTTGCGGGCACACCCATCTGGCCCTCCCCGGCCCCGCGCCCAAGCCCGAGATCCGCGCCGGTCCCGAACCGCGACCGAACCCCATCCCCGCCCTCCAGCCCCAGGAACCCCGCGTCGGCACCAACCATGGTTCCATAAAGAGACTGTTTTGTTACGCGCGTAATGTACGTGACTTCGCAGCCTGGAAGCCAGCCTTCATCAATAAATATCCCGGTCCTGAGTCTGAAGCGATATAAATATACGGGTTTGTTATACGATTACGCATGACTTCACCCCCTACAGGGCTCTTCCCGCTTGCAGGTGGTGCTATAACAATAAAAAGACTGTATTATTTCTAGTCCTCGGGGGCCAGGCCATGGCGCTGTGGGCCCCGGAGTTCAGGGTTGGGCGGGGGTTGCGAGCCGATAAAACCGGCGCGTACCCGTGTCCCCGTCGAAGAGGACGACCCGGCGAGGAAGAGCTTGGGCAGGAACGGTGGCCAACTCGGACCACGGTCCGGGGCCGGCATCCGGTCGGTGCTGGATGGAATAGGATCGGTGCGCTGCGGCGAGAAACTCGATGCGGCGGGTCGTCCCGTCGAGGGTCACGTGTTCGATCCGAAGGCGACTGGCAGGGTCGTGGGGGGCGGTTCCGCCCAGGTACTCGTCGCGATTCGAGGCTCCGTCCCCGTCCGGGTCCAGGACCGCGTCGTCCGGTGCCAGCGGATTCAAGCCGTACAGCCGTTCCCAGCCGTCGGGGATTCCGTCGACATCGGAGTCGAGTTCGTCGCTGGGATCGGTGGATGGGCGGTTCGGTCGCCCGGGGGAGGCGGAGAAGGGAAAGGTGGCGAGGGTGCTGGCGCCATCGGGAAGGCGGCCCTCGGAGATGCCCTCGCGCTGGACGCCAAACGCGAGGGCATCGATCAGGCCTCCGTCCGTTGCCGACAGGAGAAGGGCCTCGCCTTCGGAGCGAAGGGCGAAGCCGGTGAAATCGGCACCGGGGCCCTGCGCGGCCCAGAAGCGTTGGTAGGCATGGGGGCCGGAACCGATGAAGGAAAGGGCCGGGATCCGGAACTTCGCGGGGTTGTTCGGATCGTCGCTGAGCCAGTGATCGCTCAAATCCACGGGAAGTGCCTGCGGATTGTGGAGCTCGATCCAGTCGTTGCCCGACGTGGGAAGGGCCATCCACTCGTTGATCCGGAGCAGCCCTGACCCGGCCAGCGAGGTGGGCAGGTTGGGGGCGGCGGGGGTGGGGGCGCCCAGGACCCAGCGGGCGCCGCCATCGGGCAGTCGACCGATGCTGTGGTCCGGGACTTGGACTCCGTACTGGATGGCGTCGAGGAGGCGCGATCCTTCCTCGGGGCGGTGGAAGAGGTAGACGGCACCGCCCGAGGCCCGGAGGCCGAACCCGGTGCTGGAAGCCGAGGGCGGGGTCGCGTCGTCGCAGCGCACCCGGAGAAAGCCGAGCGCGGGGACGGTGGTGCCGGAGGGGAAAGTCCATCGTCGTGGACTCGCCGCGTCATCGGTCAGGCCCAGGCCGGTCAAATCAAGGTCCGACGTGCCGGGGTTGTGGAGTTCGACCCAGCCGGGATGGGAGCCGTCGGGTTCGGCGTGGGACAGGTTCAGAGCCAGGATCTCGTTCAAAACCGGCAGACGGGCAATCGGCGGCGGGACGTTCACGACGGCGAGCAGTTCGACACTCATGGCGAGGTCGGTGCTGATCGTGGACGATTGGTGGACCTCGACGGCCAGGACATTCTCGCCGGGCAGGAGGGCGGCGGGGGAGAGGGTGCCGAGGCTGGCGAAGACTGCGTCGTTCACGCTGGAGGCCAGCACCGTGTGGGTGATGGGCTGGGCTCCGGCGGGCAGATTGAAGCGTCCGAGTTCCGATCCGTTGAGATGGAACACCGCCCCGTCATCGACGAGATGCCGGAGCCGAAGCGCCTCGATTCTCAGGTCGGCGGGAACGTGGAAGCGGGTGCGGAAGTAGTAGGTGATCTGACCGTTGACGAGCGGGGTCACGGTGCGGATGGGCTCGGGCAGCAGCTGCGGACGGCTGGGCGTCAATTGGCCGAGGGGCGCGGGCCCGTTGGACCAACCGGAGTCATCGAAGTCACGGCCGGTCCAAGCGACGGCATCCAGGTTCGTGCGGGCGTGATAATTCCAGGGGTGGGCGAGGGGGACCAGGGTGAGGATCGTGGGTTCCGGGGGGAGGACCGGACAGGCATTGGGCCCGCCGGGCGTGGGCGTGGTCATCTCGCGTAACCGGGTCGGGTGGTCGGGACAGCGGCCCGTCGCAAGGCCGGGCTGTTGAGGACCATAGATGACTTGGTCGACGAGCGTGCCGTCGGGGGCGACGAGCCCGATCTCGCCGGTGCGGAGCGCCAGGGAAAAACCGAGATGCCCCGCCCGCGAGCCGTCGCCGTCGGCGATGAAGGTCCGGTAACCGCCTCCCGCGAGGAAGCTATGGGCGGGAAGGGTGGTGCGCCGGGGTGCCCCGATCGGCTGGTCGGTGAGGTGCCATCCGCCGAGGTCCACCGGGAGCGGGTCGGGGTTGTGGATCTCGACGAAATCATCCGGGAACGGCGGCGTGCCGGCGGCCAGCCACTCCAGGATGCGAACACCGCGGGGCGAGCCGAGCGGGACGGCCCGGTTCGGGAAGCCGAACGTCGGCTGGACGAGCGTCCACTCGCCGCCGGTCCCGTCCCGGCCCAGGGCGAGGTCGGGCAATTGGGGACCGAACGTGACGGAATCCAGCGGGAGGTTTCCGGTGGGTTCGGGGCCAAGGAGGAAGACCCCGTCGCCATCCTGATCGAGCTGGAATCCGAGATGATGAACGTCCTTTGGATTCGGGGCGGCATCGGCGTGGAGCACCAGGAACCGTCCGGCGTCGAGGGCCGTGCCCGCGGGAAAGGTGAACCTGCCGGGACGGGCGGGATCGTCGGTCAGCCGGAACCCGGAGAGGTCCACGGTTTCGGAACCTTCGTTGAGGAGCTCCAGGAGGTCGGGGGAGGCGCCCGCGACGACCGTGGAGGCAACGTTGCGGGCCATCACCTTGTTGATCCGGACGGCGGGCCACGCGCGGTCGACGACCCAGCTGACCCGGGTGGCGTGGTCGTCGGTCTGCCAATCGCCGGCGGCGGTTCTTCCGACCACCCGCAGCACGTGCGCGCCCTCGGCCAGACCGGAGAGTTCGAGGGCCGTGGCCAGCGGGAACTCGTCGCCGTAGGGCGCGTCGTCGAGTCGGAATCGGTAGGCGACAAGGCCGTCGCCGGTGACGGCGAGGGTGCCGGAGGTCCGCGGCGTGGGGGACCGTGGCACGCCCCGGAGGATGGCGAGGGGGGGTGGCGTGGTGGGAACAGCGGGCGGCAGTTGGGACAGGACGAAGTTCCGGCGCTCCGCCATCCAGCGCTTGATGTTGTCGATCAGGGCCGGATCGACGTAGTCGCCGAGGGTCTGGTCGGCGAGCGCGTCGAATTCGGGCGCGGCGAGAACGCCCTCGCAAAGTTCGCGGAGGGTGCGGAGATAGACGGGTTGGAGCTCCGGATCGTGAAGGATGCGGCCCATGGCGAAGCCCGACCCATCGCCGGGGCGGTTGGTGGCGGTGAGGATCCCCGAGGTGGGGCGGGCGGAACCGCCATAGCCAAGGATCTGGTCGAGGTCGTAGTAGAGCAGGATGAAGCGCCGGTCCCGGGTGCCCCGATAAAGGAAGTAATCGTCGTTGTACCCCGAGTTGAGCCCGGTTTCGGTGTTGCCGAAGAGGTTCATCACGGCGAGGTGGCGCAGCCATTGATCCAGATCGGCCACCTCGCGGGCGGCGCCGGGCGTGAAGGGAACCGCGTTGGTCGCCCCGAGGACCCGGGTGAGGGCGATCAGGTCGGTCCAGTCGTCCTCGCTTTCGTTGGACTCCTTGAACCACGTGTTGCGGTAGGCGTCCGGGTTCTCGCCTCGGTAACTGAACTCGGCGGGCGGCAAGTCGCGGATCGCGCGGTAGAGGTTGCCATTCGGATCAAGGGGGAAGTGCCGGGCGGCCCAGTCGCCGTTGATGGCCTCGTTGGCGGCATACGCGCCGAACTGCTGGGCCCCGAACTGGACCGGCATGCGGTTGACGTTGTTCACGCGGACCTGGACGGCGACGGTCTCGGCGCCCGCGACTCCGGCGCGGCGGGCCACCACGCTCCCGAGGTGCTGGAGCGGGACCTGGACCGCGTTGAGATTCAGCGCGGCAATGCCCTGCCACGGATCGTCGGACCGGAACTGAGCCCGGTAGTTCGGCGGGTTGGCGCCCCGGCTGCCGTGCCCGCGGTTCCGGACGCCGATCCGGTACCGGACCGAGGTTCCGGCTCCGTCGGTGGCGATCCAGGTTGCGTTCATCGACGCGTCGGAATTGCGGTCGCCCGATGGCGGGATACCGGCGAGTTCGGCGCGTTCCGCCTCGGTCAGCGTGAACTTGTACAACGGTTGGCGTCCCGCGTAGGGCGTGTCATCGACCTGGTACAGGCAGTTGACCACCTGTCCCGCGGGTCCGGCGCCATCCTCGGCGGGCAGCGCCGGTGCGGGCCAGGTCCGGGAAACGCCGTGCGCGTCGGTCGCCCCGACGTGGAACTCGACGACCGCCTGAGGGGCCCGGCCCGGAAGCGTGGCCGAGTACAGGCCGTCCCCCGCGATGGCGTCCCCATGGGTGCCATCGTCGTGCATCCCCACGGCGTCGAAGGGCGCGGGGTTCGTCGAGTCCAGCCGGTGAAACAGCGCGACGTTCAGGCCGTCCACGGTCTCGTCCACAATGCGGGCCGTGACGAGTACCGGCTCGAATGCCCGGGGCACGGGGGGAGCATGGCGCACGTCGAGAATCAGCGGCGCGATCTGGGTCACGAGGACCGAGTTGGGGTGACCGGGCGATCCGTTCGTGGACGTGCTCGCCGCCCAGTTCTGGCCCGAGTCGTTGGGCAGGGCGGGCTGACGAAGTTCGAGGGACTTGCCGGACCCGTCGTGTTCGGCGTGCCAGACCCAGCCGCGGTGCCGGTTGTCGAGGGGGCCGCGGCGGGGCACGGCCCAATCGCCCTCGTCGGCGTAGACCACCCGGTCAACCCGTCGACCGCGGGAGTCCTCCAGTTCGACGGCTTCGGCGCGATTGTTGAGAAAACCGGTCCACGGTCCACCGACGCCGGATACGTCGGAGTGCCGGGCTCGGAACGCCACGGGATCCGCGGCAACGACCCAGTAGCCACCCGGTTCGACGACCGCGTCCGGTGGAAACGCGAACTGCACGCCCGCGACCAGGCGCCAGCCGGCGAGCGGAACCGGGGTGGTGCCCCGGTTGTGGAGCTCGATGAATTCCTCCCCGATGTTCTCCGAGGCCGGATGATACATGATCTCGTTGATCACGATTCCGGTGGTCGCGGGGTCCACTTCGAATCCCCAGCCGCGCCCGACGTAGGCATTGCCGGCGGCGTCCGTGATTCCATGGCCGGGCGCCCAGGCCAGGCGAACCGGCCCCGCGGAAGGGGGCTGGAACCGGAACACATAGGGGCCTGCGCCGCTGCCCGAGAGGTCGAGGGCGGGCACGGAGTTCAGACGGAGATCGGCGGCGTCCACCCCCCGGACGGGCTCGCTGAAGACGACGGAGATCGTGGCCCCCGACGCGACCACGGCGTCGGGCAGAGGTTGGATCCCGGCGGCCACGGGCGGCACGACGTCGAGCAGATCATACTCCCAGGAGGCGCCGGGTGCCGCGGAGTCGAAGCGGTGGGGCGGCGTGAACCGATCGCCGATGCCGTGCGCGGGCGCCCAGGTCAGGGCCACGGTGCCGTACGCGGGTTGGGGGAAGCCGAACGAATAATTCGTCCCGGACCCCGATACGGTGCTGGCGGCAACCCCGTTTACCACGAGGTCCCCGGCGTCCACACCGGTCACGGGCTTCGAGAAGACCACCGAGAGTTGGGCGAGGTTGGTGACCATCCCCGGGGGCGGATGGACGGCGACCAGGACCGGCGGCGCCACCTCGCCGCTCACCACGACCTGCACCACGCGCGAGGTCGAGGATTGGCCGGCGTCGTCATGGGCCACGGCGGCCAATTGATACGTTCCCTCCGGGACATTCCTCCAGGTGGAGGCAAACGGGCGGGTGGCGGCCTCGGCGACCTTCGTGCCGTCGGCCAAAAACTCCACGCGGGTCACGGCGCCGTCGAGGTCGGTGGCCGTCGCCAGCAGCGGGATCGTGGCCGGCGCGTCGAGGAGGAGCCCGGCGGGCGGTTCGGCGAGTTCGACGACGGGCGCGCGGTTCGCGGGCGGACGCAGCACGGCCCGCAGGCCCGCATCGAAACTGAGATCGGAACTGGTCCGGTTTGCCTGGTGGATTTCGACGGCAAGCAGGTTCTCGCCGGGGAGCAGCGCATCCGCGGAAAGGGGCACGACCTCCGGGGGATAGTCGGTCGAGACGTTGGCGAACGTACTGTACAGAACGGGGCCGGAGGGAAGGCCCACCCGAAAGATCTCCCGCTGGTTCAGGTACACCACGGCACCGTCGTCGCGGACGAGGTCGAGGATCAGTCCGGATACCCGGCCCGGGTCGTCACCGAAGTGGAACCGATGCCGGAAATAGGTGGTGGTGTACTTGCCTCCCGCGTCGGGCCCGTAGCCCACGAGGGTGACTTCGTCGCCCTCGCCGTATCCCAACTGACCCGCGCCCTCGCGCCAGGGCGTGTCGTCGAAGAAAAGTCCGGTCCAGGCCGTTCCCTGGTCGGAGCCATCGTCGAGGAACCGCCAGGAACTGCCGCTGGCGACCAGGGTGTTGGTGGTCGGTTGGAGCGGGCTGCCGACGAGGATGCTCACCGGCGCGGAAGTCGCGACCTGCCCTCCGCTTTCCGTCGCGATGGCCTGCAACACGTGGGTCCCGGGCGGAACGTCGATCCACGCGAACTCGTACGGGTCGTCGAAGTCCTCGCCGAGAGGCGTGCCGTTGCGGGTGAAGACGACCCGGGCCACCGGGCCGAGGCTCGAAGTCGCCTCGGCCTTCAGCACGAGATTCGTGGGGGCCGTGAACGTTGCCCCGGATGCCGGCGCCAGCAGGACGACGCGCACCGGCTCCAGCCGGGTCGCGTCGAACGGCAGGGCGCCGAGGTCGGGTCGGCTGCCGTCGGGGTCCGCCGGCAATGCGGGATCTCCCGCATCGACACACGGCGAGTCCGCGTCGAGATGGAAGTTGCCGGCGGCCTCGTTCACGAAGCCGGGGTCGCCGACGAGATTGCCGCTGCCGGACCACGTCTCGACGAGGTGGCTGTGGCCGATGGCAAAGTTGGTGGCGCCGAAATCGGTGCGGACGGAGACGGGGGCGCGGACGATCGAGTTGGTGACCTCGAACCGGATGTTTCCGACGGTGGCGTTGGCCTTGAACGCGGCGTGAAGACCCGTGGAGAGCCCCATGACGGTGCATTGCTCCAACCGCAGCCGGGTGGCGGGCCCGCTGCTCTTCCCCGAAACGCCGACGTAGCAGTTCACCACCCGCGTCCGTCGCATCCGGATTTCCCCGTGGAACGCGCTCAGGCCCTTGGCGTCCTCGCCCGGATTGGTCCAGTCCCGCACGATGCAGCGCTCGACGTCGATTGCCGCGCCGAGCGTGTCGATGCCGTCGTCGTCGCCGCCAGCCAGCACGCAATCGGCGAGGCGGATCTGCTGGCCCGGCTGCTGGTCGTGGAGGTAGATGCCGTCCGCGTCGTCCGGGCCCCGCATGTCGGTGAACCAGGTGCGGTTCGCGAGCAGCGCCGTGCCCTCGATCTCCGGTCCCATCCGCGCCCGCGAAAACAGGCAGTCCTCGAACGTCAGGTCCGAGTTCAGGGCGAACCCGATTTTCCCCGGGGTGCCGTCGGCATCCGCGTGATCCGTGATCGCACAATACTCGAAGCGGATCGTGGATCCCGCGGCCCGCAGCACCGGGGCCTGCCCGGTGTGACCCTCCCCCGGTGCCCGTCCGCCCCGCGTGATCAGGGTCCAGCGGTACTGCGACGGCGCCGCATTCTCGTGGCGGATCTGCCCCCAGCGCAGGCCCGGCTCGGCACACGTAATCGTCACGGGTTGCTCCTCGGTGCCGAGCGCGTTCAGGGAGCCCTGGACGATCAGGCCCGGACCCGCGGTGCCGGACGCCAGCCCACGCACGAGGACGAGGGTGTTCGCGTCGATGTTCAACGTGGCGTCCGGCGGGACCGTGACCGTGTGGGTCACGTGCACGACCCCGCTCCAGCGCGTGGTGCCCGACGGCAGGACGCCTCCGACATTCGACACGGGCGCGCCGGCCAGCGAGTTCAGGACGCGGCTGTCGGACTGCCCGCCGACGCTCGCGGTGAGCCGAACCTCGCTGCCGCCGGAGAAGGTGACCAGGGTGCTGCCGAGACCGTTGCGCAACGTCACCGACGAGGCGGACGGAGGGTCGCCACCCTCCGTGTCCAGCCGGGCCGTCGCGTCCCAGACCTCGCGGTCCAGCGTGCCGTCGGCGTTGCGGACCTCGACCCGAACCAGCACCGGGACGCCGGGCGCGTAGACGGACGGGGTCAGCAGTCGGACCGCGGCGTCGGCGCCGTCCGCTCCGAGCAGGACGACGGCAATCGCCGTCAGGCGGGCCAGGAACGGGGAACGCATGCCCGACCCTACCCCGGCGGCGGGGAAAGATCACCTGCCGCCTGAGGCCTCCCGCGGTCAGTTGCCGGGCGAATGACCCAAACCGGAACGGACATGCGCTGTGGGGCCCGCGATTGCCGGGTCGCCGGTTTCCCCTCTCGGTTCGCCCGCGTTGATCGCCCTGCAGTCAGTTGGGGGCGAGCCGCAGCTCCGTGCGTCCCTTCGCGAGATCCCAGCACAGCACCCACCCCTCGCGGTCCCGGCGCCACGTGCCGGACCGGAGCTGGCGGGCGTGGGCGACTTCCTTCAACTCCACCGCCTGTCCTCCGACTTCGAGGCGCGGTGCCGCGGTGGCGCCTGGTTGCGCGACGCGCAGGGTGAACCGAGGACAGGCGAAGGGGGCAAGCAGCCGGAGCCCCGTTCCGGCCCTTTCGATCCGGGTGAGTTCCCTGGCCGCCCAATAGCGGGCGATCTCCGCCAGCTTCATCCAGATCAGATGGTCGAAGCGCCGGTGCAATCGCCCCACCACCTCCTGGAAAACTTTGAACCCCGTCTCCGCGCCGTTGAACCAGATGCCGGTCCAATGGGAAAGCAGGCACGCCGGTTCGCCGCGCTCGATCACGTCCACCAACCGGCCCGACTTCAAATCCTCGGTGATGAACCGGTCGGCGCCGCCCGGGGCCGTGTTGTCCCATCCCCCCGTCCAGTCCCCGGTGCACGCGATGATGCTCACGACGCACTGAGGATCGGAACCGTCCAGGCCCGAGGCATACTCGACACGAGGCGCGACGCTTTCCGTCCCGGTATCGTAGAGGTGCCGGAAGTAATGGGGGATCTCGGCCCGGAACACGTCCCGCAGGGAGGCGAGGCTGGCCTGCGCCAGTTGGGGGAGGGCGCGGTTCCCGAAGCCGCCCGGCGTCGTAATGCCCTCGCACGGCAGCCCCACGTTCTTGAGGATCGTCAGCGCGTAACGGAGGTAGTCGGCGATCTCGTCCGCGGACCGGCCCGTGGTCCACTCCCAGTTCTCCATGTACCGGAGGCTGCGTTCGGGATGCGGATGGCCCGTCCGCAGGTCGATGACGCGCGTGTGGGTCACCATTTCGGGATGGATGTCCCAGTTCGGGACCATCAGTCGTCGCACCAGATCGAGGCTGGCCTCCACGGCCTTGGGGCTCCACCCCGGCAGTTCGCGGTCGAGCCGCCCCACGCACGCCGGGTACGGCACGATGCTGTACTTGCCCTTCACGCCCTGCTCGCCGCACCAGTTCCCGAAGCGCCGCACGAAGTCGTCGGGAATCTCGTCCGGCCACGAGCGCCAGTCCCGGTCGTAGGTCTTGTTCCCGCCGCCAAACGCCGCATCGAACTGGGGCATGGCGAACTTGTTGAGATTCACCAGGCACGTGGAGTCGTCGATGATGTAGCTGACCGGCACGCGCTCGGCGGGAAGCAGGACCGTGGCCGACACATCGCGGATGGGGCGGTCGCCGGAAAGCTGGGCAAGCACCTCGGGGGCCGCGAGGCTCGCAGCGCCCAGCGTGATCGCGTCCTCCAGAAAGCCGCGTCGCGAGCGGCCTGGCTTGCGGACCGATGCCGGGGAGAAAGGCTGGGAGAACATGGGAGTATCCTGACCGGGTGGCTCAGCGTCGGCGCGCATACTGCATCTGATTCGCGTAGCGTCCGTCCTCGGCCCGGGTCCGGCCCAGGATCGTGTCATCCCGGAGAGGGTGGCCCGCCCCGGCACTCGCAGCCTCGCGCAGCCCCGCGGCGGACGAGGGTGGGTCGCAGTCCTTGCGGGAGCAGCAACCGCCGACTTGAACCAACACGATCAGGGCCATGCTGGTCAGGGCGGGACGCCACGCCGGCGCCAAGCGAATGGGGGTGTTCATCGGGTCGGGAATGGGAAGGCGAAACGGTTTGCATTGCTGGCTCAACTGCGCGGCCCGATCGCGTGGAGCGTCTTCCCCGTCCGGATAAACAGCGACCCCTGCGCGATGGCGACCGAGGCCCGGATGTCCTTCTCCCCCTCGTCACCCAGGGGCGTCGAGTGCAGCACCTCGAACTTGTCCCCGGTCCCCAGCACGAAAACCTCACCCGCATGGTTCACCGCGAAGATCCGGCCGTCCGCCGCCGTTGGCGACGCCTCGATCTTGGTGCGGCTGGGGATCTCGCCCTTCCAGACGATCCGCCCATCCGCCGGTTCGACGCAAAAGAGCAGGCGCTTGTCGCTGTTCAGCACGTAGAACCGGTTCCGGTAGAACAAGGGCGTGGAGACATCCGTCGAGAGGTCGCGGTCGCTGCTGGTCCATGCATAGCCCTGGTCCGCCAGGGTCCCCTTCTGACCCCCCTTCACCGCGAAGATGGGGGACCCCTTCGGGCCGCACGCCAGCGCCACGCCGCCACCCCCGACGGGCGAGACCACGAGGCGCCAGTGCGTGATGCGTTGCGGGTTCCAGGTTCCCCAACGCCAGATCTCCCGGCCCGTCGCCGGATCATGCCCGGACAGGCAGTCGCCTCCGGTCAGCAGGATCTCGGTTCGCCCGCCGTCGATCCAGGGTACCGGCGACGTGAACGCCTCGCGCGATTCCTCCCGCGCCTCCGAGGGGCGCGCCATGCGCCAAAGGTCTTTGCCCGTGCCGGCGTCCAGGGCCAGAAGATAGGACTCGTTCGGGCCGTCCGTCTTGCCGCGACCCTGGACCGCGACATCGCGCTGGAGCACTTGCAGGTAGAGGCGCCCCTCATGCAGCAGGGGGCTGCTCGCGAACGTCCATAGGAAGGCAAAGGTCCCGTGATCCTTCTGGATGTTCCGCCGCCAGACTTCCTTCCCCTCGACCGTGTACGCCGCGAGATCGCCCTGGCCGAAAAAATACCAGATATGCGCGCCATCGGTGACGGGCGACGGTGCCGCGTAGTTGCTCCGGTTGTCCCGCCGGTCGCCCTCCGCGATCTTGTGCCGCCAAAGTTCCTTCCCGGTCTTCCGATCCAACGCCATCGCCAGGAGTGAACGTGTCGCGGCGTCCGCGGAACTGATAAAAACCCGGTCGCCCCAGATGACCGGGGTCGAGGCGGCCTCGCCGGGCATCGGGGCCGTCCAGGCGACACCCTCGGTCCGGCTGAAGGTCGTGGGCAGCTTCTGCTCCACCGCGGCACCGTTGTGGTTCGGCCCGCGCCAGTGCGGCCAGTTCTGCGCCACTACCGCGATGGGCAGACCCAGCAAAACACCCACCGACGTCAAGGCACGGCGCAGCCCGGAAAAAACGGAAGGACTAGTCATGGCGAAGCCCGAAGATGACGGGCCGCCGACGCGTGTCAAAATCCAACGCGATCCATCCCTCCCTCATTCGTGATGCGCATCGGTCCCAGGCGGTCTTTCGACCCGTTCGCCACCGGCACGGGGCCCACTCGGGGCCGGTAACTGCCGGTTCGCCGGTCTGCCCTCTTGCCCACGCCCACCCGCTCCGTGCCTTCGCTTCGCCGACCGCACACCCCCGTCGGGCGCCTCAGTGCGCCGTCGCGACCGCCGTCTGGAAACCCGCGGCCAGCCACCAGATCCCGACCGCGACTGCCGCTACCGACGACGCGGTCATCAGCCCGCGCGTCCACCGTACCCCGGCATGCCCCGCCCGGGCGGCAACCCACCCGATCAGCAGCGCAAACGAGCCCATCGCCGCGATGGTCCCTGCACCGTACGCCGCCAGATACACCACTGCTTCCGACGTCCCGAACGCCAGCGCCGGCAGGACCCCGATGAAGTGCGAGCCACCTGCCAGTCCGTGCAGCGTCCCCACCGCCAGCGAGGCGTGCGTGTGGTGATGCTGGTTCGCCCCCGATTCCTCGACCGCGTGCGCCCCGTTCGGATCATGCAAATGGACATGCACGTGACGGTGGCCGTCATGTTCGTGGACGTGCGTGTGCAGGCGGCGGGAGTGCGCCTTGCGCAGGCCCCACAGGCCGATGCCGATCAGGACCACCCCGACGAGGCGTTCGGACCAGCCGGAGAGCCATTCGACCTCGAACGGCGAGACTTCCCGCAGGGCCAGGGCGATGAGTGCGATGATCCCGACTCCGCCAGCGTGTCCGGCCGCCCAGCTGACCCCATTCCGCCAGGCTGCCCTGCGGTCGTGCACTGCCAGCGGGGCCACCGCGGCCAGGTGATCGGGCCCGGTGACCACGTGGTGCATTCCCGCGACGAATCCGGCCAGGGCAACGATCATGCAGCTCCTTTCAGGTCAGCCGCGGCACACTAGGAGCCCCGTCCGAAGCGCGTCCAACGATTTTCCGCCGAGCCCCGCTACCCAAAGACCCGCTTCTTCAGATCCCGCAACACATACGCCTCCGTCCCTTCCAAACCCCGCACCCGCCGCGCCCCGTTCTTCCGCTTCTTCCCGAACTTCTCCCGGTGCGCCCCGAAAATCCCTTCCACGTACTCCCGGCTCCCGAACGCCGCTCCCGCCGTGAAGTACCGCACCCGACACTTCAGGTACTCGCCCAACGGCAACTTCCCGTTCCCCTCCAACACCCCCACCACCGCGTCCCGCGACAGCGAACCCCGCAACGGATGCCCATCCTCCCCGATTCCCGCCCGCCGTTCGTCCCCCTCCCGGAAAACCCACATGCGGTACACCTCCAACGACTTGCCCGGCGACTCCTCCCGCCCCCGCTGCAGCGCCGTAACGAGGGAACGAATCCCCTCCTTCGCCCGCTTCCTGCCGGCCAGGGCCTCGCCGTAACCGCTCCACCGGTAGTCCTTCGGATCCGTCACCAACCCCGCCCGCACCGGGTTCAAGTCGATGTACGCCGCCATCGTCACCAACGCCTGACCCTGACCCTCCACCAGCACGCTCTTGAAACGGTCCTCCCAGAGTGTCC
>CAZSOV010000024.1:0-42980 GCA_964608505.1 uncultured Verrucomicrobiota bacterium
TCCCCGGGGACAGGTAGCCGTTCCTACCCCGTCCCAGGTAGAAGGCATCCACGGTCCCATGGCCGTGGGAATCGGTTCCATCGTCCGATTTCCATGGTGCAGCCGTACCCGGTAAAAGCGGCGCTCCGCCAATGGCCGTGAATCCAGCACCGGACGGGTTGGGTTCAGCCCATCGCCGGGACCGGACCGATCTTCCCTCTGCCTGCCTCCGATGATCCGTGCCACCCCTCGGCGGCAGACGCCTTCCGTCGGATGGGTCCGTTTCACGCCCGCGACGCTGTGCCGGACGAGTCGGCGTCTTCTCCTCTTCATTCGCCTGACTTCGGAGTCCTGCGCGCTCGTCCGGGCTCGGCCACGAGAAAGTCTGTCAATGATTCTGGGATGAGATGAGAAGTGAATTGGACTTGAATGTTGGCATGTGTTCAGGGAGTCTCACTGCATTCCACGAACGGGTTCGCGAGTCAGTACGCAAGTGATTGCATGGCCCGGAGAAGGCGGACTTAACCGATGGGTGTTCCCCTGAGCTGAACGAGCTGGCAGCGGGGACTTTCAGGGGGGATGGGGAGGGTCGATGGAGCCATCGGGGGGAGGAACGAGCTCGAGGCAACCGACGGTAACCGGGCCGAGACGCCAAACCAATTCAACCCGGGACCCATCCCGAATAAATGGGCTGTTCTGACCTGCCATGAATACGCTCCGAATCCTTCCGTACGCCCTTCTCGTCGCGGTGGGCGCTCTCAGGGTCAACGGCGAGCCGGGAACGGCGTTCACCTACCAAGGCCGGCTGTCAGGTGCCGGCGGTCCGCTGGACGGCTCGTACGATTTCGTCTTCGCCCTCTACGATGATCTCGGCCAGCAGGTCGGGGACAGCCTGACGAACTTGGCGGTTGCGGCCACGGAGGGCCGTTTCGGGGTGGTGCTGGATTTCGGACCGAATTCGTTCCGAAAGGTCCTGGTGCCCCTGCGCGAATGGGTGGGCCCCGGCGAATGGCTGGAGATCAGCGTGCGGACGAATCGCGGCAAGACGTATCAGCTGCTGACCCCCCGGCAGCGCATCACCCCCGCTCCCTATGCTTCCACCCTCACCGGGACGTTGCCGTCGAGCGCCATCGAGGGCGTGTATAGCGGCAGCGTGAACTTCGGGAACCCCGCGAACGTGTTCGCGGGCCGGTACTACGGGGACGGTTCCAATCTCACGAACCTGAACCTGAACCTGAGCGGGGGCAACGGCTGGAACCTGGCCGGCAACGCCGGCACGACGCCCGGCACGCAGTTCCTGGGCACGACGGACAACCAGGCGTTGGAGCTTCGGGTGAACGGGAAGCGCGCGCTGCGGCTGGAGCCGACGGTAGCCACCCCCAACCTGGTGGGAGGCTTCGTGAGCAACCGGGTCGGCGGAGGGGCCTTCGGGGCCGTCGTGGCGGGGGGCGGTACGACGGCGCAGATCAACCAGGTCATGGCCAGCTACAGCGCCGTGGGCGGCGGTTCGGGCAACTCGGTGGAATCGCCCTGGGCGATCGTGAGCGGCGGCCTGCGCAACCGGATCCGCGAGGCCTCCGGCGGCGCCACCATCGGCGGCGGCACGGACAACTTCATTGCCGCGGATGGGGATCACGGGGTCATTGGCGGTGGGGAGGGGAACACGGTGAGCGATAAACGGGCCGTGGTCGGCGGGGGCTGGGGAAACACCAACCGCGCGGATGCCGCCACCATCGCCGGCGGACGCAACAATTTCATCATGTCCGGGGCTTCCTACGCGAACATCGCGGGTGGCGTCGGCAACGGCATCGCGATGAATGTCTTGTCCGGCACCATCGGGGGTGGGCACCAGAACGCGATTTCGACGGAGTCGGCGAGCGCGACTATCGCGGGCGGCGAGGGCAATCTGCTCGGGATCAACAGCGATTACAGCGTCATCGGCGGAGGCTATTCCAACACCGTCGCCCTGGACGCCTCGGCAGCCGTCATCGGTGGCGGCAGTCGCAACACCGTGGGCGCAGCCAACGGCACGGTGGGCGGCGGCAGCGGCAACCAGGCGCGCGGCCTCTACGCCACCGTTCCGGGTGGAAGGCAGAACGACGCCGCGGGGGACTACAGTTTCGCGGCGGGGCGCCGCGCCCAGGCGTTGGGCTCGGGATCGTTCGTCTGGGCCGACGGCGGGAATCTGGATTATTTCACGGCCGGACCGGAGCACACCAACGTGTTCTTCGTGATGGCGAGGGGTGGCGTCCGATTTCATACGGGTACGAATGCCTTCTGGACGGAAGGCGACCTGAGCTGCGCCACCCTCACCATTCGCGGCGGGGCGGACCTGGCCGAGCCGTTCGCGATGTCCGACGAGGTCGTCCCGCCCGGGGCGGTCGTGGTGATCGATCCGGACCGTCCGGGGCGGCTCAAGGTGAGCCGGAGCGCGTATGATCACAAGGTCGCCGGCATCGTCAGCGGCGCGGGCGGCGTGCAGCCCGGGATCAGCATGATCCAGACCGAGGCACTCGAAGGCGGGCGCAACGTGGCGCTGAGCGGCCGCGTGTACGCGCTGGTGGATGCCACGGAGCATCCGGTGCGTCCGGGGGATCTGCTGACGACTTCCGCCATTCCGGGCCACGCGATGAAGTCGGTGAATCCGGCCCTGGCCCAGGGCGCGATTCTGGGCAAGGCCATGACGCCGCTGACGGGCGGGCGCGGTCTGGTGCTGGTTTTGGTGAGCCTCCAGTAGGTTCGCTCCGAATGATCCGCGAGGCATTGTCATGAAGACGCGCCACCCTTACCTCGTTCTGGCCATCGCGATGCTGGGGACGGCGCCTGGCCTGCCCCTGCGAAGCGCGGTCGAGCCCGTGCTGCGTGATTTCGGTTACGGCAACATGGTCACCAACCGGACCGTCCCGACGGCGGTGATTCTCGTCAATTTCACCAACGCCCCGTCCGACGTCGTCACGCCTTACCGGATGGGAAACCAGGACGTGGGCGAGGATTATCGCGGTGCGGAGCGGTACTACTCGAACTGGTTCTTCTCCAAGAGCGTCTCGCCCGGAACGGTCCATGACTACTTCCGGGAGATTTCCAACGGACGCTTCGAATGGACGCCGGCTCCGGTCATCATGCTGACCCTGCCCACGAACCTGCTCTACCGGGTGTTCTACGACCGGGAACCCGACGGCCCGACCGCGGATCGGGCCTACTCGTCGGAGATCATCGGGCGGGCGATGGACCAGGGGCTGGACCTGGCGCGGTACGACCAACGTGCCAATGGCGGCGACGGCGACGGCGTTCTGATCCCGAGGGAGTGCACGATTCAGTTGTTGATCAACGACAACACCCTCGGCGGAGGGGGCGCCCGGGACTGGTTCGGCATCCCGGGGCGGGTCCGGTACGACGGACGGGTGACCTTCCAGGATTTTTTCAGGGGGTTGCGGGTCGTCGAGGAGGAACTGATCCATGTCCTCCAGAACGGGGTCTGCAACGACATCTACGGGCCGAGCGGCCTGAGCGCCGGGTTCAGCTCCATGTCCGGCGAACCCCTCGTGCACCTGGATGCCTGGCACAAGTTCAACCTCGCCTGGTGCGAGCCCCGCATTCACCCGCTGGACCAGGTCGGGTCCTTCGTGCTCCCCGCCGCGCAACTCATGGAGACCAACGGACCGGTGATTCTCCACGACCCGGACCGCGGCACCCGCGAGTTCTTCGTCCTGGAATACCGAACCTCCAACACCGCCAGCGCGGGTGGCGGGTACGACGCGGAGCTGCCGGACAGCGGTCTGGTGATCTGGCACGCGCAACTCAACCCGGGCGGCAGCGTGAGCGACTATAACGTGCTGTACTTCCCGTCGCCGCAGAACCACTGGCGCCGCTGCCGCTACTGCCGCGCCCTGGTGAGCAACCGGCGATCCGATTGGCCTTGCCCCGAGCGGGGCCAGCCCGCGCATTTGCCTGAGGACGGCGGCGATGACCTGAAACTCGGCTTGGATCCCGGTTTCGGCGGCGAGACCGGATGGCATGGTTGCGCGAAGTGCGGTCAGCTCTTCTATTTGCAGCAGATCGCGGCGAGCGTCTGCCCGGCCACAGGGCGGCACCAGTCCGACGGCAATGTCGTCAGCCTTCGCCGCGACGACGATCCGGAGGCGCTGGGCACTCGCGGTTGGGAGCGCTGCACCCAGTGCCAGACCCTGTTTCGACCGCTGCTGCTGGAGGAGGACGCGAATGGCAAGAAGATTTGGGACCGCGGCGATTGTGCCGCCGGCCTCATGCACACCAACGCCCTGGGCGAAGTTCCCTACACGCTCCTCTGGAACGAAGGCGTCATGACCATCATGACCGAGGGCTCGCCCAACCTCTGGCGCGGCCGCGGCGGCGCCTGGCACGGGGGCGTGCTCACGCCGCCGCTGCGCTGGTTCGACGGCACCCGGAGCACCACGGCGGTGAAGGTGCGGGCTTTCCAACCCGGCGCGGATCGCATCACCGTGGACATCGTTCCCAACGTGGACACCTGGGTGGACTTCGCCCACCGCGGAACGGAGAACGGCACCTTCGATCTCCCGTTCAATACCTTCACCGAAGGGGTGAGCCACGTCGGGCCTTACGGGAAGCTCCACATCAAGACCGGAACCAGTCGGGAGACAGGCCATGTGAACAAGGCGATGACGATCGATGCCTACGGAGGCCCGGTCCGCATCGGACGCCCGTGAACCACCGACCCCGATGACCATGAGAACAATCGCTGAGTGGTGCCTGGGCTCGCTTGCAGGCCTGCTGGTTTCAACCCTTTCCTGGGGGGCGACGGAAGAGACTTACTCGATTGGCTGGCACACGATCGACGGGGGTGGCGGCACGAGTGTCGGCGGGGGGTATGCCGTCACCGGAACCGTCGGGCAACCCGATGCCGGCGCGATGTCCGGCGACGAATACGCGTTGCAGGGCGGCTTCTGGGAGTGGGTCGAGGTCGCGCAGGCCCCGCACGCACCGTGGCTGGCCATTGCCCGTTTGCCGACCACGGCCGTGAACCTCACCTGGCCCGCGGCTTCGATGGGTTGGCGGCTGCAGGTGAACGCGGAGGACGTGGCTTCCCCGAATTGGACCGACGTGACGGTGGGGATTGAGGACATCGGCCCGTTGAGGACCCTCAGCGTGAGTCCGTCGACGGGCCAGCGGTTCTACCGGTTGCACCGGCCTTGAAGCCACAAGCCGGGGCGCCACTCCCGCTCAGTAGGTTCCACCCACGCTGATCTGGGCGTAGGGCGCCCCCTTGCTGGTGAGTTCGAGGTTCCGGTCGTCGAAGTTAAACTCGCGCTCGCCCGTCCAGCCGGCATCGACGGAAACCGACAGGGTCCCCGCGATGCGCCAGCGCACGCCGGCGCCGACCCGCCATTCGTTATAGCTGATGTCCTGGTCGTTGAGGTCGGGGCGTCCGAAGCGATTTCCGAAATCCTCGGCCACCCGGTAGGCGGAGCGGACGAGTTCGGCGCCAGCGAAGAGGGTGAGGGATTCGGTCGCGGCGTACTCGATACGGGGCGTGGGGAAAACGGCCAGCAGGGTCCAGTCGTCGGCGAACCGCCACCGGGCGCCGAGGGCGGGGATCACCGGCAGGTCACGTCGGGCGTTGACACCCGCGCCGGCGATCAACTGGAGGCGGTCGTGGACCTGCCAGAAGGCGAGAAACAGTCCGGGCACGTTGAAGTCCCCGCCGTCGATGTCCTTCAGGTCGCTGTAGAGGCCGGGACTAAGCATGCCTTGAAAGGTCCACTTCTCGTTCCGGCGCCAAAGGCCCCCCAGGCGGACGGAGGTTTCATGGAGGCTGCCGGGGATGGGCGCCGCCCCGGGGACGTCGAACCAGGTTCCGTGCAGATCGAAGCCGGCGATGCCGGACCAGCATTCGTTGAGGCGGAAGATGTTCTGCCAGGAGACGCGGGCGGAGAGGGTGTCGACGTCGCCGAACTGGGCGGCTCCGAGGCGGAGGGCGGAGGGGGTAACGTAGGAGAACTCCGAAAAGTATCGGTGTGTGGCGGCGCTATCCGCGACGGCGCCGAAGCGGTTGGAAGGCTGGGCCTGGGCACCTGGGCCGAGAGTGAGGACGGCCACGACGAGGGCACCGATGGCAACTCGGGTCATGGGAGGGTCCGGACTAAAAAGGCGTTCCATCCCGGGATGCCTAGCTGGGGTTCGGCCCTGGCGCAAGGCCCAGCCCCATGGGGCCCGCGACGGCCTCGTCGCGAGGCGGACGAAGGAAGCGGACGGGAGAAGAGCAGCCGGCGACTCGGCACTCGCCGGCCCCAATGGAAGCGGGACCCCACGGCGGGCATGGGGGGCTCCACATTCGGGCCGACGGGGATTACACCAGGTGTTTCTTGAAGAACGCGATGGTCCGCTCCCACGCCAGCCGGGCGTTCTCCGCGTCGTAGCGGCGCGTGGAGTCGTTGTGAAACCCGTGATTGCACTTGGGATACATGTGCATCGCGTACTCGACCCCCGCCGCCTTCAGGTCCTGCTCGTACTCCGCCCAACTCGCGTTGACGCGCTGGTCGAGTTCGGCGAGTTGGATCAACATCGGAGCCTTGATGTTCCGGCGGATCTCCCGGGCCGCGGGCGTGCCGTAGAACGGGACCCCGGCATTCAGGATGTCGGGGACCGCCGCCGCGAGCAGGTTGACGATGTACCCGCCGAAGCAGAATCCGACCGCGCCGAGCTTCCCGTTGCTCAGTTCGTGGGCTTTGAGGAACTTCGCCGCCGCGACGAAGTCCTGCTCGATCTTGGCGCGATCCAGGGAACTTTGCTTGGCGCGGCCTTCATCGTCGTTTCCCGGGTAGCCGCCCGCCGGATGCAGCGCGTCGGGTGCGAAGGCGACAAAGCCCTGTTTGGCCAATCTTCGGGCCACATCCTGCACGTAGGGATTGAGTCCGCGGTTCTCGTGAACCACGAGGACGACGGGGCCCTTGCCGGTCCGGGCGGAGGGCACCACCAGGTAGCCGCGTCCCTCGCCGTGCCCCTGGGGGGAGGGGAAGTTGACGAAGCGGGCCTTGAGGTCGGGATCGTTGAAGGAAACCTGTTCCGCCTTGGCATAGTTGGGCAGGAGGGTTCCCAGGAGCATCGGCATCGTCAGTCCCGCCGTGGTCAGTCCGGCAAGGCGAGTCATAAAGGTGCGACGATCGATGATTCCGTGGGCGTACTCGTCATACCAGTCGAACGCTTCCTGGGGGATGGGTAGGTCGGTTTGGGTGGGTTCAGGGGATGGGTGGGGCATGGGACAAGCAGGTTTCGCGACGAGGGCGGGGGATGCCTATCAGCCTCCGCGATCTCATGACGGTGGGGACCGAGGATGATGGCCTCACCAGAATGCACGTCGTCAACCCGACATCGGTTCAGCGGTTTACCGCCTGTACCGGCCCTGAAGTCCCGGACCCCCGTTTCTTCGATCCGGGGGGCGCAGGCCCAACACGGGCGCATTTGGGAGGAGACCACGGCGGGACCGGGCCTGGCTTTGCCCTCGCCTCAGCGCTCGAGGGTCACTCGGTAGAAACGCCGGTCGGCCGGCTCGTCGGTGACTTCCACCGGGGCTCCCGTGCCTTCGAGGACGCGGTGCGGGCGCCAGTCGGCGCTTCCGAGATCAACGCAGGTCTCGATCCGGTATCGCCGGTCCCGGCGGGTGTGAAGAGTGGCGGCGAAACCTTCCGCGCCGAATCGCAGGGCTTCCAGGCGTCCGTCATCCCTGGAGCTGAGCATCGCGATGTCCCGAAGCAGCGGTTGCCCGAGGGAAGCAAAACTCCCCGAGGCGAGGATCTGACGGTCGGGACTGATGTGGAGATCGTCGATGGTGAAAATCAGGGGTATCTCAAATCGGAATTCGGGGTCCTGTCCGCCGTCCGGGAGGAGTCGGATCAGGCTGTCCGGCTGGTTCGCCGGATCGGGGATCACTCCGAAGTTGGAGGCGGCGAGGAGTATGCCGCCATCGGGTTGAACCGCCAAAGCGCGGACGCGGGCTTGCGCGGGCATCGGAGGCTGACGCAGGGCCAGATGAAACGTCGGATCGACCGTCCCGTCGGGAAGGCGCCGAACCAGAAGCGGAATCGTCGACTGCTCCCTCCGCGGCGCCCAGAGGATGCGGTCCTGGTGATCCAACCGCGCGGCCAGCAGGGGGGCGACAAAGGGAAGAGTCACGGGAACCGGAGCCGTGGTCGCCCCGTCGGGTCCCATCCCACCGAGAAGATAGGTGGGTGAGGACGCGGCCAAATCCTCGAGGAGGATCGTCACACCTCCGTTGGAACGGGGCAGAAGGAACTTGGGAACGACGTTTCCCGGGGGCGATGCGTACGTGGCGTCCCGACGGCCATCGGCAAGCACCCGAACGAGACGGAGACGGGCCGTCGGTTCCGTGGTGGCGAAATCTCCCGCGACGAGGATTCGACCGTCCGCGATTTCGACCAGCGGACCGATCTCGGAGAAGGGCGTCCTGGGTTCGACGCCGAGGACGAACGTGGCATCGACGGAGCCATCCTCGCGAAGAGCACGGAGCTGATGGTGGGCGCGGCTGTTCGGGTCGCCGGGAATGGGCGCCAGGTTCAACGCGGCCAGGAGCCGCCCGTCCCGCAGGGCCAACAGGGCGCCGACCCCGTCGAGGCGCGCGATGTTGGTGTCGCCTCGCATCAGGACGAACGCCGGGTCCACGGCGCCATGGGCGAGCAGGCGGGCGACGCCGTAACTTCGGTGCCCCGGTCCGGCTTCGAACGCGTCGAGCGGGTGGGCCGAAAGCGCGTAGATCCTGTCGCCCGTCACGAGGGCGCGGAGGTGGCCCGGGAGCGCGGCGGAAGGCCCGTCGTTCCAGGGCATGGGGCGGGTCACGTCGAAGGCGAAATCAACGCTTCCGGGATGGGTCGGAGCAGGGGTCACCCGAAGGACGACGGGGGCGCTCGTCGAGAAGCCGGAGGCGCTGCCGATCCGAAGCTGGTACTCCCCGGCGTCCGAGATGCGGACCCGTGGGAAATCGAGTACCGGTCGCGTGCCACGGTCCATCGGCTGGCCGTCGCGGGTCCAACGCGCCTCGACGGGCGTCGCGCTTCGGACGGTAAATCCGAGGCGGATGGGATCGCCTTCGCGGGCGTCCACGGAGCCCGTCGTCGACCCGAGCGTCGGCGCCCCGAGGGGTTCCTCTCCGCGCGGGATTCGTGCGAGTCCGGACCTCGCGCCGCCCGGGACGAGCAGGAATTCGCCGTGGGCCAGGAGGGCTCCATCGGGCAGGGGAACGAGGCCGAGGACGCCCGCGTGCGGCGCCGGCGCCGCGGCGTTGCGGTACACGGATCGGTCGGGTGTCTCCCATCGGACGGGTCCGAGGTCGAGATCCGCAACGAACGCGCGGTCCAGGCTTCCGTCCGGCTGAAGGCGCGCAAGCAGGGGAAGGCGATGGCCACCCAACCCCGTGAATCCGCCGGCCAGCACGATCCGGCCATCGTTCTGAAGGACGATGGCCCGAACCTCGCCGTCGCAGTCGTGGCGGGCGTCGAGGGAGGCGTCCCAGGTCCCGTCGGAGCGCAGGCGACGAAGCCGGCAGGATCGGATTCCCGCGTCATCCCCCTCGGAGATCGCCACCAAGGCCCCGCCGTCCGCCAGTGGGAGCCAGGCGCGGGCCCGGCCCGCACCGGGTATCCGGGCGAGTTCCACGCCGTCCTTCGAGAAGAAGCCGGAGATCGCGCCGTCGACGAGCAGGCTCCCATCGGGCCGCGGTGCAACTCGCCACATCGTGCCGCTGACGGTGGTCGAGCTCGAGGTCTCCGTGGAGCCTCCCGCGAAGACCCAGCTTCCGTCGGCATGGGTGATTCCCGGAACGACCCGGCGATCGACGACACTGCGGGTGAAGGCGGGAGTGATGGAGTGCGCGAAGGTCGGATCGTGCGCTCCGGTGGACTCGAGGCGCGTGATGTTGGGGACCGCTGTTCCCTCCCAATTCGAGAAGTTCCCCGCCACGACGACCTTCCCGTCCGCCTGAATGACGAGGTCAAGGACACCCCTGCTTCCCGTCGGAGCGGCGACCGTGAAACTCGGGTCGATCTCGCCGTTCTCCAGAAGGCGGACGATCCCCGGAGCGGATGCGCCGGCGAACGTTCCGAACTCCCCCCCGACCAGCAGTCGACCGTCGGACTGCCGTCGAATCACTCGGATCCGACCGTCGGCGGCGCCCGGGACGAAGGCGGCGTCCGGCGTTCCGTCGGCGGTCAGCCGGGCCAACGCGCGACCGTGCGCGACCAGGAGTCGTCCTTGGGGGTCGCGCGCGACGACCTCGACGGCCTCCCCGGGACCGGGAGCGAGCGAGGGTTGGAACGAGGGATCGAGGGCACCCGGGGCGGCGGCGGCATGGAAGGCGAGGCCGCAGGCGAACAGGAGGTTGGCGAGGAGGGAGCTTCCGCAGGTGGACATTCCCGGGGGAGGAGGGATTACCGGGTTGGAGGAGGCGACTTGGCCGCTGGTCTTCATGGAGGTGGAACTTGGAGGGGGATACGCACTCAGGGTGGGTTCCTTCGGGGAGGATGTCGGATTAATTGCGTAATCCTCGGGCGTGTCAAGGTCGGCTATGGACGTCATATCGCCGCGCAACGAAACCGTGAACTCGCGACATGGGGTAAACACCCCATGTCGGGGCCATGGCGGGTCGGGGTATGGTTGGGGCGGAGGACAGCACTCCGATAGCGCTCGATGCGACCGCGTTGAACGCCGGCCCCGGAGGGTCGAGGGAGAACTGCGCATGACCCCTCGGGGGGGGGCATTCGTTGAACGCACTGGCCGCAAGATCGAGGGCCCCTCGCTCGGGCTTGGGAGCGGGACGGTTCGGGCTGGGGGTACGGATCGTGGAAAGCGGACACCGAACGATCGTGTCGGTCCCGACATCGCATGCAGTGCATCTACCGAAACCTCGTTCAATGGATGAAGAAGGTCCGTGCGCTGCCGCGCAGGGTCACGGAGGCCGTGCGTCGGCGGCGGCAACAGGCGGCGTGCGGGGTGCGTGAAGCCGAGCGTCGAGATCGCATTCTCAACCCCTCGAAGTACCTGGGGAAGGACTGATCCTCCGGGGTGGGCCCCGGAAGCCGTCGGCGCCGGAGCCTCCACGGACGCGGCGAACCGCCCTGATTTATGATCTGGTCTCCGCTGAATCTTACCGTCCGGGTGGGCTGCCATCTCGTGTACCAAACCACCGTGCAGACCGCGGCGCTGCTGGTGCTCAAGCCACGGCTGGAAGGCCGGGTGCTGGTCGTGCAGGAGAGGCTGTCATTCGGCATCGGGGTGCCGGCCTATGAGTTTCAGGACTCCCACGGAAACATCACCTATCGCTCCGTGCTGATGCCGGGCATCAACGAGATCCGGCACGACGCGCTCGTCGCCGTTTCGTCCCTGCCGGACAACCGGGAAGTACCCAACCAGATCCTGCCCGTAAGCCTGCTCCCGCCCGAGGTCCTGCGTTACACCCTGCCGAGCCGCTATTGCGACTCGGACAAACTGCGGGATCTGGCGTGGCGGCAGTTCGGGCACATCACGAATGCGCTGCAGCGGGTGCAGACCATTTGTGATTGGGTGCACAACAACATCGAGTATCGCTTCGGGTCAGGACGGCCCGACTTGTCCGCATCCGAGGTCATCGAGCGGCGCCACGGCGTGTGCCGCGATTTTGCGCATGCCGGCATCGCGTTGTGTCGCGCCTTCAATCTGCCGGCCCGATACGTGACCGGTCATCTGCCGGACATCGGGTACCTGGATCCCGGTACGCCCATGGACTTCCACGCCTACTTTGAGGTCTATCTCGGTCAGGAATGGTTCACCTTCGATCCGCGGTTCAACGTCCCCCGCATCGGTCGGGTCAAGGTGGCCCACGGGGCGGATGCGGTGGATGGCGCGTTCGCCACGATCTACGGCGAGGCCAACCTGACCCGCTTCGAGGTCTGGGCCTACCAGGTAAACCCCAACGAGGTGTCCGTAGGCGATCCGATCGATCTGGCCAAACGCCTCGACGGCACCCCGACGGTGCGTCTGGGATAGTCATTCCCCGCCGGGGAGTGCCGGGGAGTCGCGCTGGCCAGGCGGAAGGGCTCCGTGGCCGAACCCTGACCGAAGCCGAGGCCGAGGCGGAGGCCGGGATGGTCCGGGATCAGGGGGTCCAAGTCGAACCGTCGGCGAACACGGTCACGTGGGTGCAGGCCCCGGTGGCGGTGTGGAGTTGTCGGTGATCTGCAGGATGCGTAGGGACCGGCGTGAGCCGAGGTCGAGGGTGGCCACGCCATCGCCGGGTCTCGGGGCGCGGGTGCTGAGTCCGTGACGGGGCGGTTGGGCAGCCCTCGCGGCGCAGGAGGAGCAGGTCGGCGACAGCACGGCAAGCGTGGCAAGTGCGGCGGGGCTGGCCCGCACGAAGTCCCGGCGCGACATCATGGCGGAAAGTGTGGCGGGGCGCGCGGCGGTTGCAGGCGACGCCGCCGGTCAACCCATCCGATGATCCCTCCCCAGCCGGATGCCGGCGCGGGCGCGGCGAATTCGCCTGCGATGCAGGGACAAGCTATCCTCGGCCCATGTGCGCCCCTCCTCACGCCTGGCAGGCCTCGCAACCTTGGACACCGGCATGGTGCTTCCGGCTTCTGCCTCTCTTCATGCTCCTTTCCGCGCCCCTGGCGCGGCCGGCGGAGGAGCCGTTTCCCGTGGCGGTGCACGTCGATGCGGCCCGCACCCAGGGTCCGCTGCGGCAGGTCTGGCGCTTCTTCGGTGCCGACGAGCCGAACTACGCCACCATGAAGAACGGGCGGAAGCTCGTGGGGGAGCTGGGGGAGTTGGCGCCCCGCCAGGTCTACTTCCGGGCCCACAATCTCCTGTGCTCGGGCGACGGCACGCCGGCCCTCAAGTGGGGCTCGACCGGTGTCTATCGCGAGGACCCCGAGGGTCGTCCGATCTACGATTGGACCCTCCTCGACGCCATCTTCGACACCTACCTCCAGCGCGGGGTGCGGCCCTATGCGCAGATCGGCTTCATGCCTCGGGACCTCTCCATCCGGCCCGATCCCTATCAGCACAGCTGGACGCCGTCCGCCCGCTACGAACAGATCTACACCGGCTGGGCCTACCCGCCGAAGGACTACGGAAAATGGACGGAGCTGGTCTACCAATGGGTGAAGCACTGCGTGGAACGCTACGGACGGTCCGAGGTCGAGAGCTGGTACTGGCAAACCTGGAACGAGGCCAACATCGGCTATTGGCGCGGGACCCCGGCCGAGTTCCGCAAGCTGCACGACCACGCCGTCGACGGCGTCCTGCGCGCGCTGCCGACCGCCCGCGTGGGGGGGCCGGACACGGCAGGTCACGGCGGGGCGTTCATGCGTGAGTTCCTCGAGCACTGCCTCCGCGGCACCAACCACGCCAGCGGACGGGTCGGAACCCGGCTCGATTTCGTCTCGTTCCACGCGAAGGGTTCGCCGGTCTTCACCAACGGCCACGTGCGCATGGGCATCGCCCAACAGTTGCGGACCATCGACGAGGGATTCCGACTCGTCGGCTCCTATCCCGAACTGAAGCGCACGCCCATCATCATCGGCGAATCCGACCCCGAAGGCTGCGCCGCCTGTCAGGGACCCCAGCTTGGCTATCGCAACGGCACCATGTACTCGAGCTACACGGCCGCCAGTTTCGCCCGAAAGCACGACCTCGCCGACCGGCACGGCGTGAACTTCGAAGGCGCGCTGACCTGGGCGTTCGAGTTTGAGGACCAGCCGTGGTTCGCCGGTTTCCGCGCCTTGGCCAGCAACGGCGTGGACCTGCCCGTCCTCAACGTCTTCCGCCTCTTCAGCCGGCTCACCGGGCAGCGCGTCGAGGCCCGCAGCGACGCGGCCGTCCCGCTCGAGCGCATCCTGCGCGACGGCGTTCGCGACCGGCCCGACGTGGGCGTGCTCGCCGGCCTCGACGGCACGCGCCTCGGCATCCTGCTCTGGCATTATCACGACGACGATCTGCCCGGCCCCGACGCCGCGGTGCACCTGGAAGTGAGCGGCCTTCCGGGTGCGGACCGCGCGACGCGGATCCGCCAATTCCGCGTGGATCGCGACCACGGCAACGCCTACACGCTCTGGCAGCGCATGGGCTCGCCGCAGCCACCCACTCCCGCGCAGATCGAGGAACTCGGGAAAGCCGGCCAACTCGCGGAAATTCCCGCTCCGGAACCGTCCCGCCGGCAGGGAAATCGCGCCTCGCTCGAGCTCGCCCTTCCCCGTCAGGCCGTCACCCTGCTCGTCATGGAGTGAGGAGTCTCCGGAGGACCGGGTGCGACCTCGCCGCGGGTCCGGTCGGTGGATATGTCAGCCGCGCGCCTTCCGGGCTTGGCCGAGCCTGTCCTTCCCGAGCGGTGCGGCTGAATCCGGCCCATCGGGGGAAGGGGTTGCGTCGTCCGGGCAGGTGCAGTCCAGGCAGCCGTGCTTGCTGCAGGCATGGCAGTTCCTTGCCAGCGCGTCGCGGAGGTGCCGGCGCGCCCGGTGCAGCCGAACGGTGAGGTTGTTCCGGGTCAATCCCAGCTCCTGGGCGACGACGCGGGGTTCCCTGCCCAGGAGATCGATTTGCTCGAGGAGCTGGCGATACGCTTCCGGGAGGGCGGGAAGCAGCCGCCTGAAGCATGCACACAGCACCCGTGTGTCGCTCGGGCTCGGGGATTCCGCGAGGTGTTGCTCGAACTCGTCCAACGCCCGCGACCGCGCGTCGCGTCGCCGGTAAAGGTCGATGATGGTCCGGCGCAGGATGCGATAGAACCACGCCACGGTGTCCCCGTCGCGGGCAGGGGTTCTTCCAGCGGCCAACGCTTTCGCCAGGCTTTCCTGAACCACATCCTCGGCCAGGTGGGGGTCGCCCACCCGTTTCCGGGCAAACGCGACGAACGTCTCCAGGTTCTTCAGGATCGCCTCGTTCGTCGGATTCATGACGGCGAAGCTCCCAGAAGGATCGCGTCGCGCCAAGAAGGTCTCGGTTCCCGATCAGGTGTAATGATCCGACCTCGGCTGCGTTAGCCAGGGTGCATGTTGAACACCAGATCCACCGACCAGGAAACCGACCAGCCGGCTTGCTGCGGCGGCCACTCCCACTCTCGTCCGCCGGCCTTCCACGGGCACGCCGCCGGGGGCCAGGACCACGATCACCCACCCGCGCAGGACTGTGGGCAGGCCCATCGCCATGCCCATGGAGTCCCGGGCGTCACGCCGTCCCCGACAGCCAGGTACTGCTGCCGCAGGTGCCCGGGAGTGGAAACCGATGAGCATGACACGTGCCCCGAGTGCGGCATGGCCCTCG
This sequence comes from uncultured Verrucomicrobiota bacterium, assembly GCA_964608505.1. GTDB lineage: Bacteria > Verrucomicrobiota > Verrucomicrobiia > Limisphaerales > CAIMTB01 > CAIMTB01. Next base: position 15,280 of record CAZSOV010000024.1, read on the forward strand.
AAGGGAGTCCTGCCGGGAAACCCATCGCCGCGGTCGCCTACACCTGTCCGATGCATCCCGAGGTGGTGCAGGATCATCCGGGGACATGCCCCAAGTGCGGCATGGCACTGGAGCCCATGTCGGTTGCCACGGAGACGGTGGAGGACGATTCCGAACTGCGCGACCTGATGCATCGGCTCCGCTGGGGTGCGGTCCTGACGTTGCCGGTCTTTCTGGTGGCGATGGCGCATCTGGTCCCCGGCTGGCGCCACGCCGAGTGGGCCGTCGGCGATCTGTCGCGGTGGGGCCAGTTCCTGCTGACGACGCCGGTCGTGGCCTGGGCGGGATGGCCGTTTTTCCGGAAAGCCTGGGACTCGTTGGTTCACCGGAGCCTGAACATGTTCAGCCTCATTGCCTTGGGAGTCGGCGCGTCCTACCTGTTCAGCGCCGCGGCCATGCTCTTCCCGCAAGCATTCCCGGACGGCTCGGGGCACGCCGGCAAGCCCGCGCTCTACTTCGAGGCGGGCGCGGTCGTCACCGTGCTGGTGCTCCTGGGCCAGGTGCTCGAACACCGCGCCCGGCAGCGGACCGGAAGCGCCCTCAAGGCGCTGATCGGTCTCGCGCCCAGGACCGCGAAGCGCGTCGCGCCCGGGGGCGATCAGGAAGTGCCGCTGGATGCGGTGACCCCCGGCGATCTGCTGCGCGTGCGACCGGGCGAGAAGGTTCCGGTCGACGGAATCGTGGTCGAAGGCCGCACGTCGATGGATGAATCCATGCTGACGGGCGAACCCCTGCCGGTGGAGAAGGGCCCGGGGGCGAAGGTCTCCGGCGGAACCCTCAACACGACCGGCGGGATCGTGATGCGTGCGGAACGCGTGGGCGCGGAGACGCTGCTGGCGCGCATCGTGGACCTCGTCGCCCAGGCCCAGCGCAGCCGGGCGCCGATTCAGTCCCTGGTCGACAAGGTGGCGGGCTGGTTCGTGCCGGCGGTGTTGGCGGTGGCGGTCGCCACGTTTGTTTCCTGGCTGGCGTGGGGACCGGAACCTCGCTGGGCATTCGCCGTCACCAACGCGGTGGCGGTGCTCATCATCGCCTGTCCGTGCGCGCTCGGCCTCGCCACGCCGATGAGCGTGATGGTGGGTGTCGGACGAGGGGCCCTGTCCGGGGTGCTCATCCGCAACGCGGGGGCGATCGAAAAGCTCGCCCGCCTCGACGTCCTCGCGGTCGACAAGACCGGCACGCTGACCGAAGGAAGACCCCGACTGGATCAGGTCCTGCCCGCCGAAGGTTTTTCCGCGACGGAACTTCTTGGCCTCGCGGCGTCGCTGGAGCAGGCGAGCGAACATCCGCTGGCTCACGCCGTCACCGCGGCCGCACGGGAATCCAACCTGCCGCTCGGCGCCCCCACGCATTTCCAGTCCCGGACCGGCGGCGGTGTGTCCGGAATCGTGAATGGACACCGGGTCATGGTCGGCCATCCAGGGTTTCTCCGGGAGGGCGGGGTTTCGGGAGTCGATTCACTGGAAACGGCTGCCGCCCCTCGCCAGGTCGAGGGCGGCATTGCCTTGTTCGTGGCCATCGATGAACGGGCGGCGGGCGTGCTGATCGTCACGGACCCGATCAAGGTGTCGACGCCCCGCGCGCTCGAGGAATTGCGGGGCCTGGGGGTTCACGTGGTGATGCTGACCGGCGACGGTCCACGCACCGCGCGTGCGGTGGCGGACCGTTTGGGGATCGCCGAGCATCACGCCGGCGTGACGCCGCAGCAGAAGCACGCGCATGTCCTGGCCGCCCGGGCCACGGGCCGGGTCGTCGGCATGGCTGGGGACGGCATCAACGACGCGCCCGCCCTCGCCGCGGCCGACGTGGGCATCGCCATGGGCACTGGGACGGATGTCGCCATGGAGAGCGCGGGCGTGACGTTGGTGACGGGCGACCTGCGCGGTCTCGTGCGCGCCATTCGCCTCGGACGGGCAACGATGTCGAACATCCGGCAGAACCTCATCCTGGCGTTCCTCTACAACGGTCTCGGCATCCCCGTCGCGGCGGGCGTGCTCTACCCCGTCGCCGGGTGGCTGATGAACCCCATGCTCGCGGGCCTGGCCATGAGCCTCAGCTCCGTGTCGGTGATTGCCAACGCGCTCCGCCTGCGGAGCGCCCGCCTCGATTGAGTCGGTTGTTCCGTACCGGCGCTGGCCTCGCTGAGTTGTTGCAGGTAGCGGATGCTTCCTCCCTCCACGTGCCGCCGCGGGGTTCCGGTGTGCGGGAACCGACCCCGCTGCGGCAAGCGCGCGGGCCAGGCGCGCCTCGAGTTTGAGTTGGGGGCCGGCGCGCCGGACTAGGGCTCGAGCAGTCGGGTTTGGTAGAATCGCTTCCGGGCGTGGCCGGAATCGAGGTCCACCACCACGTAGGGAGTGTGCGGGATCCGCACGTCCTCAAGCACCCGCCAGGAGTCGGGCGTCAGCGGGTCGCTCCATTCCACCCGGTAATGGGTTCCGACCGGACCGTACAAGGTGATCACGGCACAGGTCTCGAGCGTCTTGACGCCCAGGGACGCGTTGACGGTGATCGGCGCGCGGGCGTCGTTGTCGACCCGGACGGAATAGCGGCCGGCCTGATCGGTGGAGACGGACGGGATCGCGTAACCCGGTCCGGTGGCGCCCGGGATGGGAACGCCGTCGAACATCCACTGATAGGTGAAGGGCGAGGATCCGGAGACCACGACCTCGAAGAGCACGTTCGAGCCTGCCAGCACGAGCTGGCTGGCCGGAGGGGCCACCACCGCGGGGGGCTGGATGATTTCCAGGCGGGCCGCCTGGCTGGCGGTTTCGCCCGCGGCGTTGGAGACCACGCAACGATAGAGTCCCTCGTCCGCGGCGGTGACGGAGGTGATGACGAGATCCCGCGTGGCGGTGCCCGAAATGCGCGATACGGCGGCCAGGGTCACGTTGTCCTTCTGCCAGCGGTAGGACAGCGGTTCGCTGCCGGAGGCCTCCACATGGAAGCGGGCGGTTTCCCCGGCACGGAGGCGGACAGGAGCGGGCTGGACGGTAATGGACGGGGCGACCAGGACCACGAGCGAAGCGGACCGACTCGGGGTGGAGCCGCAGCCATCCGACACCACGACGTTGTAGTCGTTTCCGGCATCGCCGACCCGGAGCGCGTCGAGGGTGAGTTGGGCGTTCGTGCGTCCGACCAGGTCGACCGTTCCGCGCCGCCACTGATAGCGGAGCGGCGGGGTGCCCGTCGCCGCGACGGTGAAGGTCACGCTGCCCCCGACCGGACCGACGAGGTCCGCGGGCTGGGTCTGGATGGCGGGATTGCCGGAACAGGGGGGCCACGAGCCGAGCCAGGAGGTGATGACCACGGGGCCGAGGCTACCGTCGTCGCGCGCGTCGCGGATCCGGCTCAGATTGCGCTCGCCCCGTGCCAGTTCGGTGGTGGTTTGCGGCCCCCAATAATTGCCGTTGGCATAGACGGTGCTGCCTCCCTCGCCTGCCACCTGTTCGATCTCGTAGGTTCCGTTCTCGGAGATGTTGTTGGTGGAAATCAGGCCGTCGGCGATGGTTCCCGAGGAGTACCCCCCAAATTGCAGGCCGACGGAGTTGTACTGGATGAGGCATTCGTGAATTCCAGCAGCACCCACTTGTTTGAGGTACAACCCCGGCCCGCGATTGTTGAGGATCGAACAGCGAAGTGCGGTGAGCACCGAGGCGCTCGCTTGGACACCGGCGCCGGCGTTCTCGCTCAGGATGCAGTCCACCAGATCGGCCTTAGGCGCGTGGTTTTGGCGGATGCCCGGTCCCCCGTTGCGGGTGATGGTCGTCCGGAGGGCTTCGATCCTCACACTGACGCCGTCATCCACGATGCCGGGACCCTTCGAATTGCGAATGAGGCAGTCGACGAGACGGAAGGCCTGGTCGAACCCGCCGACGATGGCGGATCCGTTGCCGTCGAAGACGGAGTTCGTGGCGGTGACGGCGATGGGGTCTCCGTAGGCGGATCGAATACCGGCGACGATGTTGTTCGAGAAGGTACAGTCCACGAAGCTGGAGCCCGGGGGCGGGGCGAGATGACCGTCGGCACCGTAGTTGTTTGCCTCAAAGAGGCATCGCGTGGCGGTGATCCGGGTGGAGCACCAGGGGAGGTTCCAGATCGCTTTGTCGTTGTTCCGCAGAAGGCAGTCGGACAGTTCCAGCGGCACGGAGCCCTGGGTGTCGCACTGGATCCCCATCACGCTGCGCTCGATGGTGGAATGCAACAGGCGCAGCGACGTGCGCACCAGGATCCCGTACTCCTGGTGGTTGCGAACGGTACAATGGGTCACCGACGGAGGGGCGGCGGAAACGGTGATGCCCTGGGTGGCGTACTCCACCACGCACCAACTCAAGCTCGAGGAGCGTGTCCCATGAGCGAGCACGATCCCCTGCCAATCGCCAGGCTGAGGCGCATCAGCCGCGTTCACCGGCCACGAAGTGAAGGTGATCGGAGCCTCCTCCGTCCCCTCGGCTTTCAAGGCACCGTTGACGATCAACTCGATCCGGCTCGCATTGACGCCCGCATGGCGGTCGTCGGCCCGGGCGTCGCAGCGAACACGCGTTCCGGGCAGGACCGTCAGGGTGACATTCGTCCCCACGGTCACGTCGCCCGTCAGCGACACGGTTCCCGACCAGGTTTCATTGGCCGAAATGACGCCGGAGGTGGTCGCGGCCCGAGCCGCCCGGGCCGGAATCAGTAGGACGAACACGGCCAGAAGGAGGCTGGGGAGGTGGAGTCTGGAGCAGGTCATAGGCGCAGTGGCCCGCCCGGTCCGCACGACACGCAGGTGTTTTCGGGAGGTTCGGATTCCTCCGTTCCCTCCCGCCCCGCTTTCCGGACCGGGCGCTGGGCGGGGCCATTCTGCCGCATCCACGGACTCCGCGAAGAGGTTTGGAGCGGTAAAGTGTCCCATGCCCGCCATGGGGCGAATGACCCATGCCATGGAGGGGAGCGGGGGGCCGCGCTCGGCGGCGGTTCACGGATGGTTGCTGGACGGCGCGCCCGCGCGCCCGGCAGCCTTTCGCGAGCAGGTCATGCCGTCCATGCAGCCCTCGACTCCGTCCCCCGCCCGTCTACGGCGGTATGGGCCGATTGCGGGCGCGCTGGTGCCGGGGGTGGTCGTCACGGCCCTGGTCTTCGGCCTCCTGTGGCGGGACGCACGGGAAGCGGACCAGTTGCGCCTGGATCGGCTCACGCATTTCCTGCGCGAGGGTCTCGATGACCGGACGGAGAAGTACGAGCAGTACCTCGTCGTCGTGCGGGAATTCCTCACCGAGAACCCACGGGCCGAGTCATCGCCGTGGGAGCAACTGCTGGGCCGTCTCAAGCTCCCGACGAATTGCCGGGGCCTGACGTTCCTCGCCTACGCGCCGCGACTCGGGGACGGAAGCCCCGTTCCTGCCTCGACGGCGGGGGCATCCGACGGGAGGGCAACGGATTTGGCGGACGGAAGGGGGATGCCCGCCGCGGAACGCTGGCCGGTCACCCTGGCCTACGCGCGTCCTCCCGCCCGGGCGCCGCGCCTGGGAGCGGACCTCAGCCGATCCTCGATCCCCTGGGGACCCGCCTGGGTCTCGGTGTACCGGAACGCGCTTACCGTGACGCCGCGGCTCTCGTCCGGCACCAACACGGATGGCCTCGGCTTGTCCGGGTTTTGCATGATCCATACCGTGTACGACCCCGCCTTGCCGGCCGAGATTCCTCGGCTCGAGGGCGAGTCGGACGGCCAGGCGTGGGAGCGTACCCTCGACCTGCGAATCCGGCACTGGCGGGGCACGCTGGTCGCGGCGATCGACATGGACGAACTGCTCGCGGAAATGCTGCAGGACCGCCCGCGGGAGGTCGCGTTCGAGATCTTCGACAACCTCGACCTGGCGCAACGGCAACGGCTGAACGACCGCATTGCCCTCCCGTCGCCGGACGATCGCGCCCGGCGCTCCGACCTGACCAATCGCGTGATGGCCTGGCCGATGTATGGCGGCAGCTGGGGCATCGAGTTCCACCCGACGGCGGAGTTCGAACGGCAGTCCCCGCGCCGCGTCGCGTGGATCGCGCTCTGGGCCGGGATGGGCGGGACGATCGGGTTCACGTGGCTGGTGGGGCTTCAGCTCCACGCCCGTCTCGCCGCGGAATCCCACTCCCGTTCGATGAACGAGGCCCGGGATGTCATCGATACCCTTTCCCGCCAGCAACGACGGATCAGCCGCGACCTCCACGATGGCGTCCTGCAGTCCCTCTACGCGCTGGGTCTGGGCCTGCAAAAGACCCGCCGCGCCATCGGTTCGGAACCGGCCGTGGCCGAGGAACGGTGCCGGCGGAATCTCGAGGCTCTCGAACTCGCCATGGCCGATCTGCGCCGCCATGTCGGAGCCCACCGATCCGGCGTCGCGCCGGAGCCTGAGCTGGGTCGCGCTCTCGGGGAGCTCGTCGCCACCCTGAACTCGCAGGGCACCATCCCTGTCCGGCTCACGCTCGATCCCGCGCTCCGGACGCGCCCGCTGCCAGGCGCCACGCTCGAACTCATCCAGATTGCCCGCGAGGCGATCACCAACGGAGAACGGCACAGTCGCGCCCGACTGATCCGCGTATGCCTCGAATCCTGGCAGGACGGCTTTGCCCTGCGGATCGTCGACGACGGTCGAGGTCTGGATCCGTCCGCCCCGCGGGGACATGGCCTTGGAAACATGGCCGCACGCGCCGCCGAGATCGGCGCGCAGTTCCGCCTCGATGCGGTCCCCGGAGGGGGGACCCGCGTGTCCGTGCTCGTACCCGGGGCCTCCTGCCACGCGCCCTGGCCCGGTGAGTCCCCCGGCCCGGAGGAATCCCGGTGAACCCGTCCCCGCCCATGGTCCACTCCGGGACCCGCGCGGCCCGTTACGCCGTCTACGTCGTGGACGATCATCCCGTGGTGCGCGCGGGCCTGAAGTCGATGTTCGAGGACTACCCGTTGATCGAATGGGCCGGCGCGGCTCCGGACGCGACGACGGCTCTCCGCGAGCTGGCCGAGCTCGCGTCGGTCGTGGTGTTGGTCGACCTGCGACTGCCCGACCGCGACGGCTGCGCGCTCTGCCGGGAGCTCAAGCTGCTGCGGCACCCGCCGCGCGTGCTCGTTCTGACCTCCTTTGGCGACGAGGCGGACATGGTCGCGGCCTTCGCCGCCGGGGCGGATGGCTACGTGTTGAAGACCAGCGCCGACGACGTCCTGGTGGCGGCGATCGTCACGGTCGCCACGGGCGGAACGGTTTGGCCGTCCGCGCTTCCCCTGGCCCGTCCGCACGGGCCGGGTGCTGCCGGGTCCCGGAGCGGAGGACTCGATCTGCTGTCCCCCCAGGAGTTGCGGGTGCTGGCGCGGCTGGCGGACGGCAAGACGAACAAGGAAATCGCGTTGTCGTTTGGTGTTTCCGAGAAGACCGTGCGGAACCAGGTGAGCCATCTCATGCGGAAGCTGCGCGTGGATCGCCGTGCCCATGCCGCCGCGTGCTACGTGAAATGGACGCTGCTGCGGAAATAGGCTGCCGGCTTCCCGTTCTCCGCCCCGCGGCGTCGGGCCCGGCTCAGGGTTTCCCGCGCAGGCGGAAGAAGCGGCTCGGGGCGACGGGGGGGACTTCGAGCTCGGTCCCGACGACACCCGGAACCGGGCGCCAGGCCGGGGGCGAAAGGGTTTCCGTGGTCTCGAGGACGAACCCGGTCGCGTGGGCGGGCCAGGAGAGGATCGGGATCGAACGGGAGAGGTTCACGGTCAGGCGCGGGGCCGGGGCGACGGGGGTGTAGGTCGCGTCGGCCAGGGCGCTCCAGGTGTTGGTGTGCCGCGTTCGGGCGAGGATCCGGTGCGGGGTGGAGATGCGGAGGGGGCCCGTGTAGAGGCGGGCGTCCGGCGCGATCGCGCCGCCCGGCAGCCGGGGGTCAATGCCGTTCGTCGTGAAGTACACGGTCCCCACGGGGGCCTCGAGCGCGAGGTCGAACTCGGCATCGAATCCGCCCTCGGGCCGGGTCGGGGACGGGGGCGCGAGCGCGGGGTACAGACCGGCGCGGATGAACTGCTGGAGGACGCGCCCGGTGCGTTGGGGAAAGAACTGCGTCAGCAACCGGTGCTTCTCGGCGAGCCACTCGACGTCGCGGGTGTAGGGCCGATCGCGACGGACGACGTCCCCCCAGCGCGCGGATTCGCCGACGATGGCGCGATCGATGTCATCGCAGAGCCGGAGGAAGCGGGGGATGGTCTGGTTGGTGGCGAGGGCGCCGTTGCCGAGGAAGTGCTTGTGCGCGCGGTCGGCGAACAGGAGTCGCCACTCGGCGTTGCTCCGCAGCTGGTGGTACAGGCGGGCGGGGGAGTCGGCATCGGAGGAGGCGGCCCCCACGCCGGTGCGGTCGTCGGGCACCCAGGGCGGCGTTTCCAGGGTGTATTCCGCGTCCCAGATGAAGAAGCGAAACCCGGCGCCGGCCTCGCGTTTGCGCGCGGCATTCCAGTTCTGCCAGGGCCAATCCACGGTGGCGCAGTAGAAGTTCAGCATCATGTAGTCCGCGAGGTTGGTGACGTCGAGGTACTGCTGGATGCGGGCGTAGGCGGCGGCGCCGGAGAGTCCCTGGCTGGCGATGGCCATCATTTCCATCCAGGCGTTTTTGTCGCCGTCGTGGGCCCGGGCGACGGTGCTCGGGTCGCTGAAGATGGCGTCGTAGTCGTCCTTGCCGCCGCCGAGATAGGCCGCGGCGAAGGCGGCATCGGTGCGTTCGCTGGGATTGTAGAGTCCCCAGTAGAGGCCGTTGATGTAGAGGTGGACGAAGCGTTCGTGGGCGCTGGGCTGGCCCATGGCCAGCTGGCTTTCCTTGGTGAACTGGTCCCGGACGTAGATGGCGTGGGTGCGTTCGGCTCCGTCGGCGTTGGCGTTGTTCAGCGGCCCCGAGTTGTCCGTGCGCGTCCAGGACATGTTGAAAATGGAACGGAAGGCGAGGAAGTCGAACTCCTCGACCTCGGAGTTCGGGAAGAACTTGTACTGGAGCTTGGCCGGGCCATAGCGCGACTTGAACGCGAGCCCGAGGCCGTGCTTGGGGGTCATCGAGCGACTGGCGCCGCCGACGATCTGGAGCGCGCAATTCACCTGGAAACCGGGCTCCGAACCGTCGGGGAAGAACAACTCGACGGAGCAGGGGCGTTCGTACTCGTCGCCACGCCCGCTGGTGAGGGTGTAGATGCCGGTGGGGCCCCAGAATCCCGCCGGGTCCGTGGCGAGGCACACGACGGGCAGGGACTTCAGGTCGTCCCGGATCGTGCCGGCATACGCCGGGTTCGCGACCACGCGGGGGTCCATCTGCCAATCGTTGCCCCAGCTGTTCGGAAGCCCCGCCCCGGTCTGGGCGAGGACCTGGTCGAGGAAGAGGAACGTCCGCGTCGTGGTGCGCAGCGTGTGATGCCCCGTTCGGTAGGCCGCCGCCCGCAGGACGGTCGTCCCCCGGATCCGGAGCGGACCCTGGTAGACGCTGCCGCGCGCGGGCCCGGGCTCGGTGCCGTCGGTCGTGTACCGGATGACAGCGCCGGGCGTGGCGCAGCCGAGGACGAGATCGAAGGGCGCGTCGTGGAAACCCCGCGGTTGATCGAAGGTGGTCTCGTCCACGATGCCGAGGACACCCTCGTCGTTGGCGGCGCCCGGCGTGGGGGTGATGAAATGGCGCCAGCCCAGGTCGGAGACGGCGGCGGCCTCCAGCTCGGGGAGGAGGAGAAAGTCGCCGTCGCCCGGGCTGACGTTGAGGCCATGGAGGGCGAGGACGTTGGGGCCCTCGGTCAGGACGGCGCGTCTGGGGGAGACATCGAACTCCTCGAGCTCGCCGGAGACGGCCCCGATCCGTTCGGCGGTGGCCGACGCGTTCCAGCGCGGGAGGGTCGGGGCGTTTCTGCGGGCCACCTCGACGCCGTTGAGGTACGCCACGAAGCCGTCGTCGTACCGGAGGCGCAGCGTGAGGGTGTCGACGCGGCTTCCGGCGGGGAGGGTGAAGGGGATTCGCACCCAGGCGGTGGCATTGCGCCCGCGCATCGTGGTGCCGAGATCGGTGGCGACCAGGGCGCCCAGGCCGCCCAGCCAGGCGGGCGAGGTCCCGCCGGCGAGGGCCCGGACCTCGTCGGGGGCGAGGGCGCGATTCCAGAGGGAAATGTCGTCGAGCAGGCCATCGATGTATTCGCCGGGGGCGCCGGGGTCGCCTCCCCAGTAGAGCGGGTTGGCCTCGATGTCGCCGCCGGCCCGGGAGGAGCCGACGAGGGAGCCGTTGTCGTAGTAATTCAGGGAGCCGCCCTGCTTGACCACGGCGAGATGGTGCCAGCCGCCGCCGGCCACGAGATGCCCGACGAAGCCGATGTTCCCGTTGCGGAAGTACTCGAAGTTGCTGGGCGTGAATTTGATGAATTGAAGCGAGTCGGGCGCGCCTCCCGACCGGTTGCCGAGGATGACCGCGTTGAGGTTGGGGACGGATCGCTGGCGGTACCAGAGGGACCACGTGAAATTGCTGCTGAGACCCATCCGGGGAATGGTCCCCGCCGCCACGAAACCGTCCCGTCCGTTGAAGTCCAGCACGGTGCCGCGCTGGGGATCGGTGGTCCACGTGGCACCGCGGAGGCCGCCGTGGGTTCCGCCCTGGACCAGATTGGACACCACGACTCCCGAACCCTCGCGCACCGGCCAATAGGCCCACAGCCCTCCTCCGACGAGTTCCGATGCGGCGGCGAATCCGAGGCCGGTGACGCCGCCGGGCCAGGGCCGGTCGTCGAAGTCCGGTTCCTTCCAGGTCGCTTCCAGCGATGCGTCGGACGGCACCAGGAAGCGGGCCGGGGCGCCGGGCGCGACGAGCGTCGTCGTCGTCCGGCTCGCTCCCCAGCCGTGGGAGATCCCCGCGTATTGTCCGGGGTAGGCCGGGGCGAACTCGGTGGCAACGGTGACCCCGTCGGGCTGGGTCAAGGCGAGGTATTCCCCGTCCGCATCGAGCTTGAAATCGGCGTGCAGCGGGAGGCCGGGGGTCCGGCGGTTCTTTCCGGAGGCGAAGAGGACCAGGTAGGCGTTGGAGGCGAGGTTCGTGGCGGGCAGGCGCCACCGGCGGAGCCGTGCGGCGGTGTCGGTGAGGAACCAGCCGTCCAGGTTGACCGCGGCCTCGGATCGATTGTGCAGTTCGATCCAATCCGACGCGTCGCCGTCCTCGTCGGTCAGGCCCGACGGGTTGCTGGCGAGGAACTCGCTGATCACGACCGGAGCGGCGGCGTGCGCCGTGGCAGTGAGGCCGAAGGCGAGCAGGAGAAGCCTTCCTACGCGGGCGAACAGTCCGGAACTCATGCCGGGGAAGCTAGCTCGGCAGGACGCCGGGAGGTAAGCGCTTTCCTCGGCGGGTCGCGAAGCCGGGCCGGGCTGACGCGGACGGTGCAGGCCCTGTGTCGGCTCGAGGACGCCGAGTGGCGAACACCGAAGTGGAAGCTTTGCGGGAGGTGGAGCGGGAGGAATGGGAACTCCCGGGCCCTCGAAGCCGAGTTCACGAGAATTTCCCGGGGCCTCGTCCGGCGGCGCTTTCTCCGGTTCCGGATCCGGATCGTTGCTTCTGAATCTCCTCGTGAAGCCACGCCCGTGCGAAAGCCCAGTGACGATGCGCCGTGGGTGCCGAAATCCCCAGCGCCGCGGCCACCTCCTCGAAGGTCAGGCCGGCAAAGTGCCGCGACCTGGCCAATATGAAGGCTTCGAAGGAATCGAGGTTCTTCCGGCCTTCAGTTCCAACGGATGGTGAAATCCGTCGTCCGGTCGTAAAGCCAGGTGGCATCGACGGCATCCAGGCCCGCACCGGTCCTGGCGCCCGGCTGGCCATAGGTGAGGATGGCCGGTGAACGCCATTTTCTGATCTCGGAGTGGCCATCCGCAAACGAGAGGCCGCCGGCATTGTTGTGGTAGGAAGCAGGGTAGTCCACGAACGAAGCCTTGGTCTCGTGCACGAACCACCCGTCATTGATCGAGGCCGGATTCTCGTCGATCGTCACCCAGGTCATCGCGGGGCCGAGGACGAAATCCCCCATGTTGCGATAGGTTTTGCCCATGGAGCGCGTCTCTCCGGGAAGGGGATTCATGAAGCAACTCATCGAGTTGCTCCGGACCTTCGGGATTCCCCCTCCCTTCCCGAACGGGCTCCGGGTTGTCGCGCGGTCGGCGGGGCACTTGTAGACCCCGAGTGCACTCACATACCGGAACAGGAGCGAGTCCATGATCAGAATCGTATTGGTCCAACTTGGCCCCTGATGCATCGTTCCCATGCACCACTGGTTCAGGGGATAGTTCTTGGTTGGGCTGTGGGTGGTCACCAGCCCTCCCAACCCCGTGGAAGGGCAGATCTTATCCTGGTTGTCACCGGCATAGAGCGTCCATGCCAGCATGAGTTGCTTGCCATTGCTGAGACACAGGATTCCCTGGGCCTTGGTCTTGGCTTTGCCCAAGGCCGGAAGCAACATGCTGGCCAGGATCGCGATGATGGCGATCACCACGAGCAATTCGATCAGCGTAAAGCCGGAGCGGCGGCGCCGGGTCGTGTCGTGGGTCGTGTGTATGGAGGGTTTCGTGGAGCGGTCGAGGGGCATGGAGTGGCACCCTTACACCCCGCTGTTCGCGTGTGCAAGCAATGGGATTGCCCAACGGGGAGGTGGGTTTACGGGATCGCCTCGTTCGGCCCCCTCCGGCGAGGATGCGGGCGCGCGGTGATGTCCGCGCATGCGCACCCGACCATGAACACGCTCCTCCCTCGAATCGTGCCCACCCTGCTGCTCGCGGCGCTCGCCGTCGTGACCGCCTGCCGGACCGGACATCCGCCGGCCGGACACGCCTCCCCGGCGGAACCGAGCGTCAAGCCCGGCATCAACGCGGAGTACCTGAAGCCGAACCTGAACGTCTCGAACTGGGTGGAGCGGTTCGAAAAGGAGGGCCGCGAGATCTACGACCACCGGGACAGGATCGTGGCGGCTGCGGGGATTCGACCGGGCGCGGCGGTGGCCGACATCGGCTGCGGGACGGGACTGTTCACGCCGGTGCTGGCGAACGCGGCGGGGCCCCGGGGGAAGGTCTTCGCGGTGGACATCGTGCCGGACTTCCTCCGGCTGGTGGGGCAGCGCGCGGCCGGGGCCGGGCTGCGAAACGTGGAAACCGTCCTGTGCACCGAGCGCTCGGTCGAGTTGCCGCCCCGGTCCATCGACGTGGCCTTCATCTGCGATGTGTACCACCACTTCGAGTATCCCCAGCAGTCGCTGGCGTCGCTGCACCGCGCGCTGCGCGGGAACGGGGAGGTGCTCCTGATCGACTTCAAACGGGTGCCGGGCGTCAGCTCGGAGTGGATCCTCAACCACGTCCGCGCCGGGCAGGAGGTGGTCACGGCGGAGTTCGAGGCCGCCGGGTTCCGGAAGCTCGAGGAGGTGCCGTTGTTGAAGGACAACTACGTCCTGCGCTTCCGGAAGGTGGGGCGCTGAAGAGGGCCCCATGCAGGAACCCTCCGGTCCCGAGGCCGGCATTGGCATGGCCGGACGCCCCGCCCGCACCCTTGGCTTCGGAAGCGCGACGGCGCTGGTCATTGCCAGCATGCTGGGCACCGGGATATTCACCACGAGCGGCTTTCTGCTGGCCGATCTCGGGTCGCCCCGGCTGGTGCTGTTGGCGTGGGTGCTCGGCGGCGGGGTCGCCATGCTGGGCGCGTTGAGTTACGGCGCACTGGCGCGTCACATCCCGGAATCCGGCGGCGAGTATTTGTTTCTCTCGCACACGCTGCATCCCGCCGCCGGTTACGTCGCGGGGTGGGTGTCCCTGCTGGTCGGGTTCTCGGCCCCGCTGGCCGCCGCCGCGAGCGCGTTCGGCCAGTACACGGGCGACTGGATTCCGGGCGGTTCGCCGGCCCTGACGGGAACCGTGCTCCTGGTACTGGTCTCCGCGGTTCATGCCTGGCACGTCGGGCGCGGCGCGACCGCCCAGAATCTCGCCGTCTGGGTCAAGGTCCTGCTGCTCGCCCTGTTCATCGGCTTCGGAGTCACGCGGATTCCGGGGATGCCCACGACACCGTCGGCACCCGTCTCGACATCGACCTTCGCCATGTCGTTGGTCTGGATTTCCTTCAGTTACGCGGGATGGAACGCGGTGATCTACCTGGGCGGGGAGGTGCGCCATCCGGAGCGCAACATCCCGCTCTCCCTGGTGACCGGTACCCTTCTGGTGACGGTGCTCTACGTGGCGATCAATGCCGTCTTCCTGTTGGCCGTGCCGGGGGACGTCATCGCAGGCCAGTTGGAGGTCGGACGTCTCGTGGCCCGGCATCTGGGCGGAAGGGGGTGGGCGGAGGGGGCGACCCTCCTGATCGCGCTGGCCCTCCTGACCTCGGTGTCCTCCCTGGTGATGACCGGTCCGCGCGTCTACGCCCGCATTGCCAATGACGGCTACCTGCCCGCGTGGATGGAACAGCACGCGGGTCCGCCGCGCGCGGCCATCGTCTTCCAGCTGGCCGTCGCGCTGGCGATGCTCTGGACCTCGACCTACCAGAGCCTGCTGTCCTTCATCGGATTCACGCTGGGACTCAGCACCGCCGCCACCGTTTGCGGGCTGATGGTGGAACGGGTGCGGCGGGGCCCCGCATTGGCCGTTCCCGGATGGCCATGGGTGCCCGGCGTCTTCGTCCTGGCCGTTCTTGGCATGACCTTCCTGTCCGTCGCCCGGGCGCCCTTGCCGAGCCTTGCGGGGGTCGCGGTGCTGGGGCTCGGCTGGCTGCTCTGGCGTCCGAGCAAGAAAATCGGCGAATTCCGTCCGCCCGCCGCCCAATGACCCCCATGCTGGGCTGACCGTGGCGCCGTCCAGGCCATGGACCCCGGCAATCCGAGAACCCTATGGACGACCTCCCCGACGCCACGGGCACGGGACAGGGAGGTGAAGGCCGGCGGGATCGGGGCAGGTTCCCCGCCCGGGGGGGCGGGGGCGGTTTGCCGGCCCGGCGCGTGTCCCAAGCCTGGAAGCGAGAATGGACAGCATGAGCACCTTTCGATTGGTGATCGTTGGCGGCGTGGCCGGCGGCGCGAGTGCGGCGGCCCGGGCCCGGCGGCTGTGCGAGCAGTGCGAGATCGTGGTCTTCGAGCGCGGGCCCCACGTCTCCTTCGCCAACTGCGGCCTGCCCTATTTCGTCGGCGGCGAGATCGTCGAGCAGGATTCTTCGGGATCGCGTGACGGGTGCCTGGAGCATCATCCCGCTGGCCGGACCCGCGAATCGCCAGGGGAGGATCGCCGCGGATAACATCTTTCGGCGGCCCTCGCGCTACGAAGGGACCTGGGGAACGGCGATCCTGCGCGTGTTCGACCTCTCCGCCGGTTGCGCCGGCGCCAGCGAGAAGATGCTGCGGAAGGCCGGCCTCCCCTACGAGGTGCTGCACCTGCATCCGGGGTCGCACGCGGGATACTACCCGGGCGCGGAGCCCATCGCCATGAAGGTCCTCTTTGCCCCCGACACCGGCCGGTTGTTGGGCGCGCAGGCGGTCGGAGCCGAAGGCGTCGACAAGCGGATCGACGTGCTGGCGACCGCCCTCCAGCAGGGGATGACGGTCCACGATCTGGTGGAACTCGAACTCGCCTACGCGCCCCCCTTCGGGTCGGCCAAGGATCCGGTGAATCTGGCGGGAATGGCGGCGCAGAATCGTCTGGTCGGTGACGTGGGCTTCGCACAGTGGCATGAGGTCGCGGGCCTCGACCCGAACCGCTCGGTCCTGCTGGATGTCCGTCGCCCGGACGAGTGGGAGAAGGGATCGATTCCGGGCGCGATTCGGATGCCCCTGGATGACATCCGGGCCCGCATGCAGGAGCTGCCTCGAGACCGCGAGATCGTCGTTCACTGCCAGAGTGGCCAGCGCTCCTACTTCGCCTGCCGGCTGCTCGCCCAGCACGGGTTTCAGGTGCGTAATTTGGTCGGAGGATTCCGCACCTGGCGAACGGCTCGATCGTCGGGTTGAACGGCACCCGGGCCGGGGTCCCGTCCGAACCTCCTCTCCTCGTCGGGAGCGGGAGCGCCTCCCCGGACGGACCGAGGAGTCCTGCGAACCATGGACCCTGATCCGGGGGCCATGGGGGTGAACACCCCATAGGCACCGCCAGCCCCCGGGCGATACGGTTCCCCGCAACAGGAATGACGCTCAGGTGGGCGGACGACCAAAGGTCCATGCACCATGCGCCGTTCAGCGGCGATCCTCCATGCAAGGGAGGCGGGACACCGGCACGTGCGGCGGGGCTACCCTTTTCTCCCGAGAAAGTTGACCCGCCATGAACAGGAACACCCACGTTGCCACCGGAGAACACGCCCGCGACACGCTCGATCACGCCGCGTGGGGCGAGGGGACGAGACCCGGGGCCGGAGCCGGCCGGGGCGCCCGCCCGGGAAGGGAACAAGGACGGAGACGGCGAACGAAGGAACGAAGGACAAGGGAATGAAACACACGAGATTCGGCATCGGGGCGGGACGGCTGGCACTGCTGGCCGCGGCCCTCGGCATGGCGGGCGACGGCAGCGCGCAGGAGGCAAGCCGGGGGTCTAGTTATTCGCCGGTCGTGATCCAGGAGGACTTTGCCCGGACGATGGCGCGCATGGCGGCGGAGAAGCCGGCGGTGATGAAGCGCCAGATCGATCTGCTCAACGAACGCTACGACCTGAGTGACCGGCCCGTGGCGGGAGTCGTCATGTCGCGGGGAAAACCGGTCCAGGGTGGCGTGCGGGTGAAACTGCCGACGGGCACGAGCTGGGAAGGCCTCGCGGCGCTGAGTCCGGAGGAGATTCGGGCCTCGGGTTCGTGGCCCGCCGGGTTTTTTCCGCTGCCGCATCCCAAGCAGGCCGACGGCGGCATGACCTTTCCCAAGTTCGTCATCGACGAGCTCATCGCCCAGGAGGGCCGCGACCTGACGCGCTTCGACCTGGACTTCGACCTGCCGGACCGCTTTCTGCCCGAGTTTCCGGCGGGGATCTTCCTGACGACGCGTCCGGATCTGGGGGACGTGTCCCGGGGCAGGCTCGTGACGCTTTTCAGCTATTACGAGATGTTCAACGGGATTCTGAATCCGAAGCAACTCGAGGGATTGCGCCTGCTGGTCACCGCGTTCCCGCAACAGCAGTTCAACCAAACCGAGGACCGTCGGTCCGCGAAGCCGCATCGTGGGGTGGCTTGCTTCGACTGCCATGCCAACGGGCACACCGACGCCACCACCCACCTCGTCGGCGACATCCGCCCGCAGGAACACCGGCATCGGATCGGCACGCCGACGCTGCGGGGCTTGAACGTGCAGCGGTTGTTCGGTTCGCAGCGCGCGCTCAAGAGCGTGGAGGATTTCACCGAGTTCGAGCAGCGCGCCGCCTACTTCGACGGCGATCCCGTCATCGCGACCAAGAAGGGCGCCAATATCCTGGAGCGGGGCAGTCAGGTGCATGCCATGGCCGAGTTCCAGGCGCTCCTGGATTTTCCGCCCGCACCCAAGCTCGGCATCTCGGGCCGACTGGACCCGCGGAAGGCCAGCGAGCAGGAACTGCGCGGCCAGGCGCTGTTCCTGGGGAAGGCGCAGTGCGCCACCTGCCACGCGCCTCCGTACTACACGGACAATTCGATGCACAACCTGAGGGTCGAACGCTTCTTCGAGCCGAAGCTGATCAACGGACGCCTGGCCAGTGCCGACGGGCCGATCAAGACGTTTCCCCTGCGTGGCATCAAGGATTCGCCGCCCTACCTGCACGACGACCGCCTGCTGACGCTCGACGACACCGTGGAGTTCTTCAATCTCGTGCTGGAATTGAAACTCAGCGCGCCGGAGAAGGCGGACCTGGTCGCCTTCATGCAGGCCCTGTGAGGTGGCCGGTCGTGCCACGGGAGGCATGAGCTCGACGGGCGGGGGGGGCGGGCACGCGCCTGGCCCGAACGGCACGATGGCGGGATGGCGGGATGGCGCGATGGCGGGATGGCGCGATGGCGGCCGGGGGGTCGGACCACGGAGCGGAGTCCGCGCGCGTCAGTAACTCATCCGGTCGAGCTTCACCTTGCCGCGGAAGATCCAGTAGATGCTCGCCGTGTAGGCCAGCACGATCGGGATGCCGATGAGGGCGATCGTCAGCATGATGGCGAGGGTCCGGGGGGACGAGGCGGCGTTGTCAAGGGTCAGGCTGTTCTCCGGGTTGGGATTGCTCAGGACGAGGTGCGGGAACATCTCGAGGCCGAACAGGCTCATCAGGGCGATCATCGCCAGGCAGGACGAGAGGAACGCCCGGAAGTCGCGGCCGCGATGGATTTCGCGGGGGATGTTGGCGATGGCGAGCATGTTGACCAGGGCGACGCTGAAGAGCCAGGGATGCGCCCGCACCCGCGCGGCCATGTGGGGCACATAGAGGAGCGTGGCCATGGTCGTGATGGCGTAGCAGATGATGAAGAAGATGATGCCGTGGTTGATCCAACCCCGGACCAGGGCATGCAGTTCCCCCTCCGTCTTCATCACCACGTAGAGCGCCCCGTGCATCATGAAGAGCGCCACGGTCGTGATCCCGAGGAGCAGGGCATAGGGGTGCAGCAGCCCGAGGAACGTTCCGGCGAATTCGCCGCGGGCGTCGATGGGAACGCCCCAGGCGATGTTCCCCATCGACACCCCCACGAGGAAACTCGAGAGGATGCTGCCGCCCGCGAAGCCCAGGTCCCACATCCGGCGCCACCAGAGCATCGGCTGCTTGCTCCGGAACTCGATGGCCACGGCCCGGAAGAGGAGCGCCACGAGGAGCAGCATGAACACGAGGTAGAAGCCGCTGAACACCGTGGCATACACTTGGGGGAAGGCCGCGAAGAGGGCGCCTCCCCCCGTGACCAGCCAGACTTCGTTGCCGTCCCACACCGGGCCGATGGCGTTCAGCAGGATGCGTCGATGTTCGTCCTTCCTCGCGAACAGATGGAGGGCTCCGACGCCCAGATCGAAGCCGTCCAGCAGCGCGTAGCCCGTGAACAGCACGCCCACCAGGACGAACCACGTCGCATTCAGATCCAGCCAGCTCGGGTAGTTCATCGGGGCGGGGGAGGAAGGTGGGTGGCGGAGTCGCCGGCGACGGGGGGGCCGGACGTCGCGAGCCGTCCGGTCGGAGTCAGATCCGCCGGGTCCGGCCCGTGCCGGATCTTGTCGTTCAGGAGGTAGAGGAAGACCGCGAGGAGCAGCGCGTAGACGAAGGCGAAGAGGATCAGCGACGCGAGAACGGCCCCGGCCTGGACGGTGGCGGACAGCCCGTTCGAGGTCCGCAGGAGGCCATGGACGATCCACGGCTGACGCCCCATCTCGGCGGCGAACCAGCCGGCCTGGTTGGCGATCTGGGGGCCCAGCACGGAGAGGACCAGGACCCGGAGGAGCCAGCGTCGTTCGAACAGCCGTCCGCGCCGGCAGAACACCACGCCGCTCACGGACAGAACGATCAAGCCGAATCCGATGCCCACCATGAGGTGGTAGAGCTGGAAGTTGGCATTGACCCGCGGACGGTCCTCCGCCGGGTATTCCCGCAGGCCCTTGAGCGGGGGCGCGTCGCCCAGGACGAGGCGGCGAAGCGGCGGCGGCAGGGCCCAGCCGCGGACCCGTTCGTTCTTCTCGTCCACCCAGCCGAACAGGTAGACGGGCAGATCGCCGGTCCCGTAGTGGCCCTCGAAGGCGGCCATCTTGGCCGGTTGATTGCGGATGACCCCGCTGGCACTGGAATGACCGGTCGCGAGCTGCAGCAGGGAGGCAACCACGGCGAGGCCGAGCCCGACCTTCATCGAGGCCCTGGCAAAGTCCTCGTGCCGGCGTCGCAGGAGGTAGAACGCGCTCACGCTGATCACCAGGAACGCCCCGGCCTGCCAGCAACCCATCAGCGTGTGGGAGAGCCGATCCAGCGACGAGGGGTTGAACACCATCGCCCAGAAGTCCGTGATCACCGCCCGCGGTCCGAAGCGCGTCTCCTCGATCCGGAATCCGGCGGGCGTCTGCTGCCAGGAATTGGCCACCACGATCCACACGGCGCTGAAGTGGGCGCCCAGGCACACCATCCAGGTGGCGAAGTAGTGAACGCGGGGGCTCACCCTGTCCCAGCCGAACAGAAGCACCGCCAGGAAGCCGGATTCGAGGAAGAACGCGAAAATGCCCTCCGCCGCGAGCGCGCTGCCGAACACGTCGCCCACAAACCGGGAGTAGGTCGCCCAGTTCGTGCCGAATTCGAATTCCATCACGATGCCCGTCGCCACCCCGATGGCGAACGTCAGGGCGAAGATCCTCGTCCAGAACCGAGCCATCTGATGGTAGAGGGGATTGCCCGTCCTCCGCCACAGCCCTTCCATGATCACGAGACACACGCCCAGCCCGATGCTCAAGGGCGGGTAGATGTAATGGAACGCGATCGTGAACGCGAACTGGAGGCGGGAGAGCAGCAGGACGTCCATGGGCTATGGGGTCGGAAGCCGGGACTGCCCCGGGCGGCACGCCGTGCCCGGCCATGCGATGGCACCGGGGCTCGTGCCGTGCCTCAGCCACCCCGCGGAGGGCTCTCCGCACCCCGCGAATCGAGCCGCTCCCGATCCGTCGTCCAGGGTCGCGGACGGGAGCGCGCCGCCGCCGTGCGGGTGGTCCGACGTTCCATGGGCGAGGCGCACGATCAACCAGGCTGCCCCGACGCCGGCCAGCAGGGCCGCGGTCAGTTTCAGGCGGTCGTGGGAATGGAATTGGAGCTCGGGGAGGAGGTCGGCACAGGCAATGCAGAGGAACGTGCCGGCACAGAAGGCCAATGCGGCTCCCAGCCACGCGGGATGCGTCCGGGCCCAGGGGCTGGCACCCAAATGGAACGCCAGGGCCCCCAGCGGGGTGACCGACGCGAACGCGAGGGTGACCCGTCGACGGAGACGCGGCGGGGCCTCGCGGGCGGTCATGAGGGTCACGATGGCGAGGGCGCCGAAGGGCTTGTGCAGGATCACCGCCAGCGCCGTTCCCAGCCCCAGCATCCCGCCGTGCTCGTGGGTCCCGGTCGCCGTGGCGGCCGCCATCGCCAGGCCGTCGAACACCGAGTGCAGCGAGAGCCCCAGCGCCACCCCGATCCAGCCGAGGTTTCGGGCCGACCGCTCCGCCAGGGAATGCGGATGGCCGCACGGCTCGAGCGGACTGCCCTCGGCCACGTCGTGGTGATGGAAGGGAAGGAAGCGCTGAAGGAGGAACAGGGCGAGAAATCCGGCCAGCGCGTACTGGGCGGCCTGATGGGCCGACGGCAGCTCGGCCATGGCATGAGGCAGCAAACCCAGGAGCGAGAGCCCGAGCATGAGGCCCGCGACCAGGCTGACGGCCAGCTGCAGTCGCGTGTGGGTGAGTTGGACCCACGCGGGCAGCTCGCCTCCGAGCCAGGCTGCCAGGAAGGCGAGCACGCAGTAGCCCGCGAGCATCGTCCCCGGTGATTCCAGCCCTTGGTTCATAGGCCAGGCCAACGACGGCTAGCTCCCGTCCGGCTCCGCCGCCCCGTGCCCGTGCTCGTGCTCGTGCTCGTGCTCGTGCCCGTGCCCGTGCCCGTGCTGGTGCTCGTTGCACCCGGAGGGTCTGCCGGCCAGGCGCCCCTCGAGCAGCGCCGCCACGAGTTCCTGGACCGAGGCGTCGCGCACGCCCGGACGCACGTCGATCCCCTGCCGGGCGAACAGGTCCAGGGCGCGGTGCCCGATGCCGTCCGCAATGACCACGTCCACCCCGTGCTGGCCGAGCCAGCGCGGGAACAGGCCCGGAAGATGATCCGGAGCGGGGAGCCATTCGGTCCGCATCGTTTTTCTGGAGGGGGTGTCGACCTCGACCAGCGCGAACAGGCGGCAGCCGCCGAAGTGCCCGTGCAATCGTCCGTTTTCCGTCGGGATGGCGATTTTCATGAGATTCCCTGGGGTGATGTCTTCGCGACGGAGGAGGGGCCGCGAGCGCGATCCCAACATCCGGGCATGAGAAAGTGGTGCTTGCCGAGACGGCCTCGGCAATAGGCCTCGAGGATTTCCTCGACCGCTCCGCACAGATGCGAACGGACTCGGATTCCGCGCCGTTCGAGTTCCCGGAGGAGAGGTTCGGAGATCGCCGCGCACAGGAGGACGTCGACCGAGAGTTCGGCGATGCTGCGGGCCAGGGTTTCGGTGGGGAGGAGATCGAGAACGAACTCGCGGCGATGGATCTCCTTCCCGCGCCGTCGCGTGACGAGCAGCAGACGGGCCGCGGAGTCGAGCACCGGCGAGATGCGCTGCTGGCAGATGGGCACGGCGATCGTCATGGCGTCCGCGGGCGTCAGGCGGCGGTGGTTTCGGGCAGGTCCACCTTGGGACACTGACCGAGGAAATCGCGGGGGTTCCGGTAGATGAGGCGGTCGATCCCGTCCGGGGTGTGCCCACGACGACGCATTTCAAGGGCGGCCTGGGGGACGGCCAACGGCACGCTGTCGCCCCAATCGCAGGCACCGTTCATCATCAGGCGCTCAGGGCCGTACGTCTCGATCATGTCGATGGCCCGGCTGGGCGTGCACTTGGTCCCCGGATAGAGCGTCATCCCGGCCCAGAACCCGGCGTCCAGGACCATGCGGATGGTGTGTTCCTCGACGTGATCCACGAGGACGCGCTCGGGGCGGAGACGGGGCTCGTTGCGCAGGGCGTCGAGGGTCAGGCGCGTGCCCTTGAACTTGTCTTCCAGGTGAGGGGTGTGCGCGAGGATCAGCAGGTCATGGCGGGCGGCCAGCTCGATGTGCATCTCCAGCACCCGGAGTTCGTTGCGGCTGTTTTTGTTCAGCCCGATCTCCCCCAATCCCAGCATGGTGGGGCGGTCGAGGAACCGGGGGATCAGCGCGATCACCTCCCCGGCGAGCTTCAGGTCCTCGGATTCCTTCGGGTTGATGCACAGCCAGCAGTAATGGGGGAGGCCGAACTTCGCCGCGCGCGCGGGCTCGTGCCGGGTGATCTGCTCGAAGTAATCCAGGAATCCCGCGGCGGAACTCCGATCGAAGCCGGCCCAGAACGCGGGTTCGCAGACCGCGGCACATCCGGCGGTCACCAGGGCGCGGTAGTCGTCGGTCACCCGGCTGACCATGTGAGCGTGGGGTTCGATGAATCTCATGGGTGTCGCGGGAAGGGATGGGGAATGCGGAAGGGATCGACCGGAGGCAGCGGCCGGAACGCGGTCACGACGGGGGCGAAGCGGGCAAAAGCCCCGGCCACGCGCCCGCCGCCGCCTTGGTGGTCGCGCACGGAATGGGATCGGTGGTCGGATCGCTGAAGATCATCAGCACGCGCTCCGCCAGGCACGGCTGCCCGTCCGCCACCGCCCGCAGCGCCGCGCGCAGGGCGGCCAGACGGAAGTCGTCCGGTCCGGCGGTCCGTCCGACGCGGTCCAGAAAGGCCGCGATGTCGATCAGCTTGTGCCGGGCTTCGAGGAAATAGAGGTCGATCCACTGCTGTCGGGTCGGGGTCATGACGTTGCTCCGGTGCTCCGTCCCCAGTCCCCGGACCACCGGTTGGCATGGCGATCGTGCGCCGCTGCCGGGGGCGCGCGCCGGGCGGAGGCGGCGCGCGTGTGCCTCCTCGTAACAGCAGTCGCGGTGCCAGAGGACCGATCCGGCCCCGGGTCCCGCTGGGGCACGCAATGCGTGTCTCCGGGTTCGGGACCGCTCCGGGCACCGGTGCAAATCGCGTCGCCCGGCGGGTCGTGCCGAGGCAAAGGGCGTCGGTGGAGGAAGCCCGGACAGCCCGGACGGAAACGAAACGGGACGCGCCTCAGTCCGGCGGACCGACGGGAGAATCCGGGACCCCGGGGAGCGAGGCGCCGCGGGCCATCGACTTCAGCTTGCGGAACAGGGTGCTGACGTGGATGCCCAGTTCGCGGGCCGCGGCGGCGTGGTTGCCCGCGTGGCGGCGCAAGGCGTCGCGGAGGAGCATCCGTTCCATCGTGGCGAGGGTGAGACCGGCGGGGAGCCCGTTCGGGGTCGCGGGGGCGTTCCCGCGCAGCGGCGGGGGCAGGTGGCGGGGTTCGATCAAGCCCTGGCCGCAGAGGATGAAGGCGTGTTCGATCACGTTCTCGAGCTCGCGGATGTTGCCGGGGAAATCGTGCGCCAACAGGGCGGCGAGCGCGGCATCGGCCAGCCCCGGCACCGCCCGGCCCTGCAGGCGGTTGAACCGCGCGACGAAATGTTCGGCCAGGAGGGGGAGGTCCTCCCGCCGGTCCCGCAGCGGCGGAAGCTCAAGTCTCACCACGTTCACGCGGTAGAACAGGTCGGCCCGGAACCGGCCTTCCCGTACCAGCGTGGCGAGGGATTGGTTGGTCGCGGCCACGACCCGGACGTCGCATTTCACCGATTCCACGCTGCCGAGCGGGTCGTAGACGCGCTCCTGCAGCACGCGCAGCAGTCGCACCTGCATGGCCGCCGAGATGTCCCCGATCTCGTCGAGGAAGATCGTTCCGCCTTCGGCGAGGGCGAACCGGCCGGGCTTGTCCTTCCGCGCGTCCGTGAAGGCGCCGGCCTTGTACCCGAACAGCTCGCTCTCCAGCAGCGTGTCGGGGAGCGCCCCGCAGTTGAGGGCCACGAAACGCCGGGCATTCCGGCGCGAGAGCCGGTGCAAGGCGCGGGCCACGAGTTCCTTCCCGGTTCCGCTCGCACCCTCCACCAGCACCGTGCTGTCGCTGGCCGCCACGGCCGGCAGGATGTCGAACAACCGCCGCATGGCCGCGCTGCGCCCGATGATGTCGGAGAAGGAATCCTGCTGCTCCGCCTGGCGGCGGAGTTCCTCCGCGACCCGCAGGTCCCGAAAGCTCTCCACGCCCCCGATGATTCGTCCCTTGCCGTCCTTCAGCGGGGCCGTGGAGATGCTGATCGGGATCCGTTCGCCGGGAGGCGTGACGATGTAGACGACCCGGTTCGCGACGGGGCTTTGGGTCGCCATGGTCCGGCGCAACGCGCAGGAGCTCTCGCAGATGCTGGCCCGGAACACTTCGCAACAGCGCTGGCCCAACGCCTCCTCCCGCCGGATCCCCGTGATCTGCTCCGCCGCCCGGTTGAACGAGGTGATCCGCCATTCCAAATCGACGGTGAAGACCCCGTCGGGCACCGAATCCAGCACCTGCGCATGAGCGGTCGTGTCCATTCCGGGGTCGACCGAACATCCTTGGCCGACCCCGGCAGCCTCCCCCCGGTCCCGATCCGGGGCAACGCCTATGCCGCGGCGTTCAGCGCACCGGGACGACGTCGGTGCCGGTGATCTCGGACCCGTCGGTCCGCTCGGCCGTGAGCGTGAGGGTGGCCTCCGGAGGCGTCACGAGGGCCTTGATCTGGCCGATGTCGAACTTGGCCACCAACTCGCCCCGCGCGTCCGCGAACACGGACGTGGCCGGGATGCCATTCAACCGCACGCTGTTCGCCAGCACTTCGGATCGTTTGATCTGAGCGTGGACCGTGACGGCGCTGGTCGTCCGGCTGCCCAGCACCAACACGCTGGGCGAGACGACCGAGACGACGGTGAGGTCGGCCGCGATCACGACGGCGGCGACGACGAACGAAGCTACTCCGGCAAGCATCTGAGCACCGATCTTCATGAGGACCTTTCTCCCCGGGGTCCGCGCGGGTCGTCCCCTCCCATTCTCGGCCGAAGGACGCGGTGCACGGACCGGGGGGTGATTTCTCGGAGCATGGACCGCGCCAAGCGGGTCATTCGGACCTATCGCGCCTGAAGGCAGACCGATCCGCGGAATCCGGGCGAATGGGGCAGGGGACCATGTTGGGTCCGGTTCCCCGGGGAAGCGGACGCAAGGAACGGGCGTGGGGAAGGGTCCCCAAGGGCAGGGGTCCCCCGTCCCGCTGGCATCCGAAGTGCTTCCGCCTGTGTATGGAGCATTCCGCTTCCTCGCGGCACGGCCTCCATCGCGTGCGGGCCGAGGCCATCCAGGCGGGCCAGGTCCGTGTCCGCGGCCAAGGCAAGTTTCTCCCGCCCCCATGACCCCCTCATTGAAACTCCTGGTCCTGATCGAGAACTCGGTCCGGACGGGCGGGCTCCGGGCCGAACACGGACTGGCCTGGGTGGTGGAACGAGGGGGCCGCCGCGTGCTGTTCGACACCGGCCAGACCGACCTCCTCCGGGAGAACGCGGCGGCGCTCGGCTGTCCGTTGGGCGGTCTCGACGTCATCGCCCTCAGCCATGGGCACTACGATCACACCGGGGGACTCGCTTCGGTATGCCGATGCTCCCCGGGGGCACGCGTCTTCCTCCATCCGGAGGCCGTTCACCCCAAGTTCACGGCGAACGTGGACGGGACGCCCCGGTACATCGGCATGTCCGAGACGAGCCGACGGGCCGTGGACGACGAGGCGTGGCGGGTCGTGCGGACCGCCGAAGCACGCGAAGTGGTGCCCGGAGTTTTTCTCACCGGCACCATCCCGCGCGAGACCGGCTTCGAGGCGGCCGGCACCCGGCTCTTTCTCGATGCCGGCCTGCGCGAACCGGACTCCGTGCCGGACGATCAGGCCCTGTTCGTCCCGACCCCGCAAGGCACGGTGGTGATGCTGGGGTGTGCCCACGCCGGCATCATCAACACGCTGCATCACATCCGGCGCCTGACCGGGGAGCCTCGGTTTCGGGCGATCCTCGGCGGCCTGCACCTCCTCGACGCCTCTGACGAGCGCCTGGACGCCACGGTGCGGGCGCTCGCCGCCATGGACATCCCGCTGCTGGTCCCGGGGCATTGCACCGGCCTGCGCGCGACCGCGCGGCTGTGGGAATGCTTCCCGGGGCGGTGCGCCGGGCTCGGCGTGGGCAGCCGGTTCACGTTCGAGTAGGGCGGGTGCCGACATCGGGGACCGGGCCTCGATCCCGGCCCCCCCGCGCCGGGCTGCACCTGGCCGCGAGATTCTTTGTCCAAAACCCGGGGATGGCCGGAAGTAGAAGCGACTCCCTCCATTCCCGTGAAAACCAGAATACCGCTGTTCGCCCTGTGCTCCCTGTTCGCCGCCCGGATGGCCGTGGCCCAGACCAACGCCCCGGTCGAGGACTGGAAGCCCGCCTCCTCCAACCAACCCGGACGGGAGTATCCGAAGGTCAACTCCGAGCGGCGGGTGAAGTTCCGCATCGTGGCCCCGGACGCCACCAGTGTCGGCGTGACGTTCCGGGACAGCAGCGCCTTCGCGAAGGGCGAGGATGGCGCCTGGTACGGCACCACGCGTCCGCTCGACGAGGGATTCCACTATTACCTGCTCAAGATCGACGGCGCGGAGGTTCCGGATCCCAACAGCCTGATGTTCTTCGGCGCGCAACGCTGGGGCAGCGCCGTCGAGATCCCGGCCCGTGACCAGGAGTTCTACACCCTGAAAAACGTGCCGCAGGGACAGTTGCGGGAGCTGTACTTCCATTCGAAGAGCACCGAGGCGATGCGGCGCGCGTTCGTCTACACGCCGCCGGGCTACGACCAGCACCCGGACAAACGGTATCCGGTCCTGTACCTCCAGCACGGTTGGGGGGAGAACGAATACGGCTGGGGCGCGCAGGGCCGGGCCCGCGAGATCATGGACAACCTGATCGCGGAGAACAAAGCCCGTCCCTTCATCATCGTGATGATCTACGGCATGACGAACGAAACCCGGATGGGGGGGCTGCGGGACTTCGACATCCGCCCCTTCGAGACGGTGCTGGTCAAGGAGTTGATC
>CAZSOV010000025.1:0-42542 GCA_964608505.1 uncultured Verrucomicrobiota bacterium
CCGCCCCCTATCTGACGATCTCCTTCGGTGTCATTTTTCCGTGAGGCAACGCGCCGGTCAGGAGGTCGGCGAACCCAGCCCCGCCAGCGCCGCGTCGAGGCGCCGGAGCACGCGGTCCCGGCCCAGGATCTCGAGCAGATGATAGAGGCTGGGCCCGATGGATTTTCCGGTGCAGGCGACCCGGCAGGGTCCGACGAGGGGTCCGGCTTTCACGCCGAGCTCGGTCGCCAGGGCCTTGAGCGTCGCCTCGAGTTGCGGCGCGGTGAATTCCGTCAGGCCGGCGTAGCGCTCCCGCAGCTTCCGGAGCAGCGGTTCCGCGGCCGGAACGAGGGCCTTGGCCCGAGCCTCCGGATCGAACCCCAGCACGTCGTCGCCCAGCAGATAGAAATCGACCCACGCCGGGAGTTCCTTGAACAACTTGCCCTTCTCCTGGACCGACCCGAGCGCGGCGGCGAGGTAGGCCGGGGGGACGGCGCCGGGGTCGAACCCGGCACGGGCGAGGAACGGCGTCCCCAGTTCGACGAAACGGGCGGGCGCGAGCCGGCGCACGTGCTCGAAGTGGAAGTGCTCCAGCTTCTTCATGTCGAAACGGGCATTGCTCCGGTTCACGTCCTTCAACTCGAACTGCGCCGCCGCCTGGTGTTTGTCGAAGAACTCCCCCCCCTCCCGGGGCGTCCACCCCAGCAGGCACAGGTAGTTGATCACCGCCTCGGGCAGGTAGCCGTCGTCGATGTAGGTCTGGATGCTCGCGCCCTGGTCGCGCTTGCTCATCTTGGAACCGTCGGGGTTCAGGATCAGCGGGATGTGGGCATAGGCCGGCGGCTGGACGCCGAACGCCCGGAACAGGGCGATGTGCTTGGCCGTGTTGCTCACATGGTCCTCCCCCCGGATCACGTGGGTGATGCCCATCTCGATGTCGTCCACCACGTTCACGAAATGGAACACCGGCAGGCCGTCGCGCCGCACCAGGACGAAATCGGGGTCCTGTTCCTCGCGGTCCGTCAGTGCGCGGGTGATGTCCCCGATGATCTGGTCGGGAATCACCACCGGATCGCGCGGCATGCGGAACAGGATTGCGCCCTCGCGCTCGTAGGCGTGGCCCCGGTCCATTAACTCCTGCACGCGCCGCCGGTAGATGTCGCCGCGCTGCGACTGGAAATACGGCCCCTGCTCCCCGCGACTCGGACCCGTGGGATGGCCGTCAACGGGCCCCTCGTCCCAGTCCAGCCCGAGCCAGCGCAGGCCCCGGAGAATGACATCCGTCGCCTCCTGCGTGTTTCGGGCGGCGTCGGTGTCCTCGATCCGGAGCACGAACGTCCCGCCGGTATGGCGGGCGTAAAGCCAGTTGAACAGGGCGGTGCGGGCGCCCCCGATGTGAAGGTAGCCCGTGGGCGACGGCGCGAATCGAACGCGGACCGGTTGCGGCAACGACATGGCCCGAGCGTGAAGATAGCGGCGGGGCCGAGCCAAGACGAATGACCGGGACCGGGGCCGCGCCCGCGCCCCAGGGCGAGGGACAAAGTCCGGTGCGGTACCGCGTCGTGGGGCCGGCGACTGCCATGCCGGGTCGCGGGGCCCCATCGACCTTGTCCACCGCCCGATCCGTGCCCTCGCCCGGGAGCGCCCTGTCCTGTCATCGGACGACGGCGACGCGGTGCGCCACGGCAGCGGCAGCGGCAGGGGCTGGTCTGGGCAGCGTGGGCCGGAAGCGACGCCGGAGGCGGCCACCGCCGTCCGGACGGACGCGCGGAGCAAAAAATCGGTGCGCGCGGAAAAATCGCCGTTGACGCGAAAAGCTCCATCCGCATACTTCCGGCCCCTTGGTTGCGGGGGTGTAGCTCAATTGGTTAGAGCGCTGCCCTGTCACGGCAGAGGTTACGGGTTCGAGCCCCGCCACTCCCGCCATTCCCCGCTGTTGGTTCACGGTTGGTTGTTGGTCTTCGAGAGGCTTCGGTTCCTGATCACGCGTAGGCCACGTCGTCCGGTTCAACCCTGGGTCGCTTCCCATTCTCCGCGTCTTCCATTCGCAAGGAGGATCGATTGCCCTGCGGATGGGAGACGTCGGTCGAGGTCCGGCGTTGAACGGGGGACGGGGGCCGTGCTTGGGTGCGGGGCATGAACCACGGCAACGAGGGCGGATCCGCGATCCGGCGGCGCCGGTTTCTCGGGAGGACGACGGGGACCCTGGCGTCGGCCGCCGTGGCCGCCCTGATGGCGCGTCCGGGACGGGCGCGGGGCGAGCAGGGCGGAGTGCTGCGGTTCGGGGTGGTGGCGGATCCGCAGTACGCGGACATCGCCCCGGCGGGAACGCGCTTCTACCGTCAATCCCCGGGCAAACTGGCGGAGGCGGTGGGGTATTTCGAGGGGCGTCCGCTGGCGTTCTGCGTGAATCTCGGGGATCTCATCGACCGGCATTGGGCGAGCTACGACGCGATTCTGGGGGTGCTGGGGCGCAGTCGGCACCGGTTTCATCACGTTCTCGGCAATCACGATTTTGACGTCGCGGAGGCGGAAAAGCCACGGGTGGCGGGGCGACTGGGGCGGGAGCGCGGGTACGGGGCCTTCACGGCGGGGGCCTGGACGTTCGTGATTTTGGACACGAACGACGTGAGCACATACGCGCCTCCGGCGGATTCGAAGGCGAGGGCGGAGGCCGCGGCGGAATTGAAGCGGATCACGGCGCTGGGCTGGCGCCAGGCGCAGCCGTGGAACGGCGGCATCGGGTCGGCGCAGCTGGAGTGGTTCGAAGCGACGTGCCGGGAGGCTGCCCGGGCCGGGCGGCGGGTGATCGTGCTGGCGCATCATCCGATCCTTCCCGACGACGCGCATACGGTATGGAACACGCCGACGCTGCTGGAGGTGCTGCGCCGGCACCGGAACGTGGCGGCGTGGTTGAACGGGCACAATCACGCGGGCGCGTTCGGCGTCCACGACGGGATTCCGTGCGTCACGTTCCGGGGCATGGTGGAGACGGAATCGACGAATGCCTTTGCCGAGGTGGAGTTGCGGGATGACCGCCTGGTGATCGCGGGGCACGGACGCGAGCCGTCGCGTGAACTGGCGCTGCGGAGGCCGGGATGAAGCGTTCGGGGCGCTGCGAAGTCCGACGCACGGGGTCCACCTCCTTGCGCCGGTGGCTACCCGCCCGGTCCCGGAGACGACGAGTGCCGCCCGGATGCTTTCATGAAAACGACCCACTGGTCCGTGGCGGCGGTGCAGATGAAGTTCGCGTCCACCGTGGCGGAGAACGTCGAATCGATCCGCGGCACGATCCGGGCGGCGGCGAGGGCCGGCGTGCAGGTGGTGCTGTTTCCGGAGTGCGCGGTGACGGGATACAACGTGGATTTCGCGGCGGTGCCGGCGCGGGAGACGGAGGCCGCGCTCGAGGCGGTGGCCGCCGAGGCGCGGGGGTCGGGGTGCCACGTGCTGGTCGGGGCGCCCACCGGCTCGGGCCGGCGGCGATTCAATTCGCTCGTCGTGTTCGACCGGCGGGGGAGGGAGGTGTTCCGGTACGCGAAGATCCATCTCACGGAGCGGGATCGACGCTGGTTCGTGCCGGGGAATGTGCCGGCCTTTTTCCGGCTGGATGGGGTGCCCTGCACGGCGATCGTGTGCCACGAGCGCCGGTTTCCGGAGTTGGTGCGGCTGCCGGTCATGCTGGGGGCGCAGGTGGTGTTTCATCCGAACGCGGGGTTGGACGCGCCGGCGGTGTCCAAGGCGAAGCGGAACGGGCGGGACGGCATCGCGACGCGGGCGTTCGAGAACCAGGTGTATTACGTGTTCGCGAACTCGGTGGGACCGCAGGGGGACGGGCGATGGTCGGCGGGGGATTCGAAGATCGTGGCTCCGGACATGACCGTGCTGGCGCTGGCGAACAACCGGGACGCGTGCTGGATTCGGGCGGAGCTGGATCTGGCGCGGGCGGGGCGGGTGTACGCGCGGGAGGCGCTGGAAGGGCCGGCCTTCCTGAGGAAACACTGGCGCACGATGCTGGCGGCGTGCCGGGCGCAACTGGCGGCGGCCCGGACGGGGCGGGGGCGTTGAAACGGCGGGCGAACGGGCCGTCGGGAGGCGGGGCAGGGCAGGGCAGGGCAGGGTCAGCGGCCCTGGGCGAGGGAGGCGGGGGCGAGATTGGTACCGGTGGTGGTCTGGATCTCGGGGACCAATTCCTGGATGGCGGCTTTCAGGCGGTTGTAGAGGGCATCCTCACCGCCCTCGGCGCAGGCACCGAGGAGGCTCATGTAGGCCCAGCGCTGGAGTTCGCCGGTGCGCACCAGATCGCTGGCCAGCCACCACATGCGCTGGCCGTGGTCGTTGGAAAGCCGGGTGCCGGAGACGAACCAATACACGTAGACCGCGGCATGTCGGACCTTGCGTCCGTCCTTCAGTTCGACCTCCCGAATGGCGTCGAGGCGGGTGACGGGAAGGTCGTAACGGTGGGGGCGTTCGATGGGGATGGTCTGCTGGTAGCGCCGGAGAATCTGGAAACCCTGGGACGGAAGGCAGAACTCGGGCTTGTGGATGCTGGTGCGGTCCACGCCCATGAGCACGCCGCTGACCTGGAAATCGAATCCGTTGGTGGCGGTGTAGATGCGGCGTCCGTAGGTGGTGTCGGCGGGGAGCACGTCCAGTTCCTGTTTGACGACCTTTTGGACGACGGAAGTGCAGCCGAGCAGGGTTTCGGGGAGGTAGATGCTGTTCGTGGTCACGGGCTTGCCGTCCTCGCCGTTCAAGGCGAACGGCACGACCCGGACGCCGGGCTCGCCCAAGTGGCGTCCGGCGCTGAACCGGCGCAGGGTCACGGCGGCCGTGGCCATGAGGAAGAGACACGCCACGGCCACGATCCAGGTTCGGGAAGCGTTCATGGGGAATCGGGGAGGGGAATGACGCGACGCGACGCGACGGCTTAGGGCGTGGCGGGCAGGGGTGCGGGTGGGCTGCCGTCGGCGGGGTGGGAGCCGGTGCCGGTGCCGGAGCCGGTGTCCGGGTTGGGTTCGCGGAGCCAGGATCCGATGGCGCCGAGGCCGAGGAAGGCGGGGACGTAGGGAAGCAGGCTGAAGTAGGTGTTGTCGTGGACCCAGTTGCCGGCCTCCTGTCCGAACACCTCGGCCGCGACGATGATGGTCATGAGGCGGAGGATGTTGCCGGCAATGGCGAGGGGGAACGCCGAGGCGATCATGAGGAGGCGCCGTCCATTGCCGCGGAAGGTGATGAAGGCGTAGATCGAGGCGAGGGCGAGGGTGGCCGTGAGGCTGCGGAGTCCGCCGCAGGCCGCGGCGACCTCGTACTGAAACGTGCCCTGCGAATCGAAGATGAGGGTGCCGCGCTGGATCAGGGGGATGCCGAAGACGGTCCGGCTGATGCCGGCGGTGACGGAGGTGGCGACCATGCGGAGGGGCAGCGTGAGGCTGTCGGCCATGGTGCCCACGGGCAGGCAGAACCCGAACAGGAAGAAGGGGAAAAAGGTGGCCTTCATGAGGCGCCAGCCCCAGACGGCGCCGACGAGGCCGTAGATCCCGAGGTAGAACGCGACCACGCTGAGGCGGGTTTGCTGGATCATGTAGCCGAGGACATGGAGGAGCAGGGCGAAGGCGAGGACCGCCGTGCCTCCCATCCAGGGGCGCTTGGGCGTGGCGAGGAGTTCGTCGCGCTTCCACCAGAGCAGCCCGAGCACGAGGAACGGCACGTAGCGGCCCATCTCGTCGTCCTGCGACTTCGAGTACGAGTAGTTGAGCCAGTCGAACAGGGACGGGGTATCGACGTAGCCGAATGTCGAGTTGCCGAGGAGATGGAACAGCAGCACCCACGCGGCGAGGAGGGTCAGGGCGAGGAACTTGTCGGGTACCTGGCGCAACACGACGGCCAGCTCCTCGGCGGGCCCCGGGGGGAGCGAGGCGGGCGTGGAGGTCGGCGTGGAAAGGGAAGTCATGGGGCGTGAGTACGTCCGAGACGCGGAGCCCGGCGGTCAGGCCGAGTAATCGAGGTACACCGTCCGGCTGCGCGTGTAGAAGTCGAGGGCGGCGAGGCCCTGTTCCCGGAAGCTGTCGGTGCTGCTGCCCTTCACGCCACCGAACGGCGCCTGGAGCGCGAGGCCGGTGCTGATCTGGTTCACCTTCACCACGCCGGCCTGGATGCGGTCGACGTAGCGCAGGGCACGGGCGAAATCGCGCGTCACGAGGCTCGCGCTCAGGCCGAACTCCACGCCGTTCGCGACGGCGATGGCCTCGTCGAAGTCCTCGACGGCCACGATGCCGACGACCGGGCCGAAGACTTCCTCGCAGGAGATGCGGCTGCCGTGGCGGACGTTGCCCAGGACGGTCGGTTCCATGAACCAGCCGTGCGCGAGCGGGTCCTCGGTCAGGCGCCGTCCGCCGCAGAGCAGGGTGGCGCCCTCGCCGGTGGCGATGCCGACGTAGTCGAGGTTGGTGCGGAGCTGGGCTTCGCTGACCGCCGGGCCCATGGCGACGCCGGGGGTCAGGCCGTTGCCGACGACGAGCGACCGGGCCTTGGCGACGAGTTTCGCGGTGAAGGCCTCGAGCACGGGACGTTCCACGATGACCCGGCTGGTGGCGGTGCAGGCCTGTCCGGTCAACCCGAACCCGGCGATGGCCACCAGGCGCACGGCCAGGTCCAGATCCGCGTCCGCGAGCACGAGGGTCGGGTTCTTTCCGCCCATTTCCATCTGGGCCCGCACCATGCGGGGGGCGAGGGCGCCGTAGAGCGAGGAACCGACTTCGCGCGAGCCGGTAAAGCTGACGGCGGCGACGGCGGGATGCCGGGCGATTTCGTCGCCGATGGCCCGTCCGTCGCCGGTGAGGACGTTGAGGACGCCCTTGGGCAGGCCGGCCTCGACGAGGACCTTGGCGAGCTCGCAGGCGAGGGCGGGCGCGGCGCTGGCGGGCTTGAGGACGACGGTGTTGCCGCAGATCAGGGCGGGGACGGTTTTCCAGGCCGGGATGGCCACGGGGAAGTTCCAGGGGGTGATCAGGGCCACCACGCCGAGCGGATCCTTGCGGGTGAAGAGGAGGTTGCCGGGCAGGTCATGGGGCAGGGTCTGGCCGCCCAGGGTGTAGGACAGCGCCCCGTAGAAGCGGAGGATGTCGACCGTGCGCTGCACCTCGCCGGTGGCCTCGGCCAGCGTCTTGCCCTCCTCCCGGGTCAGCAACTCCGCCAACTCCGCCTTGCGGGCGGCGAGCAGGCTCGATGCCTGGCTGATGATGCGCCCCCGCGCCACGGGCGTTTGGGCCGCCCAAGCGGGAAACGCCGCCGCCGCCGCCTCGATGGCCTGGCGGGCCTCCGCCGCGCCGCCGCGGGCATATTCCGCCACGGACTCGCGCGTGTCCGCCGGGTTGAGCGTGCGGAAGGTCCGACCGTCGGCGGCCGAGACCCATTCACCACCGATGAGATTGAGATAGCTGCGCATGATTGGAGGACGATCGGACCGGCCATGCCGTTCGCGAACGACCTGCATGGTAGGGGCTCCACGGCCCGCGGGCAACGGGGAGGATTGCCCTGCTCCCTGCAGCTGCCCGGCGCGAGGACCGCTGTCTCCGTTCGGTCCCGGCGGGTCAGAAGCCCCGGCGTGTCCACGCCAACGCGCCCCGGAAGCCCCGCGGGCCGGTCCAAACGTCCAGCTCCCAGACCGAGGGCGCGACCACGGTGCCCCGCAGCGTCGCGAGGCGCGCGTGCCCGTCGTTTTCCCAGACCAGTTCCACCTCCCGTGGATCGACGAGCAGTCCCGTGCCCAAAGCCTTCAGGACCGCCTCCTTCGTCGTCCAGGTCGCGACGAACCTGCGGTGCTGCTCGACGGTGGGCAGGAGATCGAAGTCGCGGCGTTCGACCGGGGAAAAAACCTGGTCCGCCAGTTCCAGGGCGTGCGTCCCGCTCGATTCCGGTTCCACGTCGATGCCGATGCGGCCTTCGCGCACGAACGCTGCCGCGACGCAGCCCGCCGCGTGGGCGAGGCTGAAATCCGGCGTCCCCGCGGTTCCCGAGCCCGGACGCCCCCGTTCGTCCACCCGCAGGGCCACCGCCGCCGCCGGCTGCCCGAGCCAGCGTCCGAGCAGGCTCCGGACGAGCCAGCGCCCGGTCACGAATTCGGCCCGGGCGGACGCGACGCGAAAGCGGTCCGCCCGTTCGCGTTCCGAAGGGCTCAGAACCGCCTCCGTCGCGGCCCGGGCTGCCGGGTCCGGGGACGTCCGGCACCAGGCCACGAGGAGGGTCCGCTCCGGGATTTCCGGCGGCAGGCCGGCGTGGGAACCGGGCGCGGGAACCGGCGGAACCGGGGCGTCGGATCCGGACGGCAGCGCGAGGGCGTGGACCTGGATCTTCACGGCGTCGGCGAAGGAGAACCGAAACCCGGGCGCGGGTCGACGACGGCCTTGGGTTGGCGACGGTTGAAAAACTAAATTCCTAGTTGACGATCCGCGGGACCCGGTCCAACGATGTGCGCGTCTCAACTAATAGCTTAGTAATTCAACCCCGAACCCGACGCGACACGACATGGCACGCAGGACCTCGAGACAACTGACCGACGGCGAGCATCGCATCATGAAGGTGCTCTGGGAAAAGGGCACGGCGACGGTGGCCGAGGTGGCCGAGGCGCTGGCGGGCAAGGACGGATCGGCGTACACCACGATCCTCACCATGATG
The DNA here is from genome assembly GCA_964608505.1 of uncultured Verrucomicrobiota bacterium. GTDB lineage: Bacteria > Verrucomicrobiota > Verrucomicrobiia > Limisphaerales > CAIMTB01 > CAIMTB01. Next base: position 8,653 of record CAZSOV010000025.1, read on the forward strand.
CGGATCATGCGCGACAAGGGGTACCTCGCCTGTCGCAAGGACGGACGGGCGCACGTCTACACGCCCAAGGTCGACAAGGATGCCGCGGCGCGGAAGGCGGTCCGGCAGGTGCTCTCCAAGTTCTTCGGGGGCTCGCCGGGGGAGCTGGTGCTCAGCTTTCTCCGGGACGAGGAAATCAGCACCACTGAGCTGGACGAACTGAAGCGAAAAATTCTCGAAGCCGACGGGCCCGACGCGGGGTCCGCTCCCCAGCCATGAATGCCTCCGACCTGTTGCTCGCCGGCGACCGCGTGCTGAGCGCGCTCGGCAACGGCCTTGTCCAGGGACTGGTGCTCGGACTGCTGGTCTGGGCGGCGCTGAAGACCATGCGTTCGGCGAATGCCGCGACCCGCTTCGCCGTGGAGTTCGCCGCGCTCCTCGTCGTGGCCGCTCTTCCCGTGCTCCATCTCCTCAACGAAAGCCAGCCGTCGTTCGCGGCCCTCGCGCCGACCGGCGCCGGCGGGCGCGGTGGCGCCGTGGTCCCCGGGACACGTCCGTCGCCCCCTGCGGACGCGCCCATGGAATCCGTCGGGAACGACGCCCCGTCGTTCCCTTCCGATGCACCCGTGGTCTCCACGCTGGCTTCGGACTCCGACCCCGTGCAGGACCTGGCGCTCTTCGACGCCGGCGAGCCGATCACGCCGGAAACGGACGCGGTTTCGTCGCTGTCCGATTCGGAGGAGACGACGTTCGTCGTCGCGGAACTGCCGGGGGAAGCCGCAGCCGGGTTCGGGGTGCCGGTCGGAACGGGACTGGGCGAACCGGAGCCGGAACCCGGCGTCGTGTCCACCTCCCCGGCGGAAGGGAGCTACGGGAGCCTCCTGCAGCGGGCGTCGAACGGGGTCATGGCCGGAACCGCGCGCCTTCGTTGGGCCTGGGACGGGCTCCGGTTCTGGCAGGGCGGGGAGGGGATCGTGCCGGTATCGGTGGCGCGTGGGTGGAGTCTGACCTGCGTGGCGGCCTGGCTGCTGGTGGCGGGGGTGCGTCTGCTCCGGCTGGCCATCCAGATGCGGGCGCTGCGCGGACTGAAGCGCGATGCCGACGCGCCGTCCGAGACGCTGGCAGGCACGTTCGAGGAAGTGCGGCAGACCCTCGGGTCGCGGCGCGGGGTCCGGGTGGGACTGCATCCCGACGTCTCGGCACCGATGATCGTGGGGTACCTCCGCCCGATGATCCTGCTTCCCGCGGAGTTCGCGGAGGCGAATTCGGCCGAGGTCGAGCAGGTCCTCCGCCACGAGCTGGCACACCTGGTCCGCCGCGACGACTGGACGAATCTGGTCCAGCAGGGGATTCGGGCCGTCCTGTTCTTTCATCCGGCGGTCCACTGGCTGTCGAGGCGCCTGACCCTGGACCGGGAGATCGCGTGCGACGACCACGTGCTGTCGGCCACGGGGCGGGCGCGGGACTACGCCCTGTTTCTCACCGAATTTGCCCGCCGGAACCACGGTCGTGAATGGACGACCGCGCCGGCGGCATGGAGCAACCCAAGTCAACTCAAGGAAAGGATTGATATGTTACTCGATACGAAACGAAACGCGTCCCCTCGCCTTGCGAGAGGCGGGGCCGGCGCCTGGATCACCGCGGTGCTGTTGCTGGCCGTCCTCGGCCTGTACGCGGCGCCCCGTCTGGCCATCGCGGCCCCGGCGGACGAGGTCACCGCCTCCGACGACGCTGCGGGAAACGCGCCGGACGCCCCGGTGGTGGCCGTCACCGTAACGACCGAAGGCGGGACCGAGCTGTCGGTCACGGCGCCCAAGGTGAAACCCCCCCTCGAACCCCTCGAGGTCATCGTCACACCACCGTCGCCTCCGGCGTTGGCGGTGGTCCGCACCACGGGCACCGCGACACCCCGGAGCGTCCTCCGGGCCGTCACCGTGCCGCATGCCGCGCCGCATCGCCTGGTGGCCGCGGCGGAAGCTCCGGCTCCTCCCGCCCCGCCCGCGGCCCCGGCCCCGGCCGCCCCGCCGACCTACGGTCCACCCAGGCCGGAAGGGAAGGGAGACGCGCTTGAACGCCGTCTCGAGCGCCTTGAAAAACTGGTGGAATCCCTGGCCCGCGCCAAATCCGACGGCAAGGCCGATGCGAAGCCGGATCCGAAGCCGGATGCGAAGCCGGATGGCAAATCCAGCGGCACGTCCGCCGCCTGGTCCGGGAGTTGGAACGCCAAGACCGTGACTCCCCCGGAGCCGCCCGAGGGCGAGGGCGGCCACCTCGCGAATCTGCGCAACGAGATCCAGGCGAAGATCAAGGCCGGGTTCGAGCACACGGATGGATTTGAGTCGATGAACCGCCTGCTCGATCAGGTGGCCCGGCAGGTCGACCAGGCCGTCCGGGAGGCCGAGCGGGCCGTCCAGTCCGCGCTCAAGTCGACGAAATTCAACTTTGAGTCCCAACAGACCCCGGATCGCCGCGAGGTCGTGGAAGCCCGGAGGAAGGCCCTCGATGCGGAACGCCGCGCGTTGCAGAAGCAGATCGCCCGGGTCGAAGCGCAGCTCGGGCGTCTCGACGGGCAGTTGGATCGCGTCGACGACATCCTGGATGCCGAGGGGAAGGCGTCGGAGCTGGTCGTGGAACACGAAGGGCACCCGATCCACGAACTCCGTATGAAGGCGGACGCGGAGCGGGCCAAGTTGAGGGCCAAAGCAGCCGACAAGGTGCGGCGCGACGCTGAGCGTAGCGCACGGGATGCCGAGAGGACCGTGCGCGAGGTCGTCATCGAGCACGGCCCCGATCGGGAGAAGAACAAGGACAAGCAGAAGGAAAAGGACAAGTCGGGCGACCTTCCGCCGTCGCCTCCCACCGATCCGACCCGGCCCTGAAGGGAACTTCCACTCCGGGAATCGCCAAGGGCGCCGTCGGTGTAGCCGGTCGGCGCCCTTTTTGTGTCCAGGTGCGGCGGCCAGGCCCTGCCAGGCTCTGCCAGGGACGCAGGTGGCATCCCGGTCACGCAACGCCCTCCCAACCCTCCTCACTCCCTCCCATGAACGATCTGCCCCTGCGCGGCGGGGATGCGCCGCTCACGTCGGCCATCCATCTCGAATTCATTCGCAGCGTCGTCGATGCCCACGAGACCGAGGCGTCCGGCGCGGAAGCCGTCGAGGCCTTTCACCGCTCGTTGTTCCTACATCGGCACGGACGCGATCTCGAACGTTGCCGACAGGATCGGCGTTGTCGCGAGGAACGCCTGGCGGGCCTCGACGCACGCCTGCGCCACGCCGGGACCCGGCTGGACGGATTGGACCCGATTCTTCCGGCGCTCGAAGACGGCGTGGCCGACGACCGACCGAACGCCCCGTGGAACGGGTGGAGCCGGGCAATGTTCGTCGCGGCCACGCTCGCCGTGGTGGCGCTGCTGCTCTTCGGCGTGCTCAACGTCTCGTTCAACCTGCTCGAGTCGGGCATCGTCACGTTCGCCGAGCATCCCATCCGGGCCTACCTCTGGGCCGCGCTGTTGCCGGTCGGCGCGCTGGCGGTGAAGATCGGCTGGGATTTTCTGAGAAGCCGGCGCCTGCGGGACGTCTACCTGTGGATCTGCCTCGGGCTCGGCATGCTTGGGGTCCTCGCCTGGGTCGGCACCTACGCGAGCATCTATCCGAACCTCTCGCGCACCACGGCGGAGCAGATCGGACGGCTTTCCATCTTCGACGAGCCCGGCGCCGCCGGTTCCGCGACCCTCGCGACCGGCGTGAAGACCGTCGACATGGTCCTCGTCGCCTCCCAGGCCGTCGCGGAGATCTTCCTCTCGGCTGTCCTCGGGATCTACCTGACCCAGCTGTACGCGCGCCATCGCCCGGTGAAACTCGTCGACAATCCCGTCTTCGCCCAGTTCGACGCCGAGCGTCGCCAGATCGAGACCGAGGTGGCGCGGGAACGCCAGGCGATGGCCGACGCAAGGGGCGAGGAACTGCGTCTCGAGAACCAGCTCGTGGTCTTCGTTTCCTATGCCCGATCCCTGTTCCAACGGGAGGTCGTGGCGCGCCGGGACCTTGCGCATCGCAAGCGGCTGCTCATCGAGGAGATGTCCACCCAGCTACGCTCCCGCCTCGATGCACTCGACCGGGAGGACCTCCCGCCCATCAGTTCGTCCGCCTCGGGGGCTCCGGCCACCACCGACGAAGGCGGCGGCAACGGGCATCCCCGTCGGTTCACCCCCAACCCGCAGGAGGCCGCATGAACGCGCACCGATCATTGTCCGGGATTTGTATGAGCAAACACCGAGTATCGTCCGGGATTTTTCTGAGGGCGTTCCGGGATTTCGCCCGGCTTGCCTCCCGACCCGGTGGATCACGCCTCGGCGGTTGGGTCGTGCTCGCGGTCCTGCTCCTGGGCGCGCCGGGCCGGGGCATGGTCGCGCGGGGTGCCGAGGAGGCCGGGGCCGAGTCCGGTGGCGCGGGGCCCGCGGCGGCGCCCGCGAAGGGGCGGTTGCACTGCATCGTCGGGCTTTCGCCCTTCCTCGAAGCCGCCGATCGCGACGAGGTGTTCCGGCACCTCGTGCGGTTCGCGGTCGAGGAGATGCCCCTGGATTCCACGCTCAGCCTCTACGACGCCTACCATCTTCGCACCATTGCCACGCTGACGATCCCCGAGGTGCGGGCCTTCCGGAGTCCGAAGACGCGGCTCAACCAGTTCGCCGAAGCCATCCAGTCCACGCGCCGGTTTCTCGCCCGCACGAACGCCCGACCGCGGACCCCGGGGCTGGACTTCGCGGGCGCGCTCCGGATCCCGCAGTTCCTGGAGTTCGTGGCGGACCATCACGCGGCCCCGAACCAGCGCCAGGTGGTGGTGCTCCTCGGCAGCCCGCTGCATCAGGACGAGAAGGAGCCCGCGTTCTCGATGGCGGGAGGCTACTTTCCCTCGGACGGCCATCTGCTCGCGACCCGCGACCAATCGGTGTACGGACTGAGGGACCGGGGCGGACGCCTGGAAGGCACCTCGGTCCACGTCGGGTATTTCGGCGATCCGTGGGCCACCGAGTTGCACCGGGAGAAGATCGCGCGGTTCTGGCGGCTGTTCGTCGAACGCCAGCAGGGGCGCTGGTCGGGGTTGGCGGGCGATCTGCCCACCGTGTTCCAGCTCGTGAAACGCGATTTCGACGATTCGGACGCGGGAGCGAACCGGGCGCGGACGGGCCCGGCGCCGGAACCGGATCCGACCCGGACCAAGGTGGAGATGCTGCGCGTCACGCGGGAGGTCGGGGTGACGGACTGGATCGCGGGCGACGCGGTGACGCGCCCCGCGGCGGGACCGCCCGCGGGAACCACCGGCCCGTTGAAGATCGGGATTCGGTGGCAGGGGAAACTGGACTTCGACCTGTACGCCCGGTCGAAGCCGGGCGCCACACGGCTGTACTTCGAGCAGACCCGCGCCCCCGAGGGCTATTACTACAAGGATCACCGCGCCTCCCCGGACCGCGAGTACGAGTTCATCGAGTTCGTCGAACCCGTGGACGTCCGGCAGGTGGAGGCGGAGATCAACCTCTACGACGGCACCGCGCCGGCGGGCGGGGCGGACGGCGAGGTGCGCCTCGAATACGAGGGACGCATCCACGCGGGCCGCTTCCAACTCCCGGCGCGCCAGGGAAACCGCGGACGCGAAGGCGCGGGCCAGGGCGCGTACTGGCACCGGCTCGACCTGCCCGGAATTCTGGGTCTTCGGTAGGAGGGCGGCGGCGATCCGCCCGGGCGCGGTTCGCGGCGCCCTACCGCAACACGACCCGGAACGCCCGTTGCCGGTTGACGGCCACGACGCGCAGATCCGCGACGCCCGCGGCGTCGGTGGTGACCGGGGCGTGCTCGGCCCAGGACTCGAGATCCTCGCTGCGTTCCACGACGAACCGCGTGTTGGGCGAACCCGTGACGCGGAGACGCAACTGGGAATCCTCCCTCGCGATCCCGATCCCGGGCGGGCGGGTCGGCGTGGGCGTGGATTCCTCGAAGCCGATGACGGCCGGGGCGCTGCGGGCGGTGCCGGCGGCGTTGGCGACCTCGACCTCGTACGTCCCGAGCTGGGCCGGGCCGAGGTTCGCGAGCACGAGGGTGGCCTCGGTGGCCTGGGGCAGCAGCACGCCGTCGTGCCACCAGCGGAACGTCAGCGGTCCGCCCGTGGCCACGACCTCGAGCGTGACCGTCGAACCGGCGGGCGCGGTGCTGGAAGCCGGAGGCACGACGATCACCGGAGCCGCCTCGCGCCGGTGGAACATCAGATTTGCCCGCACCGAGTCGACCTCGCCGAGCGCCTGATGGGTCTCCGGATTGGGCCGGTGGAACTCGAGCCAGACCAAGTGGTCCAGGGCAGGATTCAAGTTCGTGACCGTCACGGAACCGGGGCCCGGATCCAGGCGGGGCGAGGCATGGCGCACGGCGAGATTGGTGAGGGCGGCGACTCCCTGCTGGAGCAGGCCGGCGATCAGGTTGGTGTCGAACTGGCCTTCCATGACGTACAACGAGGCATAGTCGGGCGCGCTTCCGAAGCCCGGCCAGGCGAACGTCTGGGTGGCCGCGAGCGGCTCGGGCGGGGCGAGATTGGTGATGACCGGCACGCCCGCGGGAAACCCGTTGGTCCAGACGACCGACAGCGCGTTGGTCCGGGTGGTGACCCGTCCCGTGATGGGGTTCGTGGCCTGGACGAGCGCTTGCAGCCGGTAAACGCCCGCCGGAAAGGCCTGTTCGAACGCGGTCGACAGCGCCGACCCTGACGGCAGGGCGGATCCCAGCGCGAGGTTGGTGCTCCAGCTTCGCTGCACCGACGTGCCCGCCAGCGGGTGGGTCGTCACCGGGGTGGCGAGGGTGCTTTCGGCCAGTCCCAACCCGGTCGCCGTGGTCGCGAATTGGTAGGCTCCCACGAGGGGCGTCGATCCCACCTGGGAGCTCCATTCCCGGCGTTCGAGATCCCAACTCACGACGTCGGAACGGGCGCAGACGGACGAGGCGAACAGCAGCCCGGCGAGCGCCAGGGCGCGGTACATTGGGTTCGGGAGCAGCATGGGGCGGGTTCGTCTCTCCCGGCTGTATCGGCAAATCGCCGTCCCCCTGAACCCCGGAATGGCCGGGTCGTGCCGCGGAACGGTCGGGGCTAGGCCGCGGTGCCCACCGCGGATCGCAGATCGCGCAGCCCCGCGTCGGCGAGCCGACGATGGAGCCCGCGCACGATGGAACGCGCGATGCCCGGGCCCTCGTACACCATGCCTGTATAGACCTGCACCAGGGTCGCTCCTGCCGTGATTTTCTCCCAGGCGTCCGCCGCATCGAAGATCCCCCCCACGCCGATGATCGGCAGGCGGCCCGAGGTCCGGCGATACAGATGCCGGATCACCTCGGTGCTGCGCGAGGCCAGCGGGCGCCCGCTCAAGCCGCCCGTCTCCGCATACGCGCGGCTCGTCGACGACGGGGGGGTCGCCGGTCGCGCGACGGTGGTGTTGGTCGCGACCAATCCCGCGAGGCCGCGTTCCAGGGCGAGTTCCACGATTTCGTCCAATGCCTCGAAGGTGAGGTCGGGGGCGACCTTGACGAGGATCGGCTTTGCCGGGCCGCCCAGACCGGCGGCCGCCTCGTTCAACCCGCGCAGGATGGCGTCCAGCGCCGAGCGATCCTGCAGCTTCCGCAGATTCGGCGTGTTGGGCGAACTGACGTTGATCACGAAGAAATCTGCCAGCGCCTGCAGGCGCCGGAACGAGAACACGTAGTCCAGAGCCGCATCCTCCAAGGGCGTGATCTTGGACTTGCCGAGATTCACGCCCACCGGATGCGCGGGCCACAGGCCGGATTTGCGCCAGCGCGCGAGCGCCTCTCCGAACACCTCCGCGCCGGGATTGTTGAAGCCCATCCGGTTTACCAGCGCCTCGTCCGGCACGATGCGGAACATCCGGGGCCGGTCATTCCCCGGCTGCCCGTGTCCCGTCACCCCGCCGAGCTCGGAAAAACCGAATCCGAGCGATTCCCACATCGGCACCGCCTCGGCCTGCTTGTCCATGCCGGCCGCCAGGCCCACCGGATTCGGGAACCGCAACCCAAAGGCCTCCACCGGCAGGGGCGGCGCCGCATACAGAAGCGACGCCGCTCCGCGCGCCACCGCGAGACGACTCGCCATTCCGAGCGCGCGCAGCGTCCGATTGTGGATCACCTCGGAGTCCTGTCGGAAGAGGACGGGACGGATCAACCGACGATAGCACCAGCTCACGCGGCCATTGTGAGGACTGCTCCCGCCACGGCAAGGCGCCCGACGGCGGCGGGCGGCGGGCGGCGGGGTTGCCTCATCGCGAGGTCCGCGGACGGGTTTCCAGTTTCCAGGGGGGGACCCGGATGGCTCGGGGACGAAGAAGCCGCCTGCCATTCCGCGCAGAAAATGGCCGTGGTCCGGAGGCTCCGGCAGGCCCCCGCGCCGCGCCCCGGCTGGGGCGGCTCCGGCAAAAACCGGGGCAAACGGTCCGGCGATCGCCCGGAACAAACGCCGCCCCAACAGCATAGCTCGCTTGACCCACTCCCTCGGTCGGACTATAGCCATGTCAACGAAGTTCGTGCGGCGATCCCCAACCCCTTCCCGCCATGTCAATGACCAAGCGCGACATTGTCGTCGCCATCAGCAACGAAACGAACATGGTCCAGCAGGACGTAGCGAAGGTCGTGCAACGTACTCTGGAACTCATCCGCGAAGCCGTCAGCCAGGGCAAGACGGTGGAACTGCGTAACTTCGGCGTCTTCGAAGTCAAAGTTCGCAAGGCCCGCATCGGTCGCAATCCCAACGCGCCCGAGAAGGATGTCCGCATCCCCCCGCGGTCCGTCGTGAAATTCAAACCCGGCAAGGAGATGCGCGACGAAGTCCTCAAGCTCGCGCCCGAGGCCGGCGAGCCCGCCGACGGAGCGCCGCCCGCCCCGACCGCGGCCTGACGTCCGTTCGCCGGCCCCGGTCTTCATGTTCCGGAAGATCCCCGACCCCGGAGCCGCCATCGCCCCGGGCAGCGGACGGTCCGTCCCGTGTCCGTGTCCTTTGGGCCCTTGGGCCCGCCTCGTTTCGGGCGGCCCGTCGCCCCCCGGTTCCGGCCCCGCCGCCGGATCGCCCGGGGCCCCGCCGTCGACTGAACCACCCAGCCATGCAACCCCTGCCCGGATTCCGCGATTTCTATCCTGCTCCCGTCCCCGCCAACGAGGCGTGGTCCGCCGACCTGCGCCAGCACATCTTCGACGCCTGGCGGCACACCGCGCGCCGGTACGGGTTCCGGGAGTATGACGGGCCGCCGCTCGAACCCATCGAGCTGTACACGCTCAAGAGCGGCGCCGAGATCGTCCAGCAGCTCTTCAATTTCGAGGACAAGGGCGGGCGGGCGGTCTCCCTGCGGCCCGAGATGACGCCGACGCTCGCCCGCATGGTCGCCCTCGCCGAACGGCACTACAAGAAGCCCCTCAAGTGGTTCGCGATTCCGCAGCTCTTCCGTTACGAAAAGCAGCAGAAGGGCCGCCTCCGCGAACACTTCCAGTTCAATGCCGACGTTTTCGGGGAAACGGATCCCGCCGCCGACGCCGAACTCATCGCCCTGCTGATCGACTCCCTCCGGGCCCTCGGCCTTTCCGCCGAGGATTTCGTCGTCCGGCTCAGCAGCCGCCGCGCCTGGCAGGAATTTCTCGAACGCCGCTGCCCCGATCCCGCCCGCGCCTACGAGTTTTATCAGGCCGTCGACAAACTCGAACGCGAGAAGCCGGAGGTCACCGACGCGAAACTCCGCGAGGTCGGTTCCTCCCTCGAGGAGGTCCGTGCCTTCATCGCCGCCGGCGTCCCCACGCCTGAACTCCAGGTCGTCCTCGACAACCTCGCCGCCCGCGGCCTTGGCGCCTTCATCCGCGTCGACTACGGCGTCATCCGCGGTCTCGCCTACTACACCGGGGTCGTCTTCGAGGCCTTCGATCGCAAGGGCGAGTTCCGGGCCCTCGCCGGCGGCGGACGCTACGACGGCCTCGTCAAACTCGTCAGCGGCGGCAAGGTCGACCTGCCCGGATTGGGCTTCGGGATGGGCGACGTCGTGCTGGCCGAGTTGCTCCGTGCCCGGGGTCTCGTTCCCCGCTTCACCGCCGGCATCGACGCTTTCGTCCTGATCGAGGAGGAAACCCTGCGTCTCGATTCCCTCGCCCTGATCCAACGACTCCGCGAGTCCGGGCGGGCCGTCGAATACTCCCTCACCCCGGCCAAGGGCGACAAACAGTTCAAACGTGCCCTCGAACTCGGGGCCGCCCGCACCCTGCGGCTCGAGCGTCAACCCGACGGCCGGTTGCTCGTCCGCGCCAAGGATCTCGGGACGCGCGAGGAACGTCTGGTCCCCGCGGACGAGATCTGAGCGTAGCCCGACCCGGTTGTCGGGGTCTGCCGCAAGGGGCGGCGAGGTGGGGAACAAGCGGCCTGAAAAAGAAACGGACCGGGCCGAAGCCCGGTCCGCGCGTGGGCCCCCGCACGGCGGGAGCCGATAGGGTTTCAACCAGGGCCTAGCGACGGGCGCGGAAGAACTGCGCCGGCTGCGAAGGACTCACGATGTACGGATTCGCGGCTCCGGCCACGTCGGTCCAGGGCCCGGCCACGGTGGTCGCGGACTGGAGGGTGGAACCGGATGAATAGGCCACCGAGGCATTGGCGCCGGAGGCGGCAATGGTCACGGTGGGTTTGGCGGCGATGGTCGCCTTTTGGAAGGCGCGGATCCCGTTCGCGCTGGCCGTGTCGTTGACCAGGATGCGGGTTCCGTTGACGACGGTGAACCATTCGACATTGGCGCCGCCGCCACCTTCCTGCCAGATCAGGCGGATCGGATAGACGCCGGGGGTTTCCACCCAGATGCCGAACAGCGTGTCGGTCGCGCCGCGACCGTTGTTGTAGACGCCGAGGATCTGGCGCGGATCGGACGAGATGCGGACCTTGGCGCCGGCGGCATCCTTGAGGGCGAGCCCCTTGGCCTGGGTGATCATGAGCACCGGGATGGGGATCGTGTTGGCGTCGCCGCCCAGCACGATGGGCGGGTCGCTGCGGTTCTGGTAGACGAGCACCGCCACGGCGCCGGCCTTGTAGGCGTTGTTGGCCTTCTCGAGGAAGGTGCAGGTGCCGCGGCTGACGAGGACGACCTTGCCCTTCACGGCCTCGGCATTGAGCAACGCGCCTCCGCAGCCCTGTTCGGCGGGAGCGGCGGCATTGTTGCCCTGGGCCACGACCACGTCCGCCTCGATGGGCGTCGTCGGCAGCGGCCCGAAGATGCCGGCGAGCAGCGTGTTGCGAATCGACGGCACGGCGGCCACCGGGCCGGCGACGCTCGCGGGGGCGGTCACCACCACGGGCGACCACGCGTCATGGCTGCTCGTGACCTTGAATCCGTCGTCGCTGTTCACGCCCATCAGGTAGAACCCGCGGGTCGGGAATTCGAGGAACGAGAGCGCTTCCGCCACGACGTTGTCGGTGTTGCCGGCGGCGTTGTCCGGAGCGGTGACGCCGGGAATCGCGACGTTCGGATTGAAGTTGCCCGCGTTCTCCACCGTCCCGTCCGCCAGGACCTGCGAGTAGTTGATCACCGCCGTCTCGCGGTAATATCCGCCATCGGTGAACTGGGTCAGGTCGGCCACATTGGCGCCGCCGCCGCCGGCCAGCATGCCTTCCGACCATTCGATGTCATTGGCCATGCGCGCCGCCGGATCGGTCTGATCCGCCGCGACCCCCAACTGGTAGGTCTTGACCCGGAAGCCAGGGGTATTGCCCGCGCCCACGGCACCGGCAATCGACGCCGGAAGGGTCTGGTAGGCCGCCGCGGTGAAGCTCCAGTCGCGGGTGATCCTCACGGCGCCGGTCGGCGTGTAGGACAGGGTCACCTTGTTCACGGAACCGCTCGCGAGCAGCCCGGGGAGGGCCGCCTTGACGGTCAGCTTGGTTCCCGCCGTGGTCTTGGTGGTCGTCAGGACGGCTCCGTTCAGCGACAGCTCCACGCTGGCCGAGTCCACCGCGCCCGCGTTTTCGATCACGACCTCGATGGCCTGGTTCGCCACCACTTCGGTCGCGTCCGGCACCGGAATCACGCTCGCCACGTACGGACGCACCGTGCTTGCCGCCCGGTAGGCCTTCAGGGACTTCGGATCGTCGGGATTGCCGATCAGACTGCGGGTGCCGTCCGCATTCACCACCATCCACTCCACCCCGGCGCCGCCGCCGCCGTTTTCCCACAGGACGCGGATCGGATAGATGCCCGGTTCCTCCACCCAGACGAAGAACGTCGTGCCGGCATCGATGCCGCGACCGCCATTGTATTCGCCGAGGCGCGCGCCGAGGACGTCGACGCTCTGGACCCGGAATCCGTCGTCGGACGCGACGTTCATGGTCAGCGGTCCCGCGGTCGGGAACTCGACGAAGGTGAAGATCTCGAGGGCCGAGTTGTCCTCGTTCGCCTTCTGGCTGCCGTCCTCGTTGAAGCCGGGCAGACCCAGCTGGTCGAGGCCGAGGTCCACGGTGAAGTACCCGGCGCCGCCGGAGGGATTCTTGACGTCCAACGCCTGTTCCCAGGCGATGAAACCCTGGGCATCGGCCGTGAGGCCGAGGTTGGCGAGGTTGACCCGGTTCGCGCCGCGCAGACCGGCGAGTTGTTCCTCGGTCCAGACGATGGTGTTGGGCTGGCCGGCATCGACCTGATGGGGGCGGATCTTGAAGCCGCGCTGGGAGGTCGTCGCGGCGGGCACCTTGGTGCTCGCGGCCAGGAGGCCGTACGCCGGAACGGATACCGTGCGGCTTTCCGTATAGGTGTTGTTGGCATCCTTGAACGTGATGCTCAGGGGATGCTGCGAGCCGGATTCGAAGCGTTGGCCCGCGGGCAGGGTGTAACTGACCAGCGTGTTGCCACCGGTCTTGGTGTTCACGGTGGTCACCGTCGCGCCGTCCAGCGTCGTCACGATGGTGGCGGGATTCACCACGCTTCCCGGGGCGTCCGCGATTTCCACGGTGAAACCGTTCAAGAGCGGCGTCAGGCCGCTGACCGTCGCCGTCGAGGCGGCAATCGTGCTGATCACGATGTTGTCGATGTGGTTGTTCTGGTTGTTGCCGCCCGTGCGGCCCATGAACACGATCCGACCCCGGCTCGGCGTGAAGGTGGTCTGGTACTTGTCCAGCAGGACCGTTCCCTTCCACGTCACGGTCAGCAGTCCCGCGGCGTCGAGATTCACCTCGAGCTGCTTCCAGCACAGTTCGTCCGGCGCCCCGGCCAGATCGATGTTCCACGGCCCGGTCTGCAGACTCGTCGGCTCGTCGCACGCCCCGTTGCGCGTCGGCATCGGGACCTTGGTGACCGTCTTGTTGTCGACACGGACGATCACGCCCTCGACGTCCGTCGTGTCCGGCAGCGCATTGCCCGACCAGGTGTCGAACGAGACCGCGATGCCCGTCTTGGTGCCGAATTCATGCGCACCGGCACTGTCCGCGTAGCCGTCCGGCGTCTCGCCGCCGTCCGCCTTGACGATGATCGGGTCCGTCTGTCGGGCGAAGTTCACGCTGAACCCGTCGGCAGGCCGGCCATCCGCGTCCGACGAATTGCCCACCCGGAGATCGACCTTGAAGTTGAACCCCTTGACGACCAATCCATTGTCGAAGTCGTCGAAGACGATGATTCCACCTTGGCTGTCGATGGCGTCGGTGATGGAAAGGTAGCCTCCCGCCGCGGGATTTCCCCCGTCCGGCCGCCATTGCGCGTTCCCGTACGTGTTCAGGACTCCGCTCGGGTCCGAGTTGAAGTCGAAGGTCTTGTCCGTCACCGCCTGCGCGGTGAAGGCTCCCGCCATCGCGGCGGCCGTGCCGGCACAAGCCAGCCATCGCCGCACCCGTTGGTTCGGTTGCATGGTTCGTATTTCTCTTCGTGGGATTTCGGTTACAGAATGCCTCTACCCAGTTCGAAACGACTTGCCGAACGACCGCCGACGTAGGCCGTCCTCCCCGAGAGATCCGGACTCAGACCGGGCGCTCTCGTGGTTCGGGTTCGGGCCCTCGTCCACGGCGGGTATCCGCTCTCTGTCTTTCGGGTTCATTATCAGCGCTTACAACTCCGGATTCGCAATTGATTTCCTACTAATATCTTCGAAAAGAATGGCTCTCCTTTTCCCGCGGATTTGGCCTCAAATCAGTGGACGGGAGCCCGGCGATGAGTCCTTTTTCATCGCCCGACCACGGCGCCGATTTCATCGTGCCGCACCTTGCGCACCCCACCGTCATCGCGGGTTCCGCCACCCTCCCGACTCCGGGCCCCCTCCGCCCCGCGACGGTGGTTCCTCCGCTTCGCCGCCGCCCTCCTGGCCCCGCTCCTGGTCCTGGGTCTCGTCGAGCTGGGATTGCGCCTCGCCGGGTTCGGTCATCCGGTTTCCTACTTCATCTCCCCGCCCGGCGCACCCGACCGGTGGATCGACAACCCCGCCTTCGGACGGCGCTTCTTCCCCCCCGGATTGCTCCGGGTTCCGCCGCCCCTGTCGTTCCGGAGGGAGAAGGCGCCGGGCACGATCCGGATCCTGGTCTTCGGCGAGTCCGCGGCCATGGGGGATCCGCGACCCGCCTGCGGCGTCGCGCGCCAGCTCGAGGTTCTCCTGTCGGCCCGCTATCCGGCTTCCCGGTTCGAAGTGATCCCGGTGGCCATGACGGCCATCAATTCCCACGCCCTCCTGCCCATGGCGAAGGAATGCACCGCGCTGGGCGCGGATTTCTGGCTCCTTTTTGCGGGCAACAACGAGATGCTGGGCTCCTTCGGCGCCGGATCGGTCCTGGGCCGCCGGGCGCCCCCCCGGTTCCTGGTCCGCCTCATCCTGGCCTCCAAGGCGACACGCACCGGCCAGGCCCTCGAGACCCTCGCCGAACGCCTGCGCGGGCGAGCCGCCGACAGCAGTCGCTGGACGGGACTGCGCGTTCTGGCCGGGGAATCGGTGACGGGGGACGCGCCGGAACGTCAACGAACCTATGCGACCTTCGAGGCGAACCTGCGCGACATCGTGCGGGCGGGTACTGCCTCCGGCGCCCGGGTGATTCTCGGCACGGTGGCCGTGAATCTCCGGGACTGTTCCCCTTTCGGTTCGGTGCATCGGACCGGGATCAGCGCGTCCGACCTGGCGGCCTGGCACCGCCTCGTGGACGAGGGTCGGCGGGCGTTGGCCGCCGGCGATCCGGCGCGGGCGTCCGATCATTTCGAAAGCGCGGCCCGGATCGATGCCGGGCACGCCGGATTGCAGTACCTTCGCGGCGAGGCGGAGTTGGCACGGTCCAACCGGGTCGCCGCGGCGGGGGCATTCCAACTCGCCTGCGACCTGGACACCATCCCGTTGCGGACCGATTCCCGATTGAACGACAGGATTCGCCGCGTCGCCAGGGAGCGGGCGATCCCGCTGGTCGACACGGGGGCGGCCTTGGCCGCCGGCAGTCCGGAGGGCATTCCGGGAGGCCTGTTCTTCTACGAACACGTGCACCTCACGCCGGAAGGCAACCATGCCCTCGCGCGGGCGTTCGGCGATGTGCTCGCGGACCAACTTCCGGCGGGCATTCGTGGGGGCGGCGGAAACGACTGGCTGCCGTTGGAGGAGGCCGACCGCCGGCTCGCGCACTCGATTTGGAATCGCTCCGCGTCGGTCGAACTCATGATCGCCCGGTGTCTCGACGCGCCGTTCACCAACCGGCTGGGACAAGAGGCTCATCTCGGGATCCTGGCCCGCGAGGCAGCCCGTCTGCGGCGGATGGTCGGTGCCTCGTCGGTGTCCCAGGCGCGCGGTCTGTACACGAACGCCATCGCCGCCGCGCCGGAGGATCCGCATCTGCGTCGCAATTATGCCGAGTTCCTCGCCGCGACCGGCGCCTTGCCGGAGGCGTCCGACCAATGGCGGAAGGTCATCGATCTGCTCCCCCATCATCCGGTGGCCTACCTCCAAAGCGGCAGCCTGTTGCGTCGGTTGGGGCGCCGGGACGAGGCCCTGCCCCTCCTCGAGCGGGCCATCGCCCTCCAGCCCGACTGGGTGGAGGCGCGGCTCGAACTCGCCGAACTCCGGGTAGCCCAGGGTCGGCCACGCGACGCCCTCGAGGCCTGTCGCGCGGCGCTTCGCCTCCAACCCGGCCATGCCCGGGCCCACCTTCGCCTCGCCGACGCCCTGGCCGCCGATCGGCAGCCGACCGCCGCGATTTCGAGCCTCGAGGAGGCCGTGCGCTTGGATCCCCGGCTCTGGGAGGCCCGGTATCTTCTGGGCGTGGAGTATGCCTTGCAGGACCGCCTCGAGGCCGCCAGGGCCGAATTCGCCGAGGTCGTGCGCCTAAAACCGGATCACCATCGCGCGCACTTCAATCTCGGCATCGCGTGGGCCCGCCAGCAGCGCTGGAACGAGGCGGCTGCGGCGCTTTCCGAGGCCCTCCGCCAGGATCCGCGGAACGAGGAGGCGCGCCAGGCCCTGGCGCAGGTGAACGCCCGCCGCCGCCAGCCCGGGGCGCCCTAGCCCCTCGCCTGCATGCGCCCACCCCGGGGCCCAATGGCAATGCACTCGGCCACAATAAACCCGCATTTTATGGGCTTTTAGTAAGCATTCCCGCGGTGTTTATTGTTGCAGTGCCGACCCGGGCGGGGCACTCTCCGCGCATGCCGCGACCGCGTTTCAAGGCGCCGCCGGATCTGCCCCTGGCCTACTACCACTGCGTCTCCCGCATCGTGGATCGCCGCTTCATCTTCGAACCCGCCGAAAAGGAGCACTTCGTCCGGTTGCTGCGTGAGTGCGAGGCGTTCTGCGAGGTTCGGGTCCTGACGTACTGCCTGATGTCCAATCACTTCCATGTGCTGGTCGAGGTTCCGCGCCGACCTCCGCCGGAGGAGCGACCTTCCGTCGAGCAGGTGTTGGCGAAGCTGGCCAAGCTGTCGGGGCATCAGAACGTGGGGCTGGTCCGGCAACGGTTCGAGATGTACCGCCAGGCCCACGATGCGGAGGGGGAGGCGAAGTACCTGGCGACTTTCCATGCCCGGATGTGGGACGTGAGCGAGTTCATCCGGGTGCTCAAGCAGCGTTTCACGCTCTGGTACAACGTGCGGACGGGTCGCAAGGGCACACTCTGGGAGGACCGGTTCAAGAGCGTGCTGGTGGAGGGGGCGGGGCAGGCGTTGACGACGATGGCGGCGTACATCGATCTGAACCCGGTGCGGGCGGGTATCGTGCAGGATCCCAAGGACTACCGCTGGAGTGGGTACGGGGAGGCGATGGCGGGGAAGCGGGGGTCGCGGCTGGGGATCCAGACGCTGGTGACGGCGCTGCAACGGGGCCGGGAGGAGAGCGTGAGCCGGTCCTTGGAGGTGTACCGGAGCTGGTTGTATCGGGAGGGGGACGAACGGCGGGAGGCGACGGGGCCGGATGGGCGGGCGGTTCGCGGCGCGGTGAAGGCGACGGCGGTGGCGGAGGTGTTGGCGGCGGCGGGGCGCCTGCCGTTGGGGGAGTACGTGCGGTGTCGGGTGCGATATTTCTGCGATGGAGCGGCGTTGGGGAGTCGGGAGTTCGTGGAGGGGGTGTTCCGGCAGCACCGGGAGAAGTTCGGGAAGAAGCGGAGGGACGGGGCGCGGCGGATGAAAGGGCTGGAAGCCGGGGAGTTGTTCACGCTGCGGGATCTGCGGAAGGATGTGTTCGGGTAGGGAGGGTCCACTCCGTGCCTTGGCCGAAACCGGGGGATGGTATACGGTGGCATCCCGATAGATGATGTGTCCGGCAAACCAAAGCGAGAGCGCGGGACGGGGTTCGAAACCGGAATGGCGGGGAGGGGGTGGATTGCCGGAGCCCACCTCCGGACTCGATTATCGCGGGCATCAGGGCTTGAAGGTGGCTCGGGGTTTTACGCTGATCGAATTGTTGGTGGTGGTGGCGATCATCGGATTGCTGGCGAGCTTGTTGTTGCCGGCGTTGGGTCGGGCGAAGCAGAAGGGGCGCGCCACGGTCTGCCAGAACAACCTCCGTCAGGTCGGCATTTACACGATGCTGTACGCCCAGGACCACGCCTCGCGTCTCGTCATCGATTCGCCGCTTCAGAAGAGCATCACCTGGGCGAGCGTCATCGCGTCGAACACCGCCTCCCGGCCCTACGACGTGTTCGTGTGTCCCGCGTATCGGCCGTTCCGATTTACGAATTGGCTGGCGACGTTCGGCGTGCGACAGGATCCGCCGGAGGAGTACACGCGAGGGGTGTTGCGCGACGTCCTGCTGATCGATGCCGTGGAACGTCCGAGCGATTACCTGCACGTGGCCGATACGACGAGCCGGGGACGGGAAGGAATGGGGGCGCAGCAGTTCCATTTCTTTCGCGTCGCCAGCGAGAAGGAAGTCCATGGCCGGCACGGTCGCCTGGCGAACGGCTGGTTCCTGGACGGTCACGTCGAAGGTTGCGCCGTGCGTCGCCTGGAGGGGCTGGGGATCTTCGGCCTGTTCGAAACCGATACCGTGCCGGGCTATTTCGAATGAGTGCGCTGGGTGGCCGGGCGATGCGACGGCGATGGGGAGTGGGTGCCTCCATGGTCCTGTGCGCGTTGGGAGGGTGGCTGGGGTGTTCGCCGCCCGAAAGCCGCCTGGCGACCACGCGGCGGGCGATGGTGTTCGAGGAACTGGGGCGCATCATCGTCGGGTCCGTCCCGGGCGCGAAGGTGTTGGTCGTGGGCAATCCGTTCACCCGGGTGACGGGCGCGGACGACGCGATCCAGGACGCCGAGGCCACGGCGGTCCGGGGATTGGTGAAGGGTCTGGGAACGGGAGCGGAATACCTGGGAACCGATCATCCCGAGCTGAAGCCAGGTGCCCTCGAGAATCCGCGCTCGTTCGGGATTCCGGCCGGGGCCTCGACGCCGTTGAGCTTCTTGTCGGCGCCGGGCGCGTGGGACGCGGTGGTGGCAAGGCATCCCGGGACGGGGGTATTGGTCAGTTTGATCGGGTTGCCGGCGGATCTGGCGGAGACGCAGGCGTGGACGGAGCCCGGGGGGCCGCGCTGGGTGCTGTTCAAGCCCGATCTACGGCTGTTGGGGCCGCGCGCGGCGGTGGAGACGGCGTTCCGGGAGAAGCGATTGCTGGCGCTCGTGCTGGATCGCCCGGGAGCGCCGCCCGAGGGCGAGCCCCTGAGGGGAGATCGCGAGGCCGAGTTGGGGCGGCGCTACCTGTTCGTGACGGCGGAGAACCTCGGCGCGATGGCGACGTCGTGGCCGCGGTTGTTTGCGGCACCGTAGGTGCCGGCGCGGGTCAGAAGCGGGTCAGCTTCGCGAGTTCGGCCACGCGGCGGGCGATGTCGGGCTTCCGGGCGCGGTCGGTGCGGGCGAGGCCGAAGCCCTCGCAGCAGAACGCGGCGACGACGGAACCGTGGATCATGGCCTTGCGCAGGTTGGCCTCGATGGAGCCTTTGGCGGAGGCGAGGAATCCCATCATGCCGCCGACGAAGGAGTCCCCGGCGCCGGTGGGATCGACGACCTTGGCGAGGGGGTAGGCGGGGCAGAGGAAGAGACCGCCGGGGCCGCTGAGGATGGAGCCATGGGAGCCGAGTTTCACGATCACATGGCGGGGGCCCATCCGGTGGAGTTTCTTGAGCGCCAGGAGGACGTTGTCCTCGCCGGTCATCGCGCGGGCCTCGCTGTCATTGAGGACGAAGCCGTCCACGCGTTTCAGGAGGCGGAGGAGGGAGGGCAGGGCGATGTTGATCCAGAGGTCCATGGTGTCGGCCACGACGAACTTCGGGCGCTTCATCTGGTCGAGCACGTGGTGCTGGAGGTCGGGGCCGATGTTCGCCAGGAGCACGTAGGGGGTGGACCGGTACTCGGGGGGAAGATCGGGGGTGAACGTCTCGAACACGCCGAGCTCGGTGGCGAGGGTGCGGCGGTTGTTCATGTTCGTCTCGTACTCGCCCGCCCAGTGGAACGTCTTGCCTTCCTTGATCTGAAGCCCCGCGACGTCGATGCCATGCCGCTCGTAGAGCGAAAGGTACTTCTTCGGAAAGTCCTTTCCGACGATGCCGACCAGCCGGACCGGAGCGAAAAAGCTCGCGGCGACGGCGGCATGGCTGGCCGATCCGCCCAGCAGGCGTGGGTTCTCGGTCTTCGGGGTCTTGATGGAATCGAGGGCGGTCGAACCGACGATGAGAACGCTGCTCATGGAAGAGGGAACGGGCTGGGAGGGGTTGGCGTGGTGAGTGGATTCCGGGGTGGCCAGGCGGCCGCCGCGGGCGGGGAACGTAACGGAAACGGGGGGTGAGGTTCCAAGCTCAAAGCTCAAAGCTCCAAGCTCCAAGCTCAAACCGCCTGGGATCAGTGCTCCCCGGTGCGGGGGCTCGGGGCCGGGCGGCTCTCGACGGAGAAGCGCTGAATCGACCAATCGAGGGGCGTCAGGCTTGCGCCGCGGGTTCGGGAATTCGGACGTTCCAGGAGTCGTTGCAGGGGCGAGGTCGGCAAGCGCGAGCCCCGGGTGGTTTCCGCGGGTGGATCCGCGACGCCGTCGAACGACAGCACTTCCGGGGCGGGCAACGGCGAGCCGCTGGCGACGAGGAAGTAGGTGTCGATGCCATAGGGCTCAGCCACGACCAGCAGGCGTGGGGGACCCAGTCGAAGCGTCTCCGGATTGCCCGACCGCGGTGCCGGAAGGCGGCCATCCTCGTCGTGGGTGCTGGCGAAGAGCAATTGGCCCCGTCCCAGCGAATCGAGCACGAAGACGTAGACGTACCGGGGCAGGATGGCCTCCGGATCGACCGCGGCGGGGCGCCGGAGGACAAGACCGAAGGCATCCCCCTGCGTGACGATGCCGTCCCGGATTTCCTCGCCGGTGTCGGCCCGGCGCAACGCGAGGTGGTAGGGGAAATCCTCCTCGAAGCCGGGCGACTCCAGCTGAAGCCAGGCGCGGGTGCGGGCCAGGCGCAGGGCCTGTTCGGCCAGTTGCCGTCCCGCTTCCGAGTAGTCGGGTTCGAGTCCCGAGGCCGGGGTGGCGGGCCGGACGCGACAGGGCGCGGTGATGCCGGGGAGGGGCAGGGGCGGGGCGGGGTTCGCGGAGGGGACGGTCCCGTTGCCGGCCAAAACCCAGGCAAACGCGGGGGCCCCGGCGTTTCGAAGGGTGGCGAGCCGGTAGTGCGCCCGGGCCGGATCGGACACGATCTCGACGGTCTCCTGCGCGGTTCCGGGACCGAACGGGAGTGCCCGCTGCAAGCCGGGCGGAACGGGGGCGAACGTGACGCCCGCGGACGCGGCAAAAGCGTCGGCCGGGGTTAGGGTTGGGTCGGCGGCGGCGTCGGGCAGCCAGACCCGCAGGGGTCCGGGATCGGGAGCCGACCAGCGGTCGATTTCGTACAGGGTGCCGGGCGGCACCTGCTCGGCGGAGCCGTCGAGGGCGCGGGCGACCGAACGCGACAGTCGCTCGACGCGGTGGATGCGCAGCCGCGGGGGCGGAGGCGAGGCGGATCCGGCGTCGTCGGCTGAGCTTCGCCGGGGTCGAAGCTCGCAGCCCTCGTGGAGACCCGCGACGGGGCCGCCCAGAATTCGGATGTCACCGGAGCGCGGATCGACGGAGGCCACGGCGAAGGCGGGACGCGGGGGGCGGGACCGGGTCGGATCGGAATCCGACGGGGGTTGGCCGAAGACGCCGAATCCGCGGGCGCCGGGACTGGTTTCGAGGATGGGGTTCTGCGGGAGCCCGTCGGACTTGAGGAAGCCATGGGTACGCAAGAAGAGGTCGAGGGCGGGTTCGCGAGCGTCGCCGGAGCGGAGGGCCCGGAGCAGGGCGGACGAGAACGCACCATGGGGATGGCCATCGAGGGAGGATTCCTGGGCGGACTGGGTGCTTTCGGCGGCGGCGAACGAGACGAAGGCGGCGTCCGAACGGGAGGCGGGTGGGGGGCCGGGGTCACCGGGATCGCGGATGTCGCGGGCCTCGGGTTCGAGGGCCCGAATTCGGGCGGGACTTCCGCGGGTGACGGAACCGCTGTGGCAGGCATCGACCAGCGTGGCCACGAAGGCCCCGCGATCCAGCGCCGCGTTGAGCAACCGGCGCAGTTCCTTGTCGCGAATGTCGGGCGCCCCGAGGGCGGAGTCGGCGGGGACCAGGCTTTCGTCGCGTCGGTCCGCCTCGTCCGAGAGCGAATTGACGACCTGGGAGCCGTGGCCGGCGAAGAAGAAGACGGAGACATCGCCGGGGGCGGCGGGCGCGACGAGGTGGGATTCGAAGGCCGCCAACACCGCCGCGCGCGTGGCCGCGGCGTTGGTGAGGACGATCAGGTCGGCGGGCGCGAAGGCGAAGCGGGAAACGAGCAGGGCGGCCATCCCTTCCACGTCGTTGCAGCACCCCCCCAGATCCGGCCATGTCCGGCGGCGGGGCCCGGCCGCGTCCGCGGCCTCGGCGGAGCCGGGCGGATGCAGGTAGGAGTCGATGCCCACCAGGAGGGCGCGGCGCGCCGGGGAACGGCCCCGGGTTCGTCCGGCCCCGATCCAATTCTCGGCGCGATGTTGCTGGAGCCGACGCAGCGACGCGTCGTCGGGTGGCGGGTTGCGGGGAATCGGAAACCACTCCATGGCCCGGTTGGTCAGGGCGAGCCCGAAGAGGAGTTGGACGACGATGGAGGCGCCGGGGGTGCAGCGGAGTTCGTTCCCCTGACGAAGAGGCCGGAATCGGTCCCGCCCGGGGTCGAGCACGAGGGACGGGCTTTGGCGGGTCTCGCGGAACTCGACCGTGCCCCGGATGGCAGTGATGGAACCGAGGTAGGTTTCGGTGGGCGTCGCGGCGGCGGACGTCCGGGTGGCGGGCAGGAGGAGCGTCGCGAGCAGGATCAGGATCAGGGTCGGGCGTGGAAGGATCGTATTCACGACGGTTCGGCGGGTGGCGGGCGAAGGACGAGAGCCGGCAGGGGCCGGGTCGGGTGGTGCCGGAGTCGATGCCAGTCGACGGCGCCGAGGAAGACCTCGGTCAACGTGTGGGCGGCGAGCACGAAGACGACGCCGAAGGCATCGAGCACGACGACGTTCCAGAGGCGCATCGCGAACCAGGCGGCGGCGAGGCAGAGCCCGGCGAGGAGGGTGGCCAGGAGGACGGTGAGCGCGACCGGGGAAACCTCGCCCTGGGTGGCGAACCGGTCGCAGGCCCGATGGATGAGGAGGATCGCGGCGAGCGACAGGCCGAAGGTCAGGGCGAGGCCGGCCAGATGATGGGGTTCGCGCAGGGGTCGTCCGACCAGCGTATCGACCCCGCAGGCATGCGCCAGGAGGCCGGGAACCGGTTCCGCCGAGCCCGGCACGATGGCGACGTCGGGGCCCGAGCTTGTCGAGGCGTCTCCGACCAGGACGATCCGGCCCTCGAGCCGTGCGGCCAGTTCCGTCGGGGACATGGCCAGAAGCCGACGGTAGTCGACGATTCCGGCGGCCAGCTCGGACCGGCGCGAGAAGTCCACGAGATAGTCCGCGACGCCGTACCCCTGGATGCCTGCCACGTCGTCATGGCGTTGCACGGCGACCAGGATGGCGTCGAGCCAGGAAGGCGCGTGGGATGGGGCGGTTCCGGCAACCCGGACGCATGCGTCGGCCAACGCGCGGGAGAGGGAGGGCAACGGAGGCTGACCGGACGCGAAGCGCAGCTCGAAGGGCATGCGGGCCACGGGACCGCGGTGGCGGGACAGGCTGACGGCCAGCGGCGCGTAGTCGGGGTCGCCCAACCAGGCCGCGGGACCGAGGGCCTCGAGGCGATGGACGCCGACAAAGACCGGCAGGCCTTCGCGGACGGACCGGAGCCCGGCCTCGAGGAAGCGGCGGGTGGCGGCGGTGGAGGGAATGGTGCCGTTGGTTTCGGGGGACAGATCCAGATCGAAGCCGAGGGCCAGCGGGGCCCGGGGATGAAGGGCGCGGGCGAGGCGGCAGCGTTCGAGCACGGCGAGCAGGGTGTCGCGTGGCGTGATGCGCGGGCCGTCCGGCGAATCGGGATCGGGTTCGAGGGGCAGGGCGGCGAGATCGACGAGCAGCACGGGGGAGGGGGGGCGCGGTGGCCCGGACGGAACGGCGTGTTGCAGCCAATCGAGCGTCGATGACCGGAGTCCGTGCCCGATCGCGGTGTGACCGAGCCAGAGCTCGAATGCCACGAACGCCACGAGCACCGCCAGCGCGAGACGGAGTTCGTGGCGCAGGTGACGACGCCGGCCAGCCACCGGATCGACCGGGGCCGGACGGGAGCGCGGGGACCGGGCCGGGCGGGCGGAGCGGTTGGGGCGGCGACGCTTCACGGCGGTGGCGGTGGCGGTGGCGGGGTTTGCGGCGGCTCGGGTTAGAGCCAGTTGCCGACGAGGAGATACGGGGACCAGTAGGCCGGATGGTGGAACTCAGGATCGCCGAGCAACCGGCGCTGGGCGGATCGCAGGGCCTCGGCCTTGGAGGGCGCCGGTTGGGCACGGAGGCTCTCGTAGAAGGCGGTCATCAGCCGGCGCGTGGCCTCGTCGTGGACCGCCCAGAGGGTGGCGAGAGCGCTGCGGGCACCGGCCTGGACGGCGATTCCCGCCAGTCCGAGGGCGGCCCGATCGTCGCCCGCCGCCGTCTGGCAGGCCGACAGGACGAGGAGTTCGAGCGGTTGCTCCTCGAGTTGGCGGGGACGGATCAGCGTCTCGAGGTCGCTCAGCCGGACTCTTCCGTCGAAGGTCAGCAGGAACGACTCGCGCGGGTCCCGGGCGATCTCGCCGTGGGAGGCCAGGTGAATGACCGAGTACGGACGGGTTCGCACCTCGTCCTCGAACGTCCGCGTCAGGAAGGCTTCGTCGACGAGTCGCCTTCCGTGTTGTCCCGCGAGCACGCCGTCGAGTTCGCCCGGCACGGCGGGCAGGGCCGGGTAACCCTGCACGCCGGCGGACAGCCCGCAGGCGAGGACGCTCGATCCGGCACGCGGCAGGGGACGCGCCGCCATGAGCGAGAGCCCGGGGGAAATGCCCACCGCGAAGCGTTCGATCAGGTAGTGCGCGCCGTCGTGCAGCGCCGCCAACGGGATGGTGCGGAGCGGACCGTCCGGGACGAAGACCAGGGTGCCAATGCCGGCGGCCTCGAGCGTCGGCAGGACGGGGGCGACCAGCGTTTCCCAGAGGCGCCGGGCGGGGACGAGATGTCGCGTGCCCCCGAGATGTTCCAGGGCCAGGCGGAATTCCGCGACGTCCGAGGCGAGTTTCGCGCGGCCCGTCGGCGAGACGAACCGTCGGATGCCGTCGGCCAGCGTCACGAGCAGTTCCGTGCGGTCGGGCAGGGGGATGATGTAGAGGACGGCGGCGTTTCCGCCCACCGCGGAGACCGGCACGGTGCGCGACTCGAGGAGACTCGCGCAGTCCGCCTCGAGGAGGTAGTCCTCGAGCTCCGCGGATTTGAGGCGTTCGACGTTGTGCTGGGCCTCCTGGAGGAGGGACTGACGGACGGCCTCGTGGCGTTCCGGCGCGTCGCCGGCCGGCACGCCGGCGAGGAGGAGGTCCGCGAACTCGAGGTGGATGCGCCCGCTCGATTCCCGGTAGGGACGCCCGTCCCCGCGGAGAGCCGCGCTCGCGCTCAGGTCGGAGCGGATCAGGGCGAGGGTGCGCAGGGCGCGACGATAGGCGGCCAGGGATTCCTCGGTTTGCCCGGTGCCGCGCAGCAGCCGTGCCAGGAACCACTCGGCCTCGAAGGTGGGTTCCGCCAGCCCGGCGCCCTGGGCGACAAACAACGCGTCCTCCGCCAGGCGGCGCGCCGCGGGGATTCGTCCGTAATGCTCTTCGAGCCGGGCCAACCCCAGCCGGGCGAAGGCCGAGGTGGCGGGGTCGCTCAGCTCGCCGGCCATGGCCGCGGACCGTGCGAAACTGGCCTCCGTGCCGGGCCAGGGGACCCCGCCGGACGGGAGGGGGGCCGAAGCGTCCGGTGCCGCCAGGGCCAGGCCCAGGTCCCCGAGGGCGGCGAGCAGAAACGCCTTCTCGCGCGAGCGGGGCAGGAGTTCGACGTGCCGCGAGGCCGCGTCCAGGGCGGCTTGGGCAGCCTCGGAAGGTCGCGGACCGGCCCGCAGCCGGGTCCGGGCCTCGTTGAGTTCGATGCGTGCCGACACCTCCGGATGGCCCGACGAACCGGCCAGCGCGCGGGCTTCCCGGAAGCACTCCAGCGACGCCTGCAACGGCGCGTCCGACCCGGCGGCAACCGGCCGTTCCGGCGCGAGGATCAGGGCTCCCCGCGCCTCGTCCCGGCGCGGTGGCTGGGACAGGTGCACCTGATGGACGGCGAGCAGGCAACCGAGATCCTGGAGAACCCCGGCCTGGGCGCGGGCATCGTCGAGTTGGCGGGCGAGAGCGAGGCTGGCACGCAGGAAGTCCTCGGCCTCGGCGTAGCGGCGGGAACCGAGGCTGGCCTGGCCCAGGGCGGCGAACACCCGCTGGCGCAGGGCCGGCGCGGCGGCGCGTTCGGCAAGGGGAAGGGCCGGCTCCAGCATTTCGAACGCCTCGCAGTGCCGGCCCTGCCGCCCCAACGCGGAGGCCAGCTCCAGACGGAGTTCGGCCTCCCGCCCGGGTTCGCCTGCGGGATCGATCCGCGCCAGCGCCGCGACCTGCATCTGGAGTTTGTGGGCCGGGTCCGGATCGGTGTCCCGTCCGGGCTCGTCCGCGGAAAGCGCGTCGCGATCGGGCAGAAAGGCATCGGGTCGCGGGCCCATGCCGCCGCGGCCGCGGACGATCAGCGAATTGCCGAGCGGATGGCGGCGGGCGCAGCCGTCGCGAACGGTTTGATCCAGGCGGATCCGATCGTCGGGCAGACGCGCGACGACATTGGCGAAATCCACGCCCGAACGGATGGCGATGGTGCCGGGAGCCGCGGCCTGGTTTTCGGAGATGGCCGTGATTTCGACGGCGCCGAGCCGGTAGAGGAATCCGGCGTCGAGTTCGATATGACCGCCGTGGCCCGAGACGGCATTGGCGTTCAACGAGACGTCGGCGAGTCCGACGAGCCGACCTCCGGAGAGGTTGATGTTGCCCCCGTCGTTGCCGGCCAGCGCGAGCACCGAGGTGTTTTGCAGGTGGAGCGAATCCGCGGCGTCGAGGACGACCGATCCCGCGTCGCCGGATGCCGATTCCACGCTCCAGGAGGAATCGCTGGATTCGATGCGGGAGCCGGCGCGCACCGCGACGCTGCCGGCGTGTCCGAGTTGGGCCGCCGAGTCGATGCTGCTGCCGTCCGCCATCCGGACGTCGGCAGAGGCGACGATTTCGATGCTGCCCGCGTCGCCAAGATGACCGGCGGTGCTCGTGACGCGGGACGCGCCGGCGAGGGACGCCTCGGCGACCTCGGCCAGGATCCGCCCGCTGTTGCCGGAGCCCTCGCTTTCGGTCGTGACCCGGGCGCCGTCCGCGAGAACGAGTCGGCGGGCGCGGAGCTCGATGTTGCCCCCGTTGCCGGCGGCGTTGCCGACCGAGGCGGCCATGATGGTGCCCCCCGCGAGTTCGACCTCGTCCGCCACGATGCGCAGGTCGGCGCCCCGGGCCGCGCCCCCGGTGCTCGAGGTGATCGAACTCAGGGGGCCGAGGAAGAGCCGGTTGGCCTCGACGGACACGGAGCCGGCGCTCCCGGATGCAGCGGTTCCGTAGGCGTTGGCGGAGAGGTAGGCGCCGCCCTCGAGTCGGACTTCGCCCGCGGCCTGGATGTCGATGTTCCCTCCGGCGCCCTGGCCGCTGGTGCCGGCCTCGATGGACGCGAGACCGTCGAGGGCGAGATCGCGGGTGGCGAGGCGAACCGTTCCGCCCGAGCCCCGGGAGGTGGCGGTGGAACTGGCGCGGAGGGAGGCGACCGAAGCGAGGGACACTTCGGAGGCCGTGATGTCGATTCGTCCGCCATCCCCGTACCCCGCGGTGACAGCCTCGATGGATGCCTGGTTGGAGAGGGAGAGTTGCTCCGCGCGGACCGTGATTCGTCCGCCGCGGGCGCTCATGAAGGAGACGGGGGCGGAGGCCGTGATTCCCGCCAGCGGATCGGCAAAGGAGACCCGTTCGGCCTCGATCTCGATCGTCCCGGCGTCGCCCAGGGAGAGTCCGTCGGCGTCGATCCGGCCCTGGGTGGAAACGAATTCCCGGGCCTCGATCCAGATGCTGCCGGCAGGGCCCGAGTGGCGACTCAGCACCTGGATTTCGGGCTGACCGAAACCCGGGACGCTGTAGCGACCGTCGAGGGTTACCCGGTCCGCCTCGAGTCGGACGGTACCGCCGGGGCCGCCACCGTCGGTGAAGGCGGTGATCGCGGCGGTGCCCTTGATCAGGATCGACGCGGCCTCGATGTCGACCGTGCCGGCGGGGCCGGACGCCGCGGATTTCTGGAGACTATCGCTGCCCACATGCGCGACCTGGCCGCTGAGGAGCCCCCAGGGAAGGCCGTTCACCTCGGTGGCTCCCGTGGTTCGGATGACGATGTCCCCGGCCGGGCCGGAATCCAGCGTGGCGGCGCTGAGCAGGCCGCCGTCGAGCACGAGGGAACCGGCGTCGATCCGGATGTCCCCGGCCCTCCCGGAACCGCTGGTGGTGGTGAGGATGCCGGTCGTTCGGGTGCTCCACATCGGTTCCCGGACGTGGACGGACCCGGCGTGGATCGTGAGGTCGGAGGCGTGGGCCGTCCCGTCCGAGATGGAGGCCAGGAAACCCTCGTCCAGCGTCAGGCGTCCGCGCAGATCGATCTCGCAGGTCCGTCCCTCGCCGTGGTCCCTGGTGTAGTTGTTGAGGCCGCTGTCGGCGCCGATCACCAGGTCCTGGGCCCGGATGCGGTACCGCCCGCCTCCTCCTTCGTTGCCGGTGGCGGCCACCGTGCCGCCCGAGAACGAGACCGAGGCCAGCGTGGCGAAGCCGCCCGTGTCGAAGCTGTCCAGGGGCAGCGTGCCGCCCGAGGCGACCGCCGCGATTTGAAAGGTCCCGCCCCAGGCCCGCAGCCTCGGCGCGCCCGCGGCGGAAGCCGGGTCCGAACGGGAGCTGACCGGGCCGCCCACGATGGTGAAGTCGCGGCCGGCGGGGACGGCAAGCGACGCCCCCTGGAATTCGATGGGGGCCGCGGGCGGAGCGGTTCCGGGATCCAGGAAGCCGAAGGCCGCGGGTGCCGCCACGGTGAGGGAATCGAGCGCTGGCTGGCGCGCGTCGAAACGACCGCCATCCGCGAGGATCACATGATCGGCCGTGGTGACGGCGAAGGAGCCCTTCACGTCCAGCGCCGAGTTCGGGCCGAACACGACGCCGGACGGATTGACGAGGAACACGTCCGCCCCCGGGATGGTGCAGCGCAGCGTGCCGTCCAACTGACTTGCGTGACCCCCGGTGACACGCGAGATGACGCGGCCCACGGAATCGGGCCCGGCGAAGGTGGCCGAGGTTCCGGAGGGAATGCCGAAGCGCTCGAAGCTGTGGAAGAGGTTCGGTCCGCGCAGCGTCCCGAGCGTATGGGGGATTTGGATCGCGGGCCCCGTCAGGGTCGTCGCGGGACCCAGGGTGCCGTCGGTGACGATCTGGGCAGCGCCACGGACCGGGCCGGTGAGGAGGACCGCCGCCGCCGCCGCCACCGCCGGCACCCGCCGGACGGGCGTCGAGGTCACGGGAAGGGGGCGGGGCGGGGGGCTAGAAGGCCCAGGCGACGCATTGAAAGTGCAGGCCGTCATCTTGGAGATCATGGGTGGAGTAGCGGACGCGGCGCAGGGCGTGACCCCAGAAGAGGGAGGCCGTCACGTTCCGATGAGGGGTCAAAACGAGTCCGATCCCGACGCTGCCGAGCGTGTCGAAGGGCGTCGGGGAATCGAGATGGGACCAACCGGCGCCGAAATCGGCGAACGGCACGAGGGCGGCCCGGGTTTCCCCCCGGGAGCCCGTCCAGAAGGGAAGCCGGAATTCGGAGGAAGCGAGGATGCCGGTGTCGCGAACGAGCGTGTTTTCGCGGTAGCCGCGGACGGTGGCGGTGCCGCCGAGGGCGAATTGTTCCAGGGCGAGCAGCGGCGAGTCGGCGTATTGGCCGGCGAGTTTCAGAACGACATCGCAGCGGCTGTCGCCGAGCCGGCGCACGTACTGGGCCTGGGCGAGCAGGCTGACGAAATGGCCGTCCGGGTCCCGCGGACCGACGGTGGCCTCGAGGGCATCGAGGCCGAGGTGGAGGGAGGTTCGGGCGGAGAAGGCCTGCCGGGTATCCCGTTCGAGGTACTGCGCCGTCAGCCGGAGGACGGAGGTGACCACGCGTCCGTCGACGGTACCGGGGGAGAACGAGTACGGGATGCCGAGCAGGGAGGTCTCGTTTTCGCGACGATCCGCCGCGAGGGAGAGGGTGAGGTCCCGGCGGGGCGTGCGCACGACGGGGTGGGCCACGCCGACGCCGAAGGCCTCGATGCGGCTGCGGATGTCGAGGTCGGCGTAGAGGGCCTCGAGAATGGAGGCGTCGTTGCGCCGGTAATTCGCCGAGAGGGTGGTGTCGTCGGCGTTGATCGGACAGGCATAGGACGCGGACAGATTGCCGGCGCCGAGCATCCTGGCGTCGGCCATGCCGGCGCGGGCGGCGCGGGCGATGCCGTAGTCCAGTTCGAACCGGTCGGCGTGGCCGGTGAGGCTCTCGGCGCGGAGCAGGGCATTGACCTGTTCGGGGCCGGTGCTCCGGGGGGTACCGATTCGACCCGTCGAGGCCCAGATGAAACGGAAAGCGTTCGCGGACGTCGACGGTCAGGTCGGCTTCGCCGGGATGGGCGCCGGGTTGGACGTCGCCGTGGACCTGTTCCACCGGATAGGTCTGACGCCAGCGTTGCAGGGTGTCGCGGAGGGTCGGGAGGTGGAGCGGGTTGCCGCCTTCCGCCCGGAGGCGCCGTTCGTAGAAGCCGTCGGTCAGCCAGCGGTTGCCTTCCACCCGCACGGTGGAGAGCCGCCCCTCGACGATGCGGAAGGTCGCCACGCCGTCCGCCCCGGGCCGGGCCTCGAGGCGCGCGCCGGAATTCACGTAGCCGCCGTCGATGTAGTGTCGGGTCACCGCCACCCGGGCCTCCTCCAGGTCGAGCAGGGTGAGCGGGCGGTTCGTGAATCCGCCCACCACCGCGTTCAGTTCCGAGATCGGGAACGCGCGGGCCTCGAGGAACTCGAAACGCCGCACCAGGAAGGTTTCCGCGGGGGGCGGGTCCGCGGCGTCCGCCCACGGTGCCCCAAACCCGAAGGCCAGAGCGGCGAGGAGGCGGAGTGGAAGACGTCGGGCGGTGGCATCCCGGCCACGGCCTTGCCAGTGGGTACCCATCGACGTGGTCCGCGCACGCTTCGGGGCCGGGAGGGGTTCGTCAACGAACGTGGGGCGAGACGCGGGACGCGGGTTCGGGGTTGAAGATGGGTGGGGAGGGTCCGTAGCGTTCGCCCGTCCCATGCATCTTCAAGCACGCGTCTACGGTGGGTTCCTGGCGTTGGTCGGCCTCGCGGCCGGTTGCGCGGGCAGGAAGGCCGCGCGGGATGGTGTCCCGGTGCCCGGGCAACAGCAACCGGTCCGACTCGCGATGGAGGTCGAAGCCAAGGTGATCCAGCCTCATTTGGTGTTCCTGCCCCGGGACTACTCGGAAGGGGCGACGCGTCGCTGGCCGTTGATCGTGTTCCTGCATGGCGCGGGGGAACGCGGCACCAACCTCGCCCGGGTGGCAGTGCACGGGCCGCCGAAGATTGCCGCGGCGCGCCCCGACTTCCCCTTCGTCGTGATCTCCCCGCAGTGCGCGGACGGCGATTTCTGGCAGGTGCCGGCGCTGGAGGCATTGCTCGACGACGCGCTCCGCCGGTACGCCGTCGATCCCCGGCGCGTTTACCTGACGGGCCTGAGCATGGGCGGGAGCGGGACCTGGGCGTGGGCGACGGCGCACCCAGAGCGGTTCGCCGCCATCGTCCCGATCTGCGGCGGGGGCGACCCGGTGCCGCTGATGGTGGCCGGCGGGGCGCGGAAGGAGGCGCTGGCCCGCCTGCCGGTCTGGGCCTTCCACGGGGCGCGCGATACCGTGGTGCCGCTCGCCTGGTCGGAGCGCATGATCGAGGCGCTCCGGCGGCTCGGGAACCAGCCGAAGTTCACCGTCTATCCCGAGGCCGGGCATGATTCGTGGACGGCGGCCTACCACGACCCGGCCCTGTTCGAGTGGCTGGACGGCCAATGGAGGAAGCCCTGAACGGGGTGCCGGGGAATTTCCGGTCGCGCCCGCCAACCCATGCCCAGAAGCAACCGCATCCGAGCGGTGACCTTCGACGTCGGAGGCACCCTGATTGCCCCGCATCCGTCGGTCGGGGAAATCTATGCCCGCGTGGCGGCGCGCAACGGGTATCCCGGGCTGCGGTCGGCGGAGTTGGAGAAGCGTTTCCGGGAGGCGTGGCGCCGAAACGAGGGCTTCCAGCACGGGCGCGAGGAGTGGGCCGCCCTCGTGGATCGGGTGTTCGAGGGCCTCGTGCCGTCACCGCCGAGCCGCACGTTCTTCGACGAACTCTACGCGGAGTTCGCCGGGCCCGCGGTGTGGCGGGTCTTCGACGACGTCCTCCCCACGCTGGACTGGCTGGCGGGGGTGGGCATGGACCTCGGGCTGATTTCCAATTGGGACGAACGGCTGCGCCCGCTGCTCCGGGAAATGCGGTTGGACCGGTATTTCGATGTCATCGTCGTCTCCTCGGAGCTGGGGTTCGGCAAGCCGTCCCCGGTGATCTTCGAGGAGGCGCTGCGGCAGCTGGGCTGCCCGGCGTCCGGGGTGCTGCACGTGGGGGATGAGTTGCGCGACGATTTTTCCGGGGCCACCGCGGCGGGTTGCCCGGCCCTGCACCTGCGGCGGGATGCGGTCACGACCGACTGGCAGGTGCAGTCGTTGCGGGAGATCCGGCGCTGGCTGGAAGGATGACGGGGCCCGTGGAGGGCCGGGGTGGGAAGGGGCGACGAACTTTGTTCGCGAGGACGATTGACCTCGGGCGAATCGGGCCATAAGAATTTCGCGTGCTCACACGCAGGAAGCGGAGGACGAACTAATGACCCGCGGGGTCCGCTTGCTGCCTTCGTCGAGGTCGGTGCCATCACCGGGTCGGAGGGGGTGTGGGCGAGGCACGTCATGAAACCGCTCCAGATGCTCTTTCATTCGTCGGTCGGCAAGAAGCTCGTCATGGGTGCCACGGGCGCGGCCCTGGTGCTGTTCGTGATCGGGCACCTGGTGGGCAACCTGCAGGTGTTTCTTCCGAAGGAACGCATCAACGCCTACGCCCACCTGCTGCATGCGAACGCGGGTTTGTTGTGGGTGGTGCGGCTGGGGTTGCTGGCGGTGGTGGGGCTGCACGTCTGGTCCGCGATCACCCTCAGCGCGGAGAATCGGGCGGCGCGACCG
Organism: uncultured Verrucomicrobiota bacterium; assembly: GCA_964608505.1. Classification (GTDB taxonomy): domain Bacteria; phylum Verrucomicrobiota; class Verrucomicrobiia; order Limisphaerales; family CAIMTB01; genus CAIMTB01. The sequence goes on from CAZSOV010000025.1 coordinate 41,976, forward strand.
GACGCCTACCGGAGCGGGAAGGAACCGTTCGGCGCGAGCTGGGCGTCGCGGTACATGCTGATGACGGGCCTGGTGATCGCGGCGTTCGTGGTCTATCACCTGCTTCACTACACGGCCCAGATTCGCGCGATCAACCTGACGGGGCAGGACTTCGGGGGGTTCGTGGTGGAAGCGGGCCCCCAGAAGGGCTTCAAGGACGTGCACCGGATGCTCGTGGTGGGGTTCTCGCAGCCGGTCGTCTCCCTGTTCTACCTCGTGGCCATCGCGCTGCTGTGCGTGCACCTCAGCCACGGCATGTCGGCCATGTTCCAGTCGCTCGGCATGCAGGAGGGCGCGTGGCGCGCGCGGCTTCAGTGCGGGGCCAAGGCGCTCGCGGTGGCGCTTTTCGCCGGCTACGCCGCGATCCCCCTGGCCGTGTTTTTCCGCATCGTGCAGTAAGCCCGCAAGCCCCCCCCGTTTTTTCCGTCTCGCCCACGCCCGGCCATGAAACTCGAATCGAAGGTCCCCGGAGGTCCGCTGGAACAGAAGTGGACCAAGCATCTCGGCGACATCAAGCTCGTCAACCCC
>CAZSOV010000026.1:0-42478 GCA_964608505.1 uncultured Verrucomicrobiota bacterium
TGTCGGTCCGGCGAGTTCAACGCTTTGATGTCCTTGGCAGGGGCCGTCATCGGGTGGGGCGGTACGAAATGAAGACGAGGGTGGGCCTTGAGGGGGAGCGCAGCGTCCTACCAGCGGAAATGGGCGAACGCCTTGTTGGCCTGCGCCATTTTGTGAACTTCGTCCCGCTTTCGGATGGCATTCCCCTGCCCTTGGAACGCGTCCATGATCTCGCTCGCCAGCGCATCGCGCATGGGCACTCCCTTGCGCTTGTCAGCAAAGTCCACGATCCAACGAACCGCCAGGGACGCCTGACGGTCGGGAGACACTTCAAGGGGGACCTGATAGGTCGCGCCACCGACGCGACGAGCCTTCACCTCGAGCCGCGGTTTGGCGTTGTCGACCGCCCGCTGAAGGATTTCGAGGGGACTCGAGGTAGGATTCTTTTCGATGATGCGATCAAAGGCCCCGTAAACGAGCCGTTGAGCAACGCTTTTCTTGCCGCATTCCATCACCGTATTGACCAAGCGGGTGACGAGCGGGCTGTTGTACTTTGCATCCGCGATGAGCGGGCGCTTTTCGGCTCGGCGACGACGGGACATAGGGGAAAGAGCAGATCGGATCTAAAGTGACAGTTTACTTCGCCTTGGCGGCGGCGCCCTTGGCAGCCTTGGGTCGCTTGACCCCGTACTTGGAGCGACTGACGCGGCGCTTTTCGACACCCTGGCAATCCAGGGTACCACGCACGATGTGGTAACGAACACCGGGCAAATCCTTCACGCGGCCACCGCGAACCAGGACGATGGAATGCTCCTGAAGGTTGTGTCCCTCGTCCGGGATGTAAGCGATCACCTCGTAGCCGTTGGTCAGGCGGACCTTGGCCACCTTCCGCATGGCCGAGTTAGGCTTCTTGGGAGTGCGGGTCATCACTTGCAGGCAGACGCCACGTCGAAACGGCGCACCCTGAAGTGCCGGCGCCTTCGACTTATAGTTCAGTTTCTGGCGTCCCTTCCGGACAAGTTGATTGATGGTCGGCATCGCGATGTTCGCGTTTTTTCCCGCGTTAGGCTTGGGATTTCCCTGACACCCAACGGGGCGAAAGGGGCGAAAACTCTGCCCCGCTGACAGCCTCGCTGCAATAGGTTTTTCTAAAATTCTTCGCCCTTCCCAGCCGAAGGTCGCGTTCACGGGGCGAAGGCCCTATTTTTTCACATGCATGTCGCCGTTTCGGGAGGGACCGGATTCGTGGGGAGCGGGGTTTGCCCACTCCTGGTCACCGCCGGATTCCGCCCTCGCCTGTTGGTGCGGGGACGTCCTGACCGGGCCTCCAGCGCCCCTGCGGGGGAGGAGTCATGCCGGGTGGATTTTGCTTCGCACGAGAGCCTTGTGAAGGGATTGAGGGGCGCCGTTGCGATGGTCCATCTGGTAGGCATCATCGGGGAGGTCGGTACGCAGACGTTTGAGCGTGTTCACATCGACACCACGGCGCGCCTGCTGGCGGCGGCACGGGATGCGGGCGTCCGGCGCTGGGTCCACATGAGCGCGCTGGGGACCCGGAAGAACGCACCGGCACGATATCACCAGACCAAGTGGGAAGCCGAAGAACTCGTGCGCGGCAGCGGGCTCGCTTGGACCATCCTGCGACCTTCGATCATCTACGGACCGGGAGATTCGTTTACCAATCTGTTCGTCCGGATAGCCCGATACAGCCCGGTGGTGCCGGTCATCGGCGGTGGGGAAGGACTCCTCCAGCCGGTTGAACTCGAGATGGTTGCACGTTCCGTGGTCGGTGCCATCGGCCATCCCGAGGCGGTTGGAAGGAGCTTTGACGTGTGCGGTCCCGAACGACTCTCGCTGCGCGATCTGATTCGCCTGGTTCTTGAGGCGAGCGGTCAACGGAGATGGCTGATGCCGGTTCCGTGGTGGATCGCGCGGATCCAAGCCGCCCTCCTGGAGGCGGTTTTCCCCCGTTTGTTGGGCAGGCCCGCGCCGCTCACCCGGGATCAACTGCGGATGCTGGGCGAGGACAACGTCGGAGACGGGGCGCCCGCGGATCAGGCATTCGGACTCCGGCACCGTCCGCTAAGAGAGGCGCTGGAGAGTTGGCTGAAGCCGAGGCGGTGACGGCCTGCCGGATTCACCGATTCATGGTTTCCCAACGTCGCGTGGACGGCGTACCGTCGCCGCCCTGCGCGGGTAGGCCGTTGGTCCCCACCGCATCCCTTGCCGAATGAGAAAACCCTCGCTGCTGGTCATCTTTCTGACGGTGTTCGTGGATCTGGTGGGTTTCGGCATCGTGTTGCCGCTGCTCCCGAAGTACGTGCGCGATTTCGGTGCGCCCGGCTGGATGCTGGGGGGAATCGTCGCCTCCTACTCGGTGATGCAGTTCGTGTTCGCACCGCGCTGGGGACGCCTTTCGGATCGCATCGGGCGACGCCCGGTCCTGCTGGTAAGCACGGCCGGCTTCGTGCTGTCGTACGCGCTGTTTGCCATTGGGTCCGGGTTGGCGAATCCCCGGGCGGCCCTGGTGGTGATTCTTGCGTCGCGCATCTTCTCGGGCATTTGCGGCGCGAACATCACCGTGGCGCAGGCCTACATTGCGGATCTGACGCCGCCTCAGGATCGCTCCAAGAAGATGGGACTCATCGGCATGGCCTTCGGCCTCGGTTTCATCTGCGGCCCGGGACTCGCGGTCGCGGCGCTTCTTTGGCTGGGCCTGCCCGGACCGGGTTGGGTGGCCTCGGGCATCTGCTTGTTCAACCTCGTGCTGGCATGGCGGTTCCTTGGGGAGAGCCGTCCGGCGGAAGGAAGGGCCGCAGCGCCCCCCTTGGATGGTCATCCGCGGCGTTTCGCCCACTGGCGGGAAGTCCTGCGGCGCCCCGTCGTAGGGCCGTTGGTCGTGGTATTCTTCATTTCGACGTTCGTCTTCACCTGCTTCGAGACGACGTTGGGACTCGTCGTCGCCGACAACTTTGGCTTTCGGCGTGAAGGCACCGACGGAGAAATCGCCATTTCGTTCCTGTTTGCCTACTGCGGGTTGATCGGCGCATTCATCCAGGGTGGTCCCATCGGGCGGCTGGTCCGGAACCTGGGGGAATCCCGTTTGGTCGCCATCAGCCTGGTATTGGTCGGGATCAGTCTGATTCCCCTGCCCTACCTCGAGGGGCGCTTGACCGGGGGGCTGGCGGGACTTTGGAGCGGGCCTGGAGCGTCGAAGCTGGGGTTCTTCCATGCGCTCCTGGTGTCGGGCGGGGCCCCATGGTGGTGGTTGCTCGTAACGTTGGCGGTGCTGTCCATCGGCTCGGGCATGACGCGGCCGCCCTTGTTCGGGATGATCTCGCAACTGACCTCGGCGGAAGAACAAGGGTATACGCTCGGGGTCGCCCAGAGCGCGGGCTCCCTGGCCCGCATCGCGGGTCCGGTGTTCGCCAGCGCCACCCTGAGCTGGCACCCCGCCCTGCCCTACCTCTCCTGCGGAGTCCTCGCCCTGCTCGCAGGCGGCTGGTGTTGGCTTCGCCTGGCCTCGGATTCCCGCTGACGGGCGCCGGTTCCCACCGCCCCGGTGCCCTTGGTTCAGCGCTCGTTCAGGTAGATCTTCAGATTCCGAGTGGCCCGCCCGGACGCGACGACGTCCAAGTCTCCGTCTCCGTCGAGGTCGCCCAGCTGCAAGTCCTCGCAGGCCATCTGGTTGTCATCGATCGGATGGGTCGTCCACGTTTCCAGTGTCCCCTCCTCGGGGACCAGGAGCCGGATTCCCACCTTTTTGCCCGGAACGTTCATGGCCCGCCAACCCACCACGATCTGGTCCCGCCCCAAACCCAGCAGGTCACCACAGGCCAGGGCATGCCCGTCGATGAGGGAGGCGTCCAGGACCCGCCTTCGCCAGCCCCGAGTTCCGCTCCCGTCCGCGCGCTCCGGAGCGTACAGCACGAGTTCGTTGCCGTGCATGGGTTCGATGGAGGCGACGAACCTCGTTTCGCCGGCGACGCGTCCGACCCGGACCTCTCCGGCCCCGATGAAGTGCGGGGTCAGGGCCCCTTGTTCGGCCACGGTGGATTCCCGCCATCCGCCGGCCTCCGGGTGGATCCAGTGGATGCCTTCCCGGGAGGCCACCAGGAACTCGTCGGGACCACCGGATCGAGCCTGCACGACATCGAAGTTGTGCGTCGCATGCCCTCGTTCCCGCACCAGCGAGGTGGTCCAGGCCGCCTTGGGATCACGCGGCGGATGGTAGGCGAGCATGCGCACCGGGTCACCGGCGCCCGCCTTGTTGCCCCGTCCATGGAGGGGCAGGGAGAGGAGATGGAAGCCTGCTCCCGCGCTCCGTGCCCATCGGATGCGATGGATGGTTGGATCGTGGGCGAGACGCACGGGTTCCCATCGTTCCGTGCGGTTCGCGGGTGGCAGCAGCACGAACAGGGCGCCGCTGCCGATGGTGTCCCCGGGATTCCAGCCGGCGCCGACGGCGATCTCAGCGCGCCCATCGCCGTCGATGTCCTCCGCGGCGATGCACACGTGATCCAATTCCGTGAGACGCTCGGCCATCACGAACCTCTGCCAGTCGGGGTTCCGATACCACACCACCGCCTGCTTGTCCGCGAGAACCACGTCCGGGCGGCGGTCGCCATCCACATCGGCCAGAGCCAGGCCGTAACCGATCTGAATCCGATCGTCCAAGGTGATCCCGCGGAACGATGGAACGGGGGCCGGCCAGGCCAGGAAAGGCACCCAGGACGCCAGGAGAGCGATGGCTCGACGCGAGAGCAGGGTCGGGATCATGGGAACATCGTAGGGTGCCGTCCGCGCCAAGGCCAGTCCTCGTCCGACGAGCACCGGCCCGTTACTGCCAGCGCTTCAGGTAGGGACGCAAGACCCCGGCCCAACGTGCGTAGCCCTCGCTGTTGAGATGGAGCTCGTCGGTCCGAAAGCAGCGGGGATCCGGTTGCCCCCGGGCGTCGAGCAACGGGGTCGCCGCATCGAGGAAATCGACCCGGCGCCGCCCGCGGGCGAAGCGGCGGACGAGTTCGTTGGCTTTTCGTTGTTCACCCAGCAACTGGCGACGCGAAGGGCTGGGCTTGATCGCAACGAACCCGATTCGGGTGCGGGGGAGGCGTTTCCTGACCTGCTCCACCAAGGCCTGAAAATCGGCCACCACCTGTCCCGCGGACTTCCCGGAAGCCAGATCGTTGTCGCCCCCGTAAACCAGCAGGACCCGGGGTTCGTGGGGAGTCACGACACGGGAGAAATGCTCGACCAGATCGGACGTGTGCGATCCTCCGAAACCCCGATTCACGATCCGCGCATCCGGGAGCAACGCCGACACGTTGGTCCAGAGTCGGAAGCTCGAACTGCCGAAGAGGACCACGCCGCCGGGCACCGGAGGCCGGGCTCGGTCGGCCCGTTCAAAAGCGGCCAACTCCCGCTCCCAACGATTCGTCGCGGCCTGGACCGAACCGCAGCCGACCCCAAGGGCAACCCCAAGCAGCAGGAACCGAGGCCCCAACCGGACGAGCATCGCGAGCATGGAGTCAGGTTAAAGTGGGGACGACCCGGGGACCAGCCGGCTCCGCGAATTTGGTTCTCCCGGGCCGCGATTTGGCGCACGAATAAGCCGTGGTTGCACCGCGCCCGCACGACATCGCCCGCTTCGTCCGTGATGCCCTGGAGGAGGACCTGGGGTCGGGTGACGTCACGACCCAGGCGACCATCCCCGCCGATGCCCGGGCCTGTGCCGAGATGGTGGCCCGCACCGATCTCGTCGTGGCGGGCCTGGACCTGGCCGAGGCCGCCTTTCGGGCACTCGACGGGGAGGTCACGTTTCCGCGCCGAGCGCGGGACGGCCAACGAATCGCGCGCGGGGAATCGGTCCTGGGGATCCGGGGACCGGCCCGTGCCCTGCTGGGGGCCGAGCGGGTGGCGCTGAATTGTGTCCAGCACCTCTCGGGGATCGCCACGCTGACGGCGGCCTTCGTGGCCGCCGTGGAAGGCACCGGCGCCCGGATTCTGGACACGCGCAAGACGCTCCCCGGCTGGCGCCGGCTTGAAAAGCACGCCGTCGCCTGCGGAGGGGGGACGAATCACCGCCAGGGACTTTCCGATCTGGTCCTGATCAAGGACAACCACCTTGCCGCGCTGCGCGACGCGGCCCCGGATCCGGTCAGCGCGGCCGTCGCGCGCGCCCGACGGCTCTTTCCGTACCTCAAGGTCGAGGTGGAGGCCGACACGCTGGCCCAGGTTCAACTCGCACTGGCGGCCCGGGCCGACATCATCCTGCTGGACAACATGTCCCTGTCGCAGCTGCGGGAGGCCGTTGCGCTCTGCCGCGGACTCGCGCTCACGGAGGCCAGCGGCGGCGTTCGGCTCGACACCGTGCGGGACATTGCCGGGACGGGCGTCGATTTCATTTCGGTCGGAGCCCTCACCCATTCCGCGCCTGCCGTCGATATCGGTCTGGACTTCGTCGCGTGACGCTCGACGCCTCCATTCTCGCGGCGCTGCGCCACGCTCCCTGGGTATCGGGGGCCGAGCTTTCCACGCGCCTCGGGGTGACGCGGGCGGCCATTTGGGCGCGCGTCGACGAGCTTCGCTCTCTCGGATATCAGATCGAGGCCACGCCCCACAGCGGGTATCGGCTGATCGGCACGCCGGACAACCTGCATGGCGACGACCTGATGGCGCGCATCGCGCCGGTCCAGGTCGTGGGACGCGAGATCCAGGTTTTCCAGGAAACCACCTCGACCAGCGACGTGCTCGAGCGCCTGGCCCGTGACGGGGTCCGGGAGGGCGTCGTCGTATTTGCCGAATCGCAAACCCGGGGACGCGGGCGACTGGGGCGCCATTGGGTCTCTCCTCCCGGGAGGGGCTTGTGGTTCTCGGTGTTGCTCCGTCCGAACCTCCGCCCCCAGGCCGCCACCCGGATCACGGTGGCGGCCGCGACGGCAATCGCGCGGGCGATCCGGCGCGAACTACCGCTCCGGCCCGAGATCAAGTGGCCCAACGACGTCATGCTCCACGGTCGCAAGATCGCGGGCGTCCTGACCGAACTCTCGGGCGAACTCGACTCGATCCGGCACCTGGCGCTGGGCATCGGGATCAACGCGAACCTCGCCGCGGAGGATCTTCCTCCGGACATCCGAACGACGGCCACCTCGCTCCGCATCGAACTGGGTCGCACCATTGACCGCCCCGCGCTGGCGGCAGCCCTGCTCGTCGAACTGGATCGCGTGTACGCGGATCTCCTGGCGGACCGCTTCGGCGCCCTGGCCGACGAATGGTCCGCCCAATGCACCACGCTGGGCCGCATCATCTCGGTCCAGATGGGCCAGCATCGGCTGGTGGGTCGTGCCGAGGCGCTGGACGAGGAGGGCGCCTTGCTCGTGCGCACCGAACACGGACGCCTCGAACGCGTGATTGGCGGCGACGTGATTCTCGACAAGTGACCCCCTCCATGGCCACCGACCCCGCACCTGCTTCCCGCGGCGCCGCCCCCCGCAGGCGCCCCCGCCCCCGAACCACCCAAAAGGCGATCCGCCACGTCCGGGCCGGGCAAACCGGACTCCTCCTGCTCGACATCGGGAACACCCACTGCCATGTCGCGCTGGCTTCGCCCGCCCGTCTGTTGCGGACGATGGATCTCCCGACCCCGGCCCTCGCGAAACCGGACGGGGTCCGAGAACTGGCGGAGTGGATCGGCGAGTTCGTTCCCGCCGAAGCGGTCCTGTGCAGCGTCGTGCCCAGCGCCACCCGACTGGCCGAGTTGATGCTGGTCCGGCGGTTCGGCCTGCGCCCCCTGGTCCTCACCGACCACACCCTCCGCGGCGTCACGCTCGATTACCCGCGCCCGGAGACCATCGGTCCCGACCGGCTCGCCAACGCCATCGCGGTCCACCACCATTGGGGCGCGCCGAGTGTCGTCGTCGATTTCGGCACCGCGGTCACCTTCGACATTGTCGACCGGCGCGGCGCCTACGTCGGGGGGATCATAGCTCCCGGGTTATCGGCGATGACGGACTATCTTCACGAAAAGACCGCGTTGCTGCCGCGCATCCGGATCCGCGACGTCCGCTCCCCCATCGGCAAAAGCACCGAGGAGGCCATGCTGATCGGAGCGGTCCACGGCTATCGCGGGTTGGTTCGTGAACTCGTGCGGGAATTGCGAAAGCATCTCCGTTCGAACCGCCTGCCGGTGGTGGCGACGGGGGGATATGCGGCGCTGATCGCCCGGGGCATGCCGGAAATCAACGCGGTGCGCCCCCACATCACTCTCGAAGGACTGCGCCTGCTGTGGCTCGCGCATCAGGGCGAGATCTCCCCCACCAGGGCGCGGGCCGCCTCCTCCAGGATTTCCGCCGTGCGCTCGCCGGGCGAGGTCCGGCTGATGTAGGCGTACCGGGGAAACGCGCTCCAGTCCTCCTTGGCGAGAATGTATCCGAACGCGTCGTTGGTCAGGCCGAACAACAGGTTGGGACGTCCGCCCAGGTGCCGCTTCAGGTACGCGCCCACGTTCGGCAGCGCCTCGCCGGGAATCGTCAGGATCCGTGCCTCGCCCAACCGCAGCAGGTTGATCGTCGTCGTCACCCGGCCCTGGGCGTCGGTGGGATAGCCCATCGGCGAGCCCTTTAGGACGGCGCGCAGGATCTCCGATTCGACCGGGAAGGTCACCCGGCGGAACCGGCACTCCAGACGCGGATCGGCCACGACCGGGGCGCCTTCGACGATCCGCAACGCCTCGTCTGCCAGCCGGTTTCCGATCCGCACGCACTCGGCCCAGGTACCCACGTCGCGCCCATCCGGTCCCCGGTTGTCGGCAGTGACCATGCCGCCCTGGGCGCCGTTCATGAAGAGGCCCACCCCCGCTCCCTTCTCGGCGAGGCGGTCGCAGAGCGGACCGACGAGATCGGGACTGCAGATTCCCTGGCGCGAGCCGAGCACCTCGGGGTGGACGGCGTAGTTGACGAGAGTGGCGATGGCGGCGCCTCCCGATTCCCGCACCTGAATCACGCCGCACTGAGGATCGAAGAGAGCCTCGGCGTAGGCGTTGTAGGCGATCTTCCCCCTGGCCTCGCCACTTGCGATCCGGAGCTCCGCGGGCCGCAGCCGATCCGCGGCTTCCTGAATCGCCTCCGCCATGCGATCCGCCACCGAGCCCAGGTACTTCAGGTCCGCACCGGTTCGGCCCTGTTCATCCGGAAACGCGTACGGGTCCGGCGCGCTGTGCGTGTGCGTGGCTCCGATCAGGATGTTCTCCGCCGGAATCCCTCTCACCCGGGCCCGCGCGCGGTCACCCAGCACGGCGGGAAAGCCCAGAAAATCCGCGCTGACGAGGGCCACCCGCGTGCCGCCGCTGGCCAAGACCAGCGCCCGCACCGTGAGCTCGCCCTCCTTCCGACGGGCCGGCTCCGGGGCACCCACGCCCCCCGAAACGGGCAGTAACGGGTCCGGCGTCACCACCCGAACCGCCACTCCGGCGCGAAAATCGGCGGCTCCAGCCACCCCGGTCCACAGCCAGGCCACGCAGGCCCACCACACATGGTTGTTCCATCCGTTGCGCATGCCCCCGGGATAGGGCAGGACCGCACCCGGAACCATCCCAAAGTCGTCCTCCTTCGCCTTCGTCCGCTTGCCCCTGCCGCACCCGTCTCCTTACCCTCGCCTCATGAAGTCGAAGCCCGCCCCCAAGGCCAAGGCCACCCCGCGCGCCAAGTCGAAGTCGTCCCCCGCCGGGAAAGCCAAACCGGCGCCGCCCCGGAAAAAAGCGGTGGCGGGAAAATCCGCCTCCGTCCCGGCTCCGTCCCGCCCGTCCGCGCGGGACGCCCGGAACCGGGACCGCTTCGTCATCATCATGGCCGGCGGACGGGGCGAACGCTTCTGGCCCGTGAGTCGGGAGAAGACACCGAAGCAACTCATCCGCCTGCTCGGCGAACGCTCCTTCCTCCAGCAGGCCGTCCATCGCGTCCTCCCCCTCGTCCCGCTCGGGAACATCTACATCATCACCAACGCCGCCCAGGCCGCCGAGGTCCGCCGGCAGGTTCCCGAGCTTCCTCCGGACCATGTCGTGGCGGAACCGCTGGGCCGTGACACGTGTGCCGCCGTGACGCTCGGCGCCGCCCTGGTCGGAGCCCGCTCCACCACCGGCGTAATGGCGGTGCTGCCGGCCGATCATGTCAGTCCCGACGAAGGGAAATTCCACCCGGTGCTCGTCGATGCGTTCGACCTCGCGTCCCGCGGTCAGGCCATCGTGACCATCGGCATTCCGCCCACCGAGCCCGCGACCGGCTACGGCTACATCAAGGTGGGGCAGGCACTGCCGGCCCCGAAGGACGCGCCGCCGTACGACACGGTTTTTCACCGCGCCGAGCAGTTCAAGGAGAAGCCCCAGCACGACCTCGCCGTCGAATACGTCCAAAGCGGCCAATACCGCTGGAATGCCGGCATGTTCATCTGGTCCTTCGTCACCGTGACCCAGGGGCTCCAAACCCACCAACCCGACATGTTCGCCGCGTGCGAGCGCTGGTTTCGGGCCGCCACGCAGGGCGCGAAACAGCTGCAGAAGGTCCTCGCCGCCGAATACCCGGAAATCCGGAAGATCTCCATCGACTACGCACTGCTCGAAAAGGCCCAGAACGTCGTCGTGGCCGACGGCCGCTTCGACTGGGACGATCTCGGAGCCTGGCCCGCGCTGGCGCGACACGTTGCCCAGGATGCCGACGGCAACAGCGCGGTCGGCGACTTTGTTCACGTCGACGCCCAGCGCAATGTCGTCTACGACGCCCGCAGCCCCGGGCGGAGGACTCCCATCTGCGTCGTGGGCCTCCGCGACTCGGTCATCGTCCAGACCGACGACGCCACGCTCGTCGCGCACAAGTACCAATCGCAGAAACTGAAGGAACTCGTCCGAAAACTCGCCGACGACCCGCGCTACCGCGGCTTGGTCTGAGCGGAATCCGGCGCCCCGGGAGAGTTCGAGCGCACGCTCGGCCTTCCCCCGACTCCATCCCCGAACCACCCCTGCGCTCCCGGTCCGCTCGCCGGTGGCGGTGCGGACCGTGCCCCCGCGGAACCGGGGAATCGCGCAACGGCGCGACGGCGCACCGTCGCGCACGTGTTCGCCCCCCGGAAGCCGAGGCGGCCATCGTTCTCCAAACAATTCGGGGCCAACATCCGCACCATAATTTGTCGTTCGCATGCCATTTTTTCATGCAATAACCCTTGAATCAAAGCTCGCGTTCCGCACTCTAAGCGCGCTCATTCGAATTCCCCCGCGCGTCACCTCCCAGGTCGCTTCGTTCGTCCGACTACGTTCCACGGCGGCAGTGGATTTGGGAAATGAGGTCGAGGTCATTCCGGGTTCATCGCAACTCCAGCCTGCCTATGCTCAAGGACCGGTTCCACGGCACCCGCCTTCCGCCGTCAAGGCCTTCGCTCCACCCCAGGCCCGCGGGTTGCTTCCGGCGTTTGCTGGTTGCCTGGAGCCTTCGGTTGGGCACCTCGTCGGCGCTGGTTCTGGGGTCGGGGACCGCATCGGCGGCTCCGTTCACCTATCAGGGACGACTGGTGGATGGTAATGCCTTGGGGAACGGCAACTACGAGCTGACCTTTCGGCTTTTCGACAGTCTGGCCGGAGGCTCCCCGGTGGGAAGCGCGGTGGTCCTCGGCCCCGTGGGTGTGACCAATGGTCTCTTCACGGTGGACCTCGATTTCGGGAACGCCGCCTTTCCGGGGGCCGCGCGTTGGCTCGAACTGGCGGCCCGAGTGGCCGGCGCACCCGAAGCCCCCGAGACGCTCACGCCACGGCAGGCGATCCATGCGGTGCCCTACGCCATGCGAGCCTTCGCGGGTTCCTCCGATGCCGCCGATCTGACGACGGGCACGCTGCCCGACGCGCGGTTGAGCGCCAACATCCCGCGCGCCTCCGATCTCACGACCCTGAGCAACACCCTCTCGGCCCGACTCTCCGCGCTGGAGAGCGCCCTGACGACGCTGTCCAACCAGGTCAAGTCCTTGCCCCCCATCAGCGTGGCTGCGGTCTCCTCGAGCCCGACCGATCCGGCACTCGTGGGCGCCGGGTGGTCGACGTTCTCCTCGGTCCCGGCGCCCAATTGGGTCAACGGCACTTCCAGCGGCGCGCCGACCGGGAGATCGGGACATTCGGCGGTCTGGACCGGCCAGACTTGGTGGATCTGGGGCGGCACGGTGGGCAGCGGGATCCTCTCCGCCACCGGCGCCGGCTACGTCCCCGCGGGCGATACCTGGTCGCCGATTTCCCAGCTCAATCCGCCCGCTGCCCGTCTGGGGCATGCCGCGGTCTGGACCGGCAGTGCCATGCTGGTTTGGGGCGGCATCGGCGGCGGCGGCGCGCTGGGGACCGGGGCGAGCTACACTCCGGCCACCGAGACTTGGGCGCCGCTGCCCATCGTCGGCGCACCCGCGGCCCGGCAGCAGCACGTCGGCGTGTGGACCGGCGCGGGCCTGCTCATCTGGGGAGGACGCAACGCCGCCGGACTGCTGAACGACGGCAAGATCTTCGATCCGGACCCCCTGGGGCAGACCTGGACCGACCTTCCCGCGGCGAACGCCCCGGAGGCGCGCATGGGCGGCGTCGGCGTGTGGACGGGCTCCCGATTCGTGGTGTGGGGCGGTCAGGGTACGGCGGGCGATCTGAACACCGGCGCGGTCCTTCCGGTGACCGGCGGCCTGCAGCCCGGTGCGTGGTCGGCCATGACCCAGGTCGATGCCCCCACGGCCCGCTCCGGCCACACGATGGTTTGGACCGGCTCCAAGGTCCTCGTCTGGGGCGGCAAGCAGGGCGGCGTGCCCGTGAATACCGGCGCGGCGTTCGACCCCGAAGCCAACACCTGGACCCCCTTGCCCACCGCAAACGCCCCGGCGGCCCGTTCGGGTCACGTCGCGGTCTGGACCGGCGACGAAATGGTGATCCTCGGCGGCCAGACGGCGTCCGGTCCCGTCTCCACGGGCGGGGCGTACCGCCCGACGACCGGTGTGTGGCGGCCCCTTTCCAACGGCGGAAGTCCGCTGGCCCGCACCGAGGCCGCGGGCGTCTGGTCCGGCACCGAGATCCTGATTTTCGGCGGCACTTCCGGCGCCGCTCCCGTCGCGTCGCTGCAACGCCTGAATCCGCAACCCACCTGGTATTTCTATCGCAAGCCATGAACTCGCGCGTTTCCTCGCTGCTCCTCGCCGGCCTCGCGGCCCTGCTGGTCACCCGACCGGCTCAGGCCCACTGGCTCACCCAATCCTTCGACCTCAAGGCGGGTTGGAATGCCGTCTTCCTCCACGTGGACCCCTCCCACGCCTCCATCGCCCAGCACCTCGCCTCGGATCCCAACGCGAGCATCGAGGAGATCTGGCTCTGGCAGGCCCCGAATTCCTTGCAGCAGTTCGTGCAGACCCCGCAGCAACCTTCCGCGGGCGGTTCGCAATGGCGGTCCTGGAAACGCACGGACGCCGCGAATTCCGCCCTGCAGAACCTCGTCCCCAACGCCGGCTATCTGGTCCGCGTACGTCCCGATGTCCCGGCGTATCAGTGGCAGCTCAAGGGCAAGGCCTCCGTGCCCCGCTATCAGTGGACGAGTTCCGGGCTTAATTTCCTGGGGTTCCCGACCGTCCCCGCCCCCCCGCCCACGTTCGAGGATTTTCTCGCGCAATCGCCCCCGGAATTCCAGCAGACCGCGGAGATCCACGGTTACCCCGGCGGCGAGCTCGGACCCGGCAATCCCCAGCAGGTTCTGAACCTCCGCTCCACGCCCGTGCGGCGCGGCGAGGCGTTCTGGATTCGCGCCGGCGAAACCTACAACCGCTACTATGGCCCCTTCGAAATCGTGCTGGGCGGCTCCGGCGTGGTGGCCCTCGGCGACCGCGTCAATGTCACGGGCATCCGTCTGAAGAATCTCACGCCGGGCCCCCTGACCGTCTCGCTGAACCTGATCGAATCGGAACCCCCACCCCCGGGCCAGCCCGCCCTCGCCGGCACCCCGCCCCTGCTCGTGCGCGGGGAACGGAACCCCACCGATCTCACCTACGCCTACTCCACGCTGCCCGTGGGCACCGCCCGATCCTGGACCCTGGCTCCCTACGGACAACCCGGCTCGGACACGGAGGTGGTGGTGGGCCTGGACCGCTCCGTCCTGGCCGGCAACGCGGGCGACCTGTTCGCCGGCGTGTTGCGCTTCACCGATTCCCTCGGGCAATCCCGGGTTGACTTCGGCCTTTCGGCGACCGTCGGCTCGACCGCCGGCCTCTGGGTGGGCAACGCCGCCGTGACCGAAGTGGGTCACTATCTCAAAACCTTCGAGCGGGGCGTGGACGACCGCCCGGTGGTCGGCACGAACGGCGCCTTCGTCTTCACGGGAACCAACACGAGTCTGGGCACCGTCCCCTCGGCCTATCCCCTGCGCCTGATCGTCCACAACCCCGCGGCGGGCGCGGCCACCCTCTTCCAGCAGATCTTCGTCGGACCCAATGCCGCGACCAACCCCATCGTGGCGAGCCGCGAAAGTTCGCTGGCCCCGAACCTCCTGCCCCAGGCGCGGCGCGTCAGCAGCTCCCACCTGCCCTGGTCCGCCGAGAACTTCGGTTGGAACTTCAGCGGCAACCTGGCTCAGGGAGCCAGCCTCAGCGTCCTGGTGACCAACCGGTTCAATAACCAGTCCTCGAACCCGTTCCTCCACGCCTATCACCCGGACCACGACAACCTGACCCCCCGCTTCCAGCAGGAGGTGGAACAGGGCTCCGAATCGTACACGGTCATCCGCGAGATCCGGCTCACCGTCCAACCGCCCACCGACGATTTTGTCAGCCGCACCGCCTCCCGCCAATCCATGAGCGGGGCGTACGCGGAAACCATTCGCCTGCTGGGTCTGGCCCGGGCCGGCAATACCTTCGACACCCGCGATTTCGAAGTGCGCGGGCTCTTCACCCTCAATCGCATCTCCGAAATCGCCACCGTCACCCGTCCCTGATTCCCATTCCACCACTCCCTTGAGGCTCCTGCCCCTCCCCGCCCTCCCATGAAAGCTTTCCGTTCGTTCTTCAAACCCTCGTCTCCGTCACGCACAGCCATGAAATCCATGACCGCATCCTCCGCCCCGTGGCGGGCCCTCGCGCTGGCCCTTTCCCTGGGCGCCGGCCTCGCCACCTCAACCACCGCCTTCGGACAGGCGACGGCCAATCCGCCGGAACGCATGACCTATCAGGGGTTCCTGGTGGACGGCAACGGAACGGCGCTCGGCAACTCGGCCCCGAAGAACTACGACGTCATCTTCCGCATCTGGAGCAGCGAAACCGGCACCAGCAACCCCGAACGCCTCTGGTCCGAACAACAGACCGTCACCGTCGACAAGGGCTACTTCAGCGTCCTGCTCGGCGAAGGCACCGCGGTGGGCGCCGAACCCCGCCCCGTCCTCTCCACCCTCTTCAAGGGAGCCACCGCCTCCGACCGCTATGTGGGAATCACCGTCAAGGGCATCGGCCCCGGCGGCGCGGACTCCGATATCCAGCCCCGTCTCCGGCTGTTGTCCTCGCCTTACGCCTACCTGGCCACCCAGGCGACCAAACTGGTGCGCGCCGACAACAGCAACGACCTGCTCTCGGGCGTCGGCAACGTGCTGTCGCTGAACGGCGAACTCGATATCGCGCTCAACAACACCATCGAATTCGGCGTGGGTGTCCCCAACAAGGAGGCCAGCGCCGGCAAAATCGGGTACGCCACCTTCACCGCGGGCGCCCTGGACATCGTCGGGGCCGGCACCGCCAACGCGAACAATCGCGCCGTGAAGATCTGGGCCGAGGCCGGCACCACCTTCAGCGGTCCGATCTTCACGACCTCAGGCATTTCCGGCGGCACGATCACCGGAACGCATGTCGGCGACGGCTCCGCCCTGACCGGCGTCGCCAAGCTGGGTGCCAACACGTTCACCGGCTATCAGGAGATCCAGAATCACCTCCGCATCGGCGAACTCGCCACGACGCTCGGTGCCGCCGGCTGGGGCGAGGCCTTGATCTTCTCCGGCGCGCCTCCCATCCAGGCGAATTACAACAGCGACAACTCCGACCCGCTCTGGATGGCCCGCTACAACGCCGCCGCCAACGCCTCCGAACTCCGCATGGTCATCGGCGACGACCCCGAAACCGCCGCGGATCGCTTCGTCGTCGGCACCCTCCAGGGCAACGGCAATTTCAGCCAGACCGGCGTCACCTGGTCGCCCCAGGTCACCATCGATGCCCGCGGCTTCCTCGGGGTCGACGGACGCACCCCGGACTACCCGCTGCACTTCCCCAACACCCTGGGCGACAAGATCACGCTGTGGGGCGATGCCAACGCCGGTCACTACGGCTTCGGCATCGATAACAGCACCCTGCTGGTGCATGGCGACGGCTCCTCCTCCGCCATCTCCTTCGGCTACGGCCGCTATGGCGCCTACACCGAGACGGCGCGAATCCATCCCAGCGGCGTCATGACGCTCCGGGGAGAAAACCCCTATCTGACGCTCTCGCGCAACGACGGCCGCGTCGCCTATTTCTGGCGCGACAGCTCCGCGGTTTATGTCGAGCTGAACCTGAGCCATCACAATGCCGGCACCCGCTACGCCCTCTACAACGGCGACTCGAACTGGGACTTCGGCTCCGACCGGAAACTGAAGAAGGACATCGTGGATGCCCAGCCCGTGCTCGAGCGCGTCGAGAAGGTCCAGGTCCGCAACTTCCGCTGGAAGGAAAGCCCGGACAACGCCGCACCCATGATCGGCGTCGTCGCCCAGGAACTGCTCCCGCTCTTCCCCGACATGGTCACCTCGATGGAGGATCCCAAGACCGGCGAGAGCACGCTCATGGTCGGATACGGCGACTTCGGCGTGATTTCGATCAAGGCCATCCAGGAGCTCAAGGCCCGCCACGATGCCGAGCTCAAGCACCTCAAGGACGAGGTGGCCGAACTCAAGGCCCAGATGCGTGGGGTCCTCCAGGCCGCCGCCGAGCTGCGGGAACAAGCCGACCAGGCCCGCACGACCGCCGCGGTGACGAAGTAACCGGAAGGGTCCCCGTCCCAAGCGCCGACCGTGGTCGCGCGCCGTCCGTCCATGAACTGTCCACTGCCGCCTCGAATGAAAGGGTCCATGACCAGTCTGCGAGCCATTCCCTGGGTTCTCGGCCTCCTCGTCGGCGCCGCCGCCGCGCAGGCCCAACTCATCCTGCCGCTCGAGTTTCGCCATGTCCTGAACGGGGACACGAAACTCAACTACCTGTCGCAGGGAGGAGTACCCATATCCACCACGGTCAACGTCCCGCCCGGCTCCAATGGCGGCCAACCGACGGCGAACGAGTCGTTCAATTCGTTCGCCACCCCGACCGGCAAGCAGTTCCGGGGCTTCATGAGTCTGGGCGCGATCCCCGGGCTGAAGCTGTCCGATTGGCAGGCGGTCAGCAATTCGCCGGTCCTCAAGGCGGGGGTGACCCCGCTGGATGCCTCGGTGGCCATTGAGCAACGTCTTCCCCGCGCCGCTTCGACCCTGCCCGGGGGCATGGTCATCCTGCGTCGGGCCACCGTCGGCATGCCGATCCTGAGCCGGCAGGTGTCGTTTGCCTTCGGCCAGGTCATCCCGCCGCCCTCCATCGACGAGGGGGGCGTGCTGTTGCCCGAGGCCAACAGCGGCGGCTACTGGCTGCCCGAGCCCCACACCACCAACGCGCACGCCGCGAGTCCGTACTATTGGAGTCCGCATGGTCGCCTGGTCTACGCGATCCAGCCCGGTCCCATGCGGGTCACCTGGGTCAAGTCCTCGCCCTACGCGGCCGGAAACCTGCCGGTCTACACCAATCCCGGCGGCGGAGCCAACTACCGGACCAACGGCGCCAACATCTTCCTGCTGTTCACCCAGAATTACATCGTCTCCGGCAGTGCCTCCAAGACGCCCCGCAAGATGTACTGGACCCAGAAATCCTTCCAGAACATCGGCAAGCCCATCGCCGTTCCGCCCGCCCGCGTCGGCGCCGTGAACATCGTCTACAACAACAATTTCCCCAGGGTCGTGCCGGAGGAGTTTCAGGGCGTCGGAGCCACCAGCCCCACCGACGGCACCACCAACGCCCCGCTGCCCGAGCTCCGCACGCTCTGGTACGAGGAACAGGGCGGCTCGGGCGCCATCTATGCCTACAACGCCGAAGGCCGCGTCTTCGTCGAACTGCTCGGCGACCTCCGTTCCGACGGCCAGACCTACGAACAACTGGGCACGGAAATCGTCGACGTCGCCAAGCGCCCGGTGCCGCTGGACGTCACCGTCGATCTCGGCGAGCGCATCATCCCCCCCGAGGGCGGGCGTCTGGACGAACTGGCGCCGGAACCCCTGCTCCAGCTCTCGGGTCCCGCCTTCGCCTTCCGCCACAACGCCGTCGGCAGCAGCAGCGTGGAATTCTACGCCACCCGCGAGACCTTCAACGAAAACGACTATCTCGTTCACTGGATGGAGAGCGGCGAGGCCGGGCTGATGTGGCCCAAACTCTTCGGACGCTACCGGCTGGTCTGGCCCGACGAGGTGTCCAAGTACAGCCTCTACGTCCGTCCCCAGGTCGCCTCGGAGTCCGAATCCCAGGCCACGTCGGTGGTCATCGACCCCGAGAACGCCCCGGTCATCGAGTACCAGGATCCCCTGGACGTGCCGCGGGCGAAATTCACCTCCGACCTCCGGTTCTACACCCACCTGGTCCCCGCCCAACCCGCGCACCGCACGCTTCTCCGTTACACCGGCGGGGAAAACATCGGGTTCGAACGCGTGTTCTCCTGGCTCGTGAACAACCTCCGGACCACGAACTTCGCCTCCAGCACGGTCGCCACCAGCCTCGACGCCTGGAAGGGCTCGACGTTCGAATGGCCGAACGAGCTCGTGGCTCCGCGCGTGTTCACCAACACCGTGGAGGTCGGCCAGCGCATCCCCGCCCCTCCCGGCGAGGCGGGGAGCACCGCGAATTCGGATTACCTCGCGGGCTACCTCAATCCGGAGGTGGGCATCTCCTTCAATCCCGACGCGTACCTCGACCCGTTCGACGTCGGCTTCGAGGCCGCCAATCAGGGGTCCATCATCCCGGTCAATGCCATCCCCGGCCAAAACAGCCTCGAGGTTTGGTGGTTCCGCCGGAACACGAGCTCGGCGGGACTGAACGCGGGCAACACCGTTCTGGGCTTCAGGACCGTCCACTGGCCCGCCGCCATCGGGCGGTACACGATCCAATGGCCCGGCAATCCGCGGGAAATCGTGCTGGCCAGCCTGCTGGGCGGCACCGGGCTGACCACGGCGGAGCAGACGGGCTCCGTCTATTACCGCAATACCAAGGGCGAGGTCGGCTACAACCCCAACGAGGAGCACGCCATCATGAGCGGCGGCACCCCGTTCGCCACCCGCGACGACCTCAACATCATCACCCAGACGAACAACGAGTACTCGTCCCATCCCTTTGTTCTGGTCGCCTATGACGGCAACGACGGACGCCCCTCCATGGCCACCTTCAAGGTGCTCCGCGAGAAGCCGGAAGCCGGGTTCGTCTTCGACTACATCGTCCCGGCCGGACGTCTCCTCCAGCCCCCTCCCCCGCTGACCTTCCTGCCCAAGCCCGTCGAGGGCAGCGGCGACTCCGCGGTGAACTACAACACCGAACCGCCCACCACGGGAGGCGATCTGCCCGTCGGCTGGACCGACTCCGATGCCAGCGGCCCCTACTCCCACTACCAGGCCTTCACCTACCGGGATCGGAAGCATGATTTCTGGGTCTACCGCGGCCTCCACACGGGTCTGCCGGCGCTCCAGGCGGGTACCTACCAACCCGCCGACAACACCTTCGCGCCCATCCCGAATCCGACCCGCGCCCGTCCGAATCAACCGTTCAGCCTGACGATCCACAGCTCCCGTCAGGACGAGTTCCTCGCTTTGGACGTTCCCGAGCACCCGGCTTGGATGTCCGTCAGTGGCCTGACGATCTCCGGCACGCCCCCGCCGTCCGCGGACAATCAGGACTTCTCACTTCAACTCGTGGTCCGGGATCTGGTGGACCAAAGCCGGGTGACGAACACCACCGTTCTGCAGGTTCGCAGCGTCGGCATCGTCATCCAACAGTCCGGGATGGCGCTCGTGAGCAGCAATGCCTACACGGGGACCCTGATCACCTACACCGACCGTCCGCCCTTCCTCGCCGGCAACCCGGCGCCGACCAACAGCTTCACGCTGCGCTACTACTACAAGACCGAGCCGAGCTTCGCCTGGCCTGGAAACGATTCGCCGCCGGCCTCGGGCTCCATCGTGCCCTATCTGCGGAAGAAGGACGCCCAAGGCAACTACGTCGGGGCCGCCGACTCCAAGAACACGGCGTCCCTCGACATCGTCTACCGCCCGGTCTGGCCGGTGCGCGACCCGAAGGACAGCTCCAAACCCCTGCCCACCCTGCCCTACGGCGCCACGCTGGCGAAGCCTGGCTTCAATCTCCCCGGCATCCGCGACGTCAAAACCGCGCACATCCTCTACCAGCAGTCCATCGCCGGGGATCTCCCCGCGGCACGGGTCAGCGCGGTGCTTCACGATCCCACCCGCAACAAGACCTCGGACGTGAAGGCCCATTTCACGACGGGCCAGATCCCGCCCAGCGTCTACACGACGCTTTACCAGGGGAAATACTTCTTCCCGAACCTGCCGCCGCACCTCGCGGAACGGGTCTACCTCGACCCCAACCGCGGCGAGAAGGGCCAACTCGTGCTGATCGGGCAGTTCAAGGAGGAACAACTGGGCGAAAGCTACCTCCAGCTCAACGTGCTTCGCGGCAGCGACCTCCAGGCCGTCAAGGCGCTCTGTCCCGAATCCGATACCGACAATCGTCCGAGCTGGGATGCCTTCGTGGAAAACCTCGCCACCAGCGTGGAGACCTTCCACGAGAATCCCGCGGTTCCCGGCACCTACGTCCCGAACACCCCCCTGACCGAGACCGTCGGCGTCGGCGATCTCGCCGAGGTGAAAAACCACAACGTCGCCGTCGATTCCTACGCCCTCTCGGCGACGGGTCCCGGCGGCGGCTACATCACCGTGCTCGAGGCCAGCGGCACCGCGGCCACCCGCCCCGGCGATCCCGTCGCCATGCACATCTTCAAGGTCGGCGGCAGCCTGCACCCGGGCGAGTTGAAGGTCATGCCCTCCGCCAACCCGCTCAGCGAACTGCTCACCCTGCAATTCACCGCGGACCTCGCCGGGCGCTTCGAGGAGTTCGAATTCGAATGGCGCATCGCCGCGCCCGTGGACGGCCTGCCCCCGGCAGATCCCGCCGGTTACCTCTCGTTGGTCAAGGACCTCGACGTGCCGCGCTACACGCTGGGTGGCGCCGGCATCCAGGCCCTGAGCGACAACTATGTCATCATGCGCTACCGGCCCATGAACCCGGATCACCCGCTCTACCGGGCCAACCCGACCGATGCCGACTGGTCGCCCTGGACCGACCGTCCGCCCGCCCTCGCCGAGGGCTGGATCAAGCGCGTCCTCGCCGGCATCAACCCGTTCGGCCAGCGCATCACCGACCTCTTCAACAACCAGGTCAACACCGACGTCAGCATCCTCACCCAGGCGGGCCGCCGTTGGGAGGGCGATGTCGCCCTCAATCTCGACACCATCAACAACTACGGCCTCATCGAGATCTACGAGACCGTATTCCGCCGCGGACGCTCCCTCAGCATCGAGTCCGGGTACAACTACGGTCCCGCGAACGACGCCCTCCTCCTGGCCGCGGGCTACCTGAGCGACCTCTACATGTTCATCGGCAACGAGGCCTGGGCCGACGCGTCCAACCCCACCATCGGCATCGGCACCGCGGACCGCGAATACGGTGACATCGCCACCGCGCTCTTCTCGTTCAAGGGCCAGGTGCCCTCCGTGCTCGAGGAGGAACTCGCCCTGCTCCGCGGGCGCGACGACTTCCTCCTCCCCGGCGTCGAGGTCACCCCGGTCTACAACCGCCTCGTCTGGAATTACACCCGCGGCATCGACTCCGGCGAGGTCATCTACGCCCTGAACTACAACGTCCAGGAAAAGCCCGACTCCTCCCCCGACGGCCTCATCAACGCCTCGGACGCGGCGCGCATGTTCCCGCAGGGCCACGGGGATGCCTACGGCCACTATCTGACCGCGCTCAAGGGCTACTACTCGCTCCTCGTCAACTCCAAGTTCGACTGGGTGCCCCGCATCGAGGCCGTCAACGTGCTCGGTAAACCGGTGTCCGTCGACTACACCGACGAACGCAAGTTCGCCGCCGCCGCCGCCGCCCTCGCCCGCGCCGGACGCCAGGTGTTCGACCTCAGCTGGCGCCAGGAGTACCAACCCGTCCAGTCCTCCGGCTGGTCCGGGTTTGCCGCCACCCGCGAGAACGAGCGGCGCAGCTACCTCAACATCGATGGCGGCACCAACCATACCGTCCGCTACTGGGGCATGGATCACTGGGCGACCCGCGTCGGCCAGGGGTCCTACCTCAACTGGGTCGTCGGCAACGCCATCCTGCCCGACGTGGACCCGGTTCCCACCCACGAAGGCATCCAGAAGGTCGACCGCTCGACGGTCCCCGAATTGCGCGAACTCACCGCGCAAGCCACCGGGTTGCAGACCGCCCTCGACAACGCGGAAGGCGGCCTCTCCCCCCTCGGCATCCCCGAGGGCGGCCTGGTGTTCGACGTGAATCCCAACTTCATCCTCGGCGTGCCCGAGGGCACCCACTTCGAACAGGTCTACAGCCGCTCCATCAAGGCCCTCGGCAACGCCGTCGCCGCGTTCGACGACGCCAAGGACGTGACCCGTCTGATGCGTTCCGAACAGGATTCGCTGGCCGAACTGCAGAACAACATCCTGCTCCAGGAACAGGCCTACACGAACGCCCTGATCGAGCTCTACGGCACCCCGTACTCGGATGACATCGGGCCCGGCAAAACCTACAAGCAGGGTTATCAGGGACCCGACTTCCTCCACTACAGCTACGTCGACCTTCCGGAATACGACATCCCGGAGATGTGGAGCTACTCCAACACCACGACCTGGGAGTTCGAGATCAAGGACGTGCCCTACAACTGGGCCACCCAGACCAACTTCTACTCCGTGAACCTCCCCACCATCCAGGTGGGCGACAACGGCAACGACGCCTCCCCGAGGCGGGGCATCGAACTGCGCGCCACCGACGACGGCAAGGCGACCAACTTCGTGTTCTCCGTCGACATCGGGCCGCACGGGTTCTTCGAGAAGCCGGACGATTGGACCGGCCGCCGCCGCTCGCCCGGGCAGATCCAGGAGGCCATCTCCGCCGTCATCATGGCTCATGGCCGCCTGCGGCATGAAATCAACGATACCTACGGCGACCTCGGCGTGATCGAGAAGACCATCCAGACCTTCAAGGCCGGCGTGGCCGACTACGAAACCGTGCGCGACATCCAGGAGGCGCTCTTCATCGCCGACCAGATTCTCGAAAAGACCAACTTCGCGAACGATCTCTTCCAGAAGTACCTCGATTCCACCAAGGAGGACATCGTCAACTCCTCGAACGTCGCGAAGGACGCCTTCCCCACCGGGTTCATCGCCGGCGTCGCTTCCGGCGGTGATCTGACCTCGGCGGGTCGCTCCAGCGTCATGGCCGCCGGCTTCGTCTTCAAGAAGACCACCGACTGGATCGGGCTGGCCCGTTACGCCATCGTCAATGCCCTCGCGCTCGCGGTGAATACCGCCAAGTCCGCCGCGGAATTCTACGGCATCCACAACCTGAACCGCCAGGTCGAGCTCCGGAACGCCGTGCAGGACATCGTCAACGAACTGGGCAACGCCCAGGAACGCTGGTGGGCCGTCAACGAACGGGTCCGCGAGTTCGACGACGCCCGGCAGAAGCTCCAGAAACTCGTCGCCGACGGCGATCGTATCCAGGCGGAGCGCGAGGTCTTCC
This sequence comes from uncultured Verrucomicrobiota bacterium, assembly GCA_964608505.1. Lineage (GTDB taxonomy): Bacteria > Verrucomicrobiota > Verrucomicrobiia > Limisphaerales > CAIMTB01 > CAIMTB01. Next base: position 23,932 of record CAZSOV010000026.1, read on the forward strand.
GCCGGCGTTCCGCCGCCGTCGTGCAGGGCTACCGCACCCGCGACGCCGCCTTCCGCCTGTTCCGCAACGAGAAGCTCGAACGCTACAAGACGCTGTTCGATCTCTCCGCGCGCTACGCCCTGCTGGCCGCCAACGCGTTCGACTACGAAACGGGTCTCCTCGGCACCCAGGCCGGACGCGACTTCAAGGGCCGGATCATCGCCGCCCGCGCCCTCGGCGTGGTGCGCGACGGGGCGCCCCAATTCGCGGGCAGCGACACCGGCGACGCGGGCATCTCGGGCGCGCTCGCCGAGATGCGCGCCGACTGGGACGTGCTCCGGGGCCGTCTCGGCTTCAACACGCCCGATGCCTATCACACCACGGTATCGTACCGGACCGAGAAGGAACGCATCCTCCCCGGAGCCGAGGGAGACACCAACTGGACGGACGTGCTGAACGCGGGGAGGACGCCCGATCTGCTTGCCGACCCCGACGTGCGTCGCTTCTGCATGCAGGTCAACCCCGGCGATGGCCTGCCGGTGCCCGGCATCATCCTGTCGTTCCAGACCACTATCGCCGACGGCCTGAACCTGTTCGGTCTGCCGCTGGCCGCGGGCGATCATGCCTACAGTCCGAGTTCCTTCGCGACCAAGCTGTACGGCGTGGGCGTGGCCTTCGAAGGCTACCGCGGCATGGGCGATCCCGAGCCCTCCGACGAGGCCACCGACGGCGCCTCGGCGCCCGAGCCCTCCGCCTGGTTCCTGGATTCCCAGGCACTCGCCGCCACGCCCTACGTCTACCTCATCCCCGTTGGCGTGGATTCCATGCGCAGCCCGCCTCTCGGCGACGTGAGCCAGATCCGCACCTGGAACGTGGAGGATCTCGCCATCCCGATGCCCTTCAACATCGGCGCCTCCGACTTCTCCACCCGCAAGCTCTATCAGTCGTCGGATTCGCTGACCGAGGAGCTGTTCTCCATCCGCAAGCACCAGGCCTTCCGGCCCGTCTCCGATGCCGGCCTGTTCGAGCTGGTCTTCTACAGCGACTCCATGCCGCGCTTCGAGTACGTCAACAACCGGCTCATCGGGCGCTCCGTCTGGAACAGCCATTGGAAACTGGTGATCCCGGGCCGGACGCTGCTGGCCGATCCCAACGAGGGCCTGGACCGGTTCATCCGGACCGTCAAGGACATCAAGCTGCACTTCCAGACCTACTCGTACTCCGGCAACTGAACCCCGACCCGACCCGATCATGAATTCCCTGCCCTCCCCCGCCGCGCGACGCCGGTTGTTCGCCGGCCTTGCCGGTTGTCTGCTCCTCGTTGCCGCGCGCGCCTTCCCGCCGGCGCCGGATCACCTCATCTACGGCTACGTCCGTGACGAACTCGGGGTCCCCCTCAATCGTCCCAACGCCGAGGTCTGGCTCGAGGCCAACGACCGGGTTCTCGTCAAGGGACCCATCGGCTCGGATCCCGCCCCGGGCGTGAATTATCGCCTCGCCATCCCCCTCGACTCGGGGGTCACCGGGGACCTCTACTCGCCGAACGCGCTCCGGCCCACCGTGCCGTTCCGCCTCCGGGTGCGCATCGGCAGCCTCACCTATCTGCCCATCGAGATGACCGGCGCCGCCAACTTCGTCACGCGCCCGGGAGCCTCCTCCCGGGTCGACCTCACGCTCGGTTTGGATTCCGACGGCGATGGCATCCCCGATGCCTGGGAACGCCAGTTGATCGCCGCGCTCGGCGGAAGCCTGTCCCTGTCCGACATCCGGCCCGGGGACGACGCCGACCGTGATGGACTCACCAACCTCCAGGAATACCTCGCCGGTACCTACGCCTTCGATCCCGCCGAGGGTTTCAACCTCGCCATCGTCGCCATCGCCGGGGATCGCCCCGTGCTCGAATTCCTCGCCATCCGGGGTCGCAGCTACTCGATCCGGGCGTCGGACGATCTCCGCACCTGGAACCCCGTCGCGTTCAACCTGACCACCGATGCCCCCGACACCCCCGCCCGCGAGCATTTCCGGGCGACCGACACGCGCACGCGCCGTCCCGTGATCGAATCGCCCGCGGATGGCTCGGGGCGTCCGCGCTTCTTCAAGCTGATCGTGCACTGACGCGCCGGGCCATGGCCGCTCCTTCGATCTCCCTCGCCTCCCGATCCCGCCGGGCGCTGCCCTGGGTCGGGCTGGCCGGATTGGCGCTGCTCGCTCTGGCGTTGTTCCTCCCGCGCCCCCGTCCGGTGCCGCCGGACGAGCCGGAAGCCCCCCGTTCGGAGCTTCAGCGCGTCGACGGAGTGCTCGTCTGGAAGAATGACACCAACCGCGTGTTCTCCGGTTGGATGACCGAGCACTACGACGATGGCACCCCGAAGTCCCGCTCCCGCGTCGTGGCCGGACGCCTCGACGGCGTGTCCGAGGGTTGGAACTCCAAAGGCGTGCTTCAGATCCGGGAGCACTTCGTCGCCGGGGTCAGCGAGGGCCTCGTGACCAAGTGGCATCACGACGGATCCAAGCTCTCCGAGGGAATCTCGAAGGCCGGCAAATTCGAGGGCCTCTTCCGCCGCTGGCATACCAACGGGGTCCTGGCCGAGGAATTGGATCTGGTGGAGGGCCAACCCCATGGCCGTTCCCGCGCCTGGTATCCCAGCGGCAGCCTCAAGGCCGAGGTCCGTCTCGAGCGCGGTCAGGTGCGCGAGAATCGCCATTGGAAGGACGGCGAGCAACCGGCCCTCGCCATCGCCCAGCCCCAGACCCCCTCCCCGTGAAACACCGGCAACCCACCCGCCGCCGCTCCGGCCCCGGCCTGTTCGTGCTCCTGTGCTCCGGCCTGCTCGCCCCGTGCCTGCTTGCCGCCCCCGTCTCTCTGGACCGCGCGCACTTCCCCGCCGGCGGCGGCACCCTGCGGTCCTCCCGTTTCTCCGTCACCGGTTCCATCGGCCAGTCCATGGCCGCCACCACCCCTTCGACCGGCACCGAACTCGCGGCCCGGGCCGGCTTCTGGAGCCAAACCCTCCGTTGGCTCAATGCCATTCCGGTGCCCGGCAGCGACCTCGTCGAACGACGGGCCGGCCAGGGTGCCCACGTGCTCGTCGCGAGCCTGCTGGCCAACGATCGGGACGGCGATTGGGACCGCCTCTCCCTGCTCTCCCTGGCGGGCACTTCGACCGGCGGTGGCAGCCTCTTCCGCGACGGCCCCTGGATCGTCTACCTGCCCCCGGGCGGCGCCGGTCCCGCCACGGATTCCTTCACCTACCAGATCGCCGACGGCCTGGGCGGCGTCGCCACCGGCACCGTCGTGATCCAGATCCCGCTTCCTCCGCTGGTGTCCGGCAGCCCCCTCGCCATCCGCAACCTCCCGGGCCCCCCGGCACAGGTCGAAGTCCGCTTCCAGGGTGTTGCCGGACGCACCTACCAGGTGCAGACCGCCGACGCGGCCACCGGCCCCTGGATCCCGTCCGCATCCGTCGTGGCCACCACCTCCGGCCTGCTTCTGTTCACCGAACCCCCTCAGGCCGGCCCGCGGTTCTTCCGGGTCATCGAACCATGAAAATCCGTCCCTCCCTGATCCGCGTGGCCGCCCTGATCGCCTGCACCGGATGGGCCTCGATTTCGCCCGCCAGGGCCGAGTCGTACCCAACCGTAACCCCCTCCCCCGCCCTGCCGCCGGGCTTTCTTTCGCTCCCCGACACCACCACCTCCTATTCCCTGACGGCGCCCGAAACCTCGGAACTGCTGCACCTGCCTCCCGAATCCTCGAGTGGCGTCCTCGGCACGATCATTCGAACCTTCGGCGATCTGCTCCTCCCGATCCCCGACAACTCCTTCGTCGGGGTGTCCCACGAGCCGACGGTTTCCACGGGCGGCTCCGGGCTGCTGCAGTCCGTCAAAGTAAGTCTGACGATCTCCTCGCGTGGTCCGGAGCCCATGTTCAACGGGGATCTCTACGTCACCCTTCGCCATGGTTCCGGCTATTCGGTCCTCCTGAACCGCGTGGGACGCCGCGCCGACTCGTCCGTGGGATACGCCGACAACGGGTTTCAGGTCACCTTGGCCGACGGTGCCGCGTCCGACATTCACACCTACCGGGTGACCCTCGGTGGCAGCGATTTCGTGCCGATCTCGAACGCCGACCCCGCGACGCCCCTCACCGGCTCCTGGCAACCCGACGGACGCACGTCCGATCCGGAGTCCGTCCTCTCCACGTCCCCCCGCAGCGCCTCGCTCGGCAGCTTCGCGGGCCTCGATCCCAACGGGGAATGGACGCTCTTTCTCGCCGACCTCAGCCCCGGCGGACTGGCGCAGCTCGAATCCTGGTCCCTCGAACTGACGGTCGTCCCCGAACCGTCCGCCGTCGCGACGATGGCTGCCTCCGCGCTCCTGGCCCTGGCCTTGCTCCGCCGGCACTCCGCCCGCGTCCGCGATCCGGGCAGGGAACATCCGATCCCCTGAGCCGGACGCCGGACTCGTACCGCTGATTCGCGGGCAGCGGGCAGCGGGCAGCGGGCAGCGGACGACGGACGGCGGCGCCCGTCGGCCCGGAGCAAAACCTGTTCGCTCAGGCCGCGGTCCGGGTCCCCCGGCCTCGCGTCCTCGGAACCTCGTGGCGCCCCCTCCCGTCGGTCCAGGGCGGCAGAATCTCGACCACCTGGGACAACGCCCGCCCGTCCTCGTCGCGCAACGTGTTGTGACGCCCGTAAAGCATCGTGCCGGCCGCCACGCCCAACCCCCGCCCCATGAGCTCGTCCGCCGACACGCGCAGGAATGCCTCCGGACGTCCAACATGGGCGATCTCATGAGCCTTCAGGATCTGTCCGAACGGTAGTTGTTCCTGAAGCACCAGGCGCCGGGCGAGGGCGGGCAGCAGGTCGAGCGCGATCCGGTTGGCTCCGAATTCCACGGGCAGGTCGCTTCCATCGAGCCGCAGGATGACCTCGCGGAAGTAGGCTCCCCCGCGTCGTTCCCGTCCCAGGACCTCGATGTGAATGTCCCCGCGATAATGCTCCTGCAGGGTCGGCGTCATGTCCCGCTCATGCACCAGCAACGTCCGCAACGGCTCGGGGATGGACTCCCCCGGGATGACTTCGAAGCGCGGCAGCGCCAGCCCGGAGCGCGCGTAGAACTCGCTGAGCGGGTAGATCGCCGCCCGTGCCTCCATGCTCCCCGCCGTTTCGCAGGCCCCCTGGCTCATCGAGCCAACCGCCTCTCCAGATCGCGCCGCGCCGCGTCGACCCTCAGCCCGATCCGCTCCAGCGGAATCCGCTCGAAGCCTGCCTGCCAGGCCGCCGCGTCGGGGCGCAGTTCAAAATCCAGCGCCGACGAGGCGTCCGTGATGGGCCCCGCAAATCCCGGGTCATCCCCGACGACGTTGTCCTCGAGCCGAAGCATCTCCTGCTTCGCGTTCCATCCCACCCGCAGCCATTTCCCGACGCAGACGTTGCGGGCCACCCGGTTGCCCTCCGGCGGAACGCCCCGGAAGGCCTCTCCCGTCACCGCCGGAGCGCCCGGAGCGCCGTAGTGCGGATCCAGCGTCCGCAGCTCGGGATAGCGCGCCCGATACAACGCCAGGGGAACATCCTCCAGCCGACGCCGCATCGTGTCGTCCACCATGCCCCGCCAGACCGGCGAGCGATCCAGTCCCCGCCCATCCAGTTCGACGGCATGGTCGCAGTCGACGAACACATTGTTCAGCACCGGGTGATCCCGCCCGCCGCCCAGGAAGGCGGCGCGCTGCACCTTGTAGAACACGTTGCCGAAAATCTCGGTTCCGCTGACGCAGTCATCCATGTAGACGCCCATCGAGCCCATCCCCACCCCGCCGGTGTGGTGGATGTAATTGTGCCGAATCCGGTTGCCCCGGAACGTGTAGTCGCGTCCGGTGTAGATCGCCCCCACGTCGCCGGTCTCGAGGGCGATGTGATGGATCTCGTTGAACTCCATCACGTGCTCGTTGCCCCAGTAGAGAATCGCGCAGTGCGGGTGTTCCGCGATCCGGTTGTGCGCCGCCCGCAGGCCCACGCCCTGCATGTGGATGGCCGGGACGTAGCACTTCGACCATCTCCCCTGCCGCCGGAATTCGCAGTTCTCCACGAAATGGCCCCCCGGACTCAGCGTCTTCCGGTCTCCTCCCGTCATCCCCACGCCGCCGTCGCCCGTGTCCAGAATGTCGCAGGCCACCACCCCGTTCCCGTGCCCGCCCTCGATCACCACCCCGCTGTTGCCGATGTTCCGGATCAGGCACGATTCCACGCGCACTCCCGTCGATTCCAGAATCTCCACCCCGTTTCCCCTCGTAGCCTCGAGAATCAGACCGTTCACGACGAGGTTCGACGCGCCCCGGACACGGATGAGCGGCTCCGCGAGCAGTGACAACACGGTCTCCCCGGCCCCGTCGCCGGGAGGCCAGAAATAGAGCACCCCGGTCTTGCGATCCAGGTACCACTCCCCGGGCGCGTCCAGCTCCTCGAGCACGTTCAGGTAGTAGTATCGCTGGCCCTTGCGAAAACCGTACAGGCCGTGCGGCGGTGCCGTCTTCAACGCGCGCTTCCCGAGGTCCAGCGACTCCACCCGCTCGTACGAATTGGCCCAGTCCCAGGCCCAGTAGCCGTGCACCCAGAGGTCGCTCGTGTCCTGCCAGCCACGTGGCCGGTCCCCGGCGTAAAGGAATCCCCCCGGCAATTCCCCGATCTTGCCTCCGTGATCGTCGCCTTTGCCGCTCCCCTCCGGAAAACCCGCGATGGTCTCGAAGCTCCCTTCGTTCGGCCAGCGGGCGAGTGTCATCGGGCGCCCGCCGTGAAAAAGCTCCGTGTGGGCCGGGACCGTCGCCCGTCCGAAACCGCGCGACCGCAGGGCTCCGTACTCCGCGATGCCCTGCCCGCGCAGCTCCAGCTGGCGCACGAATCCGCGTGCCGGCGCCGCCAGCCGCGCCACCACATCCGGATCGGTCACCGGCCCGAACCCGTTCAGTCGACGTCCCCCCAGCAAGCGCGCCGGCTCCGCTCCCCACCCCCGCCAGACGACCGCGCCCCCGGGGCTCCCGGAGTCCGCGGACGTCAACTCCAGCGCCGCGGTCCGGGCATGATCGCCGCCCCGCAACCACACCGTCAGTCCCGGCGCGGACCGGCCCTGCTCGGCGCGCAGGCGCCGCACCTCGTCCCGCGCCCGTTCCAACGTGCCAAAGGGTTGCTCGTACGTGCCCCGCCCCGCGTCCGACCCGCCCGGCGCCACGAAGACGTCGGCCCGCGCCACCAGCGCGCATGCCAGCCAGGCCCACCCCGTCAGTCTACGAACCCAGTTCGCCTCGTTCATCGTCGTCCCTTTCTCCGCTCGATCCCCCGACCGCCCGGCATCGCCCTCAGGCGTATCTTCCCGCCCGATGCTCCGGTTTGAAGAATTCGTGCAGCAGGCGGTCCACTTGCAGCAAACCCTCGCGCGTGATCCCAATCCGGTCGCCGCCCCCCTCCAGCAGAAATCCCTGCTCCTTCAGCGTCTGCAAAGGCCCCGCAAACGTCACCCGCGGATCCTCGCCGAACTTCGCCGTGAAGTACTCGGCGCTCACCGAACCCAGCTTCAGCTGCAGGATGAACTCCCGGATGTACCGCTCGTCCGGCGTCGGCGTCAGCGCGCGAAACACCGGAAACCGACCGGCATTCACCGCTTCGAGGTACGGCTGGAAATCGTGCAGGTTCTGGTAGTGCGTGCCCTGGATGTGTCCGAAGCTGGCCACGCCGATCGACAGCAGATCCGCCCCCGCCCACAGGCGGTCCCGGTACACGAACCGCGTCTTCGCCTTGTCCCGCACCGCCGTGTACGCGCTGCCCACCGTGTACCCGGCCTTCTCCAGCTCCCCGAAGGCGTAGTCGACCCACCGCCGCTTCGTTTCCCAGTCGGCCACGGGCGCCACCAGCTTCCCGTCGACCTTCATCTGCCGGTAGATGCCCGTGTTGTACGGCACCTCCATCTGGTAGATCGTCACCGAGTCGGGCAGCAGCTCCAGGGTCCGGGCCACCGCCATCCGCCACTTCTCCTCGGTCTCCTCCACCATGCCCGCGATGAGATCGATGTTGATCTGCGGAAACCCCACCTCCCGCGCATGCCCGTAGGCCCGCACGATTTCCTTCGACCGATGCGCCCGCCCGTTAATCTCCAGAATGTGATCGTCGAAATGTTCGATGCCCAGACTCAGCCGTGTCACCCCGAGCCCCCTCAGGGTCTCCAGCTTGTGATCCGTCAACGTCCCCGGTTCGCACTCGAACGTCACCTCCTCCACCTCGTCCCACGCGAGGGCCTCCTTCAAGCCCCCGAACAACGCCTGCAGCTGGCCTTCCGACAGATAACTGGGCGTGCCGCCCCCGAAATACACGAAACGCGGACGCCGCCCCCCCACGAACGGTTTCGCCGCGTACATCGCCATCTCCCGCAGCAGCGCGTCCAGATAACCCCGGATCTCCGCCGAGTCCTTGTCCGTGTACACCTTGAAGTAGCAGAAATGACACCGCTTCCGGCAGAACGGAATGTGCACGTACAGCCCCAGCGGATGGTCCGGACGCGACACCCGTTCCAACGCCGCCTCGTATTCCCCGACGCGTTCCGGCCTCCAATACCCGAAGGGCGGATAGTTCGAAACGAAGTAGTTCCCCGCCGTGGTCTCCTTCGCGAGGGGCGGAGGCGTCGGGGCCGCGGCCGGGACGCTGGGGGTGGGCAATGACATATTGAATGCGGCGGAAATGGTTGGGTGATGTGTCCTCGAGAAATCCGAATCGACCTTCATCGTACGGCTGAAGAACGGCCCGGCGAAACCACGGCCACGGCCCTTCCCTTCTGCACCTCGACCCCCTCCGCCGCGAGTCGACGTGCCTGTTCCTCCGTGCCCCCGGGGAATTTCGGGTTCAGCTTCCCGCCCGCCTTGAGCACCCGCCACCACGGCGTCACGCGCTTTCTTCCCTCCGCTTCGTCCTCCGCGGCGGCGTGCGCCGCGATCCACGCGAAAATCCCGGTCGTGAGCGGACAGCCCCGATCCGTGCCGTGGCGTTCGGCCAGCGTCGTGCTCAACTCCGACACCGTTCGCGTCCGGCCCTTCGGGATCTCGCGAATCAACCCGTCCACCTCCCGCGGCGCGGGAATCACCATCGTGCCGCGCCCCCAACGCGCCTCCTGATGAGGCTGGATGCGGATCACCCTGGGCAGACCCTTGTCGTCCGCCAGCTTCTCCCTCCAGGACTTCCGTTTCGCGCTCATTTGGGTTCCGTCGGATTCGGGCCGGAGGCCGGCCACCCGTTGCCCTATCCGCCGCCGAAGCAGTAGAGGGTCCCGTCCTCCGCCCCGATTACAAATCGCCCCTCCACCACCGCCGGAGACCCCTGTACCGGCTGGCCGATCTCGTAGCTCCAAAGCTCCTTCCCGTCCGCCAGCGACAACACGTAGACCCGGCCATCGTCCGATCCCACGATCACCCGGTCGCCCGCCACCACCGGCGAGCTCTCGACCTTTCCCCGCGTGGCGAAGGCCCAGATCTGCCGCCCGCTCGCCCGGTCCACGCAATGCACGCGCTTGTCCCGGCCTCCGAACAACACCCGGTCCGTGGTCACCGCCGGGGAACCCCCATAGGGGAAGTTCCGGTCCCGATACCGCCAGAGCACCTCGCCCTTCTTCAGGTCCACCGCCAGGAACTCGTTCTCGTAGTGCCCCACGTAGGCCACCCCGTCCGCCATCGCCGCCGACCCGATGATGTACGCGCCCGCTTCGACTTCCCGGGCCTTGGTCCCGTCGGCCAACCGGACCACGTGCACGATGGCGTCGCAACCGCCGAAGGCGGTCAGGCCACCCGACACCGCCGGCGCGCCGTTGACGTAGTTGCCCGTCTCGTAGACCCAATTCGATTTGCCCGTCGCGGCATCGACGCAATGCAGCCGGCTGTCATAGCCGCCGATGATCAGCCATTCGCCCTTCCCATCCGGCGCCGCGAACCAACCCGGGCTGCTCTTGAACTCGGCGTCGCCGCCATACCTCCAGACCTCCTTGCCGGAGCCCGCCTCCAGGGCCAGCAGGTTGGTTCCCGACGTACCCACGTACACCCGGCCATGCCGCACCAGTGCGGAGGAAAGCACCGGTCCATCCACCTTGGCCTCCCACGCCTTCGTGCCGTCCGCCAGTCTCAGCGCGTAGACCTTCTCGTCCTCCGAACCCACGAACACCATCCCGTCCACGATGGCCGGCGTCGCTTTCACCGGCGCTCCGGTTTTGAACTGCCACAGCAGCCTCGGCTGGTCCGGAACGCGCGCCACCGTCAGCCCGCTCAAGGATGGCGTCCCCCGAAACGAAGGCCAGGACTCCTTGCCCGCCCGCTCCGGCTCCGCCCTCGCCGCCAAGGTAAACGCCGCGACGCAGCACGCGCACCGCAGCCAGGACGCAAAGCTCGAGTTCAGGGAATTCATGGGAGTTCCGGACCGCCGCGAATATTTGCCCGGGTTCCCCCCATGGCAAACGTTTGTTACCTGTACGTATGAATTCCCTCCGGGAGGACCGGGCCACCAGATTGCCGGCTGAGCCCCAAACGCCCGGGCCAAGGAACAACCCACAGCGCAGGTCCACGCCGGACTTTGTCCATCGTCCCGCCCTCCCCCAGGGCCGTTGACAAAGTCCGGGGTGACACTGCGCTGCGGGGCCGGCGACTGCCGAGTCGCCGGCTTCGCCTCTCGATTCGCCTGCTTGGATCGCCCCGCGACCCGGCGGTCGCGGGCCCCAATCGACTTTGTCAATCGCCCTGCGCCCTCCCCGCGACCACCCGAAAAGCGCCTTGTGGAAACCACCGGAGCGTGCCACGGTGGGGACGTCAGAAGGGGTTCTTTCCAAACGCGAAATCCAACGCGAAAGCATCGGTCGCCGGACCCGACTCGCTCCCTCTTTGCTGAGTCCTTCTCCCCGGGATGCGCCCGTCCAAACCCACCGCTGCCTTCGTCACCGGCCGCACGAACCGTGCGCCCTTCGATTTTGCCCTGCCTATGCTCGTGATTAGGAACAATGTCCTTGAACCGTAAGCTCAATAACAAGGGACTCAGCCTCATGGTGGCCGACAGGCCTTAACTGGAAGTCGTAAGCCGCTCGGCGCGTCCCGTCTTGTCCCTCGCAGTTCAAAGGAACTGATTTCACACGGCATTCATGGCGGGGCTCTTTTTTTGGCCTTGCCCCCGTGCGCCCCTGCACCCACCGGCGCGCCCACGCCACGCCCTGCGACCTGTGGAGTGGCAGGCCTTTCGTCCCGCCGCCCCAACCCAAACCCAAACCTTCGCCCCGCCGGATTTCGGCTGGGCCAAGCCGCTCCGATCCGTACCCTATCCCCCGTGGGACAGGGCGACCTCTTCAACTCTCCGGCATCCGTGCCTGCGGCTCCCGCCGCCCCGGCCGCCCCGACCCCCGCCGGGGCCCCGGTCTCGACCCGCCCCCCTCCGCTCGCCGCCCGGTTGCGACCCCGCACCCTCGACGAATATGTCGGACAGCGCCACATCCTCGGCCCTGGCCAACTGCTTCAGCGCGCCATCGAGGCGGACCGCCTGCAATCGGTGATCTTCTTCGGTCCTCCGGGCACCGGCAAAACGACTCTGGCCCAGATCATCGCCAAACAAACCCGTTGCCGGTTCGAGCGCCTCAGCGGCGTCGAATCCAACGTGGCCGACATGCGCCGCGTCCTGGCCACCGCGGCCAATCGCCTCGCCAACCTCGGTGAACCCACGATCCTCTTCATCGACGAGATCCACCGGTTCAACAAGGCACAGCAGGACGTCCTCCTGCCCGACGTCGAATCCGGCGTGATCCGGCTCATTGGCGCGACGACGCACAACCCGTTCTTCTTCGTCAACGCCCCCCTCGTGTCGCGCTCGCAGATCTTCGAACTCCGCCCCATCCCGGAGGCGGACCTGCTCGCACTGCTGCGGCGGGCATTGGCCGATGTCGACCGGGGCCTCGGGCATCAGCGGATCGCGGCGGACGAGGAGGCGCTCCTGCACCTGGCCCGCGTCTCCGACGGCGACGCGCGCAAGACGCTCAATTCGCTCGAGATCGCGGCGCTCACCACGCCCCCCGACCCCGACGGCGTCATCCGACTCAACCTCGCCGTCGCCGAGCAATGCATCCAGAAGAAGGCCGTCGTCTACGACGGCGACGGTGACGCCCACTACGACACCATCTCCGCCTTCATCAAGTCCGTGCGCGGCAGCGACGTCGATGCCGCGCTCTACTGGCTCGCCAAAATGATCCACGCGGGCGAGGACCCGCGCTTCATCACGCGCCGCCTCATGATCCTCGCGGCCGAGGACATCGGCCTCGCCGATCCCCTCGCTCTCGTCGTCACCCACGCCGCCCATCAGACCGCCGAATTCGTCGGCTGGCCGGAAGCCCGCATCCCGGTTGCCGAGGCCACCATCTACCTCGCCACGGCCCTCAAGAGCAATTCCAGCATCGCCGCCATCGACGCAGCACTCGCGGATGTCCAGTCGGGGCGCACCCTCCCGGTGCCCGAACACCTCCGCGACGGCCACTACAAGGGCGCCAAACAGCTCGGCCACGGCGTCGGTTATGCCTACGCGCACGCGCATCCGGGCCATTTCGTCGCCCAGGATTACCTCGGCGCCACCCGACGGTACTACCAGCCGTCCGATCAGGGCTTCGAAAAGAAGATCCGCGACCGCCTCGACCAATGGCGGCGCGAACTCGACGCCGTCCGACCAACCCCGCCCACCCCGTGAAGGAACCCATCCCGCTCCTCAAGAAACGGCTGCGAAGCGAGATGCGCGCCCGCCTCGCCGCCCTGGACCCCGTCCAACGCCGCGAGCATTCCGCGCGCCTCTCCCGTCGCCTGCTCGAACTGGCGTCGTTCCGGGACGCCACGCACGTGCTCGGCTACTGCCCGCTCCCGGCCGAACCCGACCTCCTCCCGGCACTTCGCTGCCTCCGCGAACATGGCACCGTCCTCTGCCTGCCCCGCTGGGATCCCCTCCGCGGCGAGTACCTCCCCGCCGTCGCCGCCAGCGAGGATTCCCTCGTGCCCGGCCCCTACGACATTCCCGAACCGCCCGCGTCCGCACCCCTCGTGCCATGGGCCGAGCTGGACTTGATCGTCGTCCCAGGCCTAGCCTTCGACCCAATGGGACGGCGGCTGGGACGTGGTCGGGGATTCTTCGACCGTCTCCTGGCTCGCGCCGATCACGCGCGCCGCTGGGGCATCGCCTTCGACCTTCAGGTCGTCGATGTCGTACCGGACGAGCCCCATGACATTCACATGCACGTGCTGGTGACACCGGAGCGGACCTGGGCCGTTGCTCCGGCCGCGTCGCCCTGAGAAATGGATCCCTCCACCGCCGTCTATCTGCTCCTCGGAGGCACCGCGCTCGTCGCCGCCGGCTCGGTCCTCCTCGTCGTCCGGCACCGGCGCGAATCCGTCCGGCTACACCGCGAGATCGAGGAGAAGGCCGCGTCCCTCCTCGGGAACGCCCGCCGCGAGGCCGACAACCTTACCCGCGAGGCGCGCCTGCTGGCCAACGAGGAAACCCTCAAGCTCCGCGACCAGACCGAGCAACTCCACGCCCGCCGACGCCTCGAGCTCGAGGATTTCGAGAAGCGCGTCACCGAACGGGAACGCCTCGTCAACCAGCACCTCGAACGCTTCGCCTCCGAGGAAACCCATCTCCGCCGGCGCTCCGACGAACTCCTCCTCCGGCATGAGAAAATCGAGCAGCAACTGACCGAACTCGAGCAGGCCCGCGACCAGGTCCGCCGCGAGCTCCAGCGCGTCGCCGGCCTGCGTCCCGAGGAAGCCCGGGATGCCGTCCTTCGCCAGGCCCGCGAGGAGGCGGAGCACGACGCCGCGGACCTGGCCCGGCACCTGCTCGAGGACGCCCAGCGCCGCGCCGAGGAAAAGGCCCGCCACCTCCTCGCCACCGTCGTCCAGCGCTACGCGGGCGAATACACCTTCGAAAGCACCACGACCTCCATCGCCATCCACAACGACGAGATCAAGGGCCGCATCATCGGCCGCGAAGGCCGCAACATCCGGGCCTTCGAAGCCGCCACCGGCGTCACCGTCCTCATCGACGACACCCCCAACGCCGTCGTCATCTCCGGCTTCGACCCCGTCCGCCGCGCCGTCGCGCGCGAGGCCATGTCGCGCCTCATTGCCGACGGACGCATCCATCCCACGCGCATCGAGGAGGTCATCCAGCAGGTCGCCCGGGAAACCGAGGAAAACATCTTCAAGCTCGGCGAGGAGGCCATCGCCCGCGTTGGCCTCCCCCCGCTCCACTCCGAAACCACCCGTCTCCTCGGCCGCCTCCGCTTCCGCCACAGCTTCTCCCAGAACATCCTCGACCACTCCATCGAGGTCGCCCATCTCACCGGCCTGCTCGCCGCCGAACTCGGCATCAACGTCCTTGCCGCCAAACGCGCCGGCCTCCTCCACGACATCGGAAAGGCCGTCTCCCACGAACTCGAAGGTCCCCACGCCATCGTCGGCGCCGACCTCCTCCGCCAATACGGCGAGGATCCCCGCATCGTCAACGCCGTCGCCTCCCACCATCAGGAGGTCGAGTCCGAGGGACCCCTCGGCATCCTCGTCAGCGCCGCCGATGCCATCAGCGCCTCCCGCCCCGGAGCCCGCTCCGAGACCATGTCCACCTACCTCAAACGCGTCGAAAGCCTCGAACGCCTCGGCGCCGCCTTTCCCGGCGTCGACAAATGCTTCGCCGTCCAGGCCGGACGCGAGTTGCGCGTGATCGTCCGACCCGAGGTCCTCGACGACGACGGCTGCTTCCACCTCGCCCGTTCCATCTGCCGCAAGATCGAGGACGAACTCCAGTACCCCGGGCAGATCCGCGTCACGCTCCTGCGCGAGACCCGCTGCGTGGAGTACGCCAAGTAGGAGGCCGCCCCGCCCCAACAAACGGTGTCCCGCTGGCTCGGCTCGCCGTGCGTTTCAGAACTGCACCACCCAGCCGCCCGCCTCGCGATGGAAGTTCATCGGCTGTGCGGCCCCCGGAGCCCACTCGACCTCCAGCTCCGCATCCTCGGGGCCGAGCTCCCGGCGCCGCACCACCCGGAACCCCGGCAGCATCCCGTTCCGCTTGGAGAACGGCACCACGCCCTCCGCGGCCAACTGCGGGGCCACCGCCGCCCGCGCGCGTTCCGGAATAACCGCCAGAAAGGCGTTCGTGTCCCCCGTCTGCATGGCCCAGAGCATCGTCTCCAGCGCGAATTCCGGCGTGGTCTGGCCCCGGTTCCTCGCCTGGTCCCGTTTGATGTAGTCCGGCGGAAGCCCCCGCTCCACCGACTCCTTCACGGTCGCCAATCGCGTGCGCAGCCGCGCGTTCTCCCCGGTGGCCCCGGCCAGCTGTTTCTGCCGTTCCCGCAACTCCGTCACCTTCGCCCGCAGCGCCATGAGTTCGACGCGGGACTCCGCGGCGGGCAGCGCATCCCCGACCACCGGAATCGCCGCGGAGCCGGGAGTCGACCCCGCTTCCCCCGCGCCGCCGTTCGCCACCCCCCGCGGCGCCGCCCGCAACTCGCGCAGTTCCCCCCGCTGGTCCAGCACCCAAACGAGGACGCCCGCCGCGACCGCGGCGAGCGCCAGACCGATTCGATGCGTCGTGCTCATGGCTGGGCGGGAGATACCGGGACGTTCGGTCGGGGTTCGGAGGGCTGCATGTAAAGCCTCCCGTCGCGCGTTTCCATCTGCTCGTAACGTTCCGGCGTCAACTGCTGCACCGAGCCGTCCACGAGCGTCACGTTGCGATGCAGGGGACACCGCCACATCACCCGCATCGGTTCCGAGCTCGGATCTCCCGGTCCGGGCGCCAGAAAGTCATACGAACTGTCCGCCTCCGTCACCGACGCGCCATCCAGCGCGGGTTGACGCGTCGCGTCCGACGGACATACGAGGTGCTTCGTGGAACCGACCAGCGAACTCAACGAGGCGAGGTCCGGCGGAAACTCGTTCTGGTTCTTCGAGGCCCAGATCCGGACCGCCAGACCCAGCTGCTTCAGATTGTT
Source organism: uncultured Verrucomicrobiota bacterium (assembly GCA_964608505.1). Lineage (GTDB taxonomy): Bacteria > Verrucomicrobiota > Verrucomicrobiia > Limisphaerales > CAIMTB01 > CAIMTB01. The sequence goes on from CAZSOV010000026.1 coordinate 39,943, forward strand.
CACGCACCGGATCCGCTCGGCCTTGTCCTTCATCACCTCCATCTCCCGGACCTCGGGCGGGAGCTTTCCCTTCTGTCCGGCAATCTCGGCCAGCAACCGCTGGTTCTCTTCCCGAAGCCGTTCCAGGCCGGACACCTCCTCGCTCAACGCCGCCACGAGTGCCCGCAGACGTTCGATCTCCGTCACGACCTCCGCCGCCACGGGCGTGCCCGCCTCCGGAACCACCCCGCCGTCCGGGCCCCCCGGCGCGACGACGTCCAAACCACGCCCCGCCGCGGACACGGCCAACGTTCCCGGGGCCGATCGCAAGGCCTCCAACTCCGCTTGCTGCACCACCGCCACCGTCGCCAGGGCCGCGGTGGCCAAACCCGGCAAACCCAGCGGCCACCAACGCCGCCAGAAGCCCGGACGGTCCACCGGCGCCTCCGCGGACCGCCCATTGCCATTGCCCTCCCGCCGCAACCCCGCCACCAACCTCGCCTCCAGGCCGGGTGGCGGCACCGGCACCGGCGCCCCGCGCAACACCTCCTCGATCTGCTTCTCCGTGCTCATAACCTCGTCTCCTGTCGTGTTTGTCGTTTGACCTTGGCCCCTGGGGCCCCTGCCCCCTCTCCCGCCGTCCTCCCCGAGCGGCCTTTCCGGCCCTCGCATCCGGAATCCTGGAATCTGGATCTCTGGTCCTGAAGCTTGTCGCCTACCCCCCGCGCCCCCCGCCGACGGTCGCCCTCAATCGTTCCATGGCCTGGCGCATCCGATACTTCACCGTGCTCGTCGCCACCCCCATGGCTTCCGCCGTCTCCTCCAACGTCAGCCCCTGGTAGTAGTGCAGATGAATCGTCTCCCGCAGCCCTTCACCCAGGCGATCCACCGCCGCATAGACCGCCGCCGCGCCATCCGCCTGCGCCACCTCCCGGTCCGGCCCCGGTCCCGGGTCGGGCAGACCGGCCCACCACGCGTCCCCGCGCTCCTCGCGCCGCCGTTCGGACCGCAGCCAATCCACGAAGGTCCGATACGCGATCCCGTGAAGCCAGACGGAGACCTTCGACCGCCCTTCGAATCCTCCCAAGGCGGACCAGGCACGACAAAACGTGCGCTGCGTCAGTTCGGAGGCATCCGACTCCGAGCCGCTCAACCGCCGCAGGAACGCGTAGATCGGCCCGTGATGTTCGGCCACCCACCGGGCCGCCGCCGGCTCGTCGCCGTTCCGCGCGGCCTCCACCCACGCCATCGCCGGATCGCTGCTCATGGTCGATTCCCTCGTCATCTACCCAATGAGTCGGTCGCCGGGGGCCTCCTGGACAAAAAAATCGCGCCCTCGCTCCCGCACGGGGCGGAAATCCGGGCCCGCTGCTTCCTCAGCTCCCGTCGGCCCCGCACATGGAGCTTTCGATACACCTCGGTCAAGTGGTTCGCCACCGTGTGATGGCTCAGGCCCAGCTGGTCACCGATTTCCTTGTTTTGCAGCCCCTGCCGCGCCAACTCCAACACCTGCCCCTCCCGCTCGTTCAACGCCTCGGTCGGCTCCGATCTCTCCCCCGGGGTGGCACGAAGCAACCGCAACGCGCGCCGGTACTCCACCTCGTTCTCCATCAGCACCACAGATTCCCCTCGCGATCCTCGAGCAGGCAGAGGGCATGGTCCCACTCCCGCCCCCACGGCACCCGGAATCCTACGAAGGGCCCCGAAATCTCCGGCACCGCGAACTGCTGCGGAGCGTCCCCGCTCCCGGCCGCCGCGAATCCCAACCGCCGACCGTGAAACCACCAGCGATCCCCGGCCCGCGATTCGAAAAACGCGCCATCGGCCGGAAACGCGGCGTCGGAGGCCTCGATCCGGCCATCCACCCAATGCTCCCACCGTCGCATCCCCGTCGGCTCCACCAAAACACTGCACGCCCCCCCGCCACCAGGTTCACCGGTGCCACGACACCGCCATTGGGCATCTGGCCGCCCTCCGGGACACGCGCGGATTCGAAGACGTTCCCCCGACGGCGAACGACCCTCGAGCGATGCTCGGAGCCCGATTTTTCGCCGCTGACCATTCCATCAGGGCGAACGACGCAGATCGCCCCCCCGATCCGGAGATCCCGCCGCGGACCTCTGGCCACTCCGGATCTCGCTCCTCCCGTCCCTCGTCCCCCGGCGCCCGTCCACGGAACCCGCGCATGGCGCCCCCGCGAAGTGGGACCAGCCCTTGATCCAGCGAAGGAACCCGCACCAGGAACCAGGTCGCTCGGGAAGTGGAGGAGCGGGTGGAGACAACGTCGTTCCGCTACCGGCGCATCCCTCCGGTGTCAACGGCGCACTGGCGCACAAATCCGCCCGCCCGCGCCCAAAGCAGGTCCAAGCACGTCCGTCTTATTTCCCGGGATACTTATCAAAGAATCGCAGTCACTCCGAGCCAATCTCCGGGATATTTCTATTGAGATCGGCCACGGGTCTTGGCACCGTGTGGGGCATGCCGACCGGTCGTTTGCTCGCGCCACCCGATCATCCCGCCGCCGTCTATCACTGCGTCTCCCGCGTCGTCGATCGGC